>JAKMGM010000133.1 GCA_022424925.1 Candidatus Poseidoniaceae archaeon | reverse complement strand
GATCTAGTTCCATAGTCCTAAACAAACGTTAGTAGCGATATAGAGTACATCTGAAGTCGCTGAGAAATTATTGATAGCGTTTGAAGGCAGTCCAACAATCAGTTTACCGATCCCAAAACCAGTCTGCAGGTCATAAAGTTGGACTCCAGGAGCCGACCCACCGCTGCCCATTAGGCCAATGACGAGTGTTGTTCCGTCGAGAACCATTCCGTCCTGATAACTGTGCAGTCCTCCGTTTATTCGGGTGAGAATACCTGTCAACGTATCAAGTTTGTACATGCCTGTAGGTGTTGTTGTAATGTAAAGGTCGGTACCGATTAGTTCGGCGTCTTGTGCTTGGCTGTTTGCAGCCATCGTCCATCCCTCTTGCCACAGCATCGTCCCATCAGTTTGCCGTTCACCTTGCAGCAATCCTGCGCCACTGGATTGTCCAAATGCTTGGTTTGTCCCAGCAGTTGTCATCCAAATGTGTGTTGCGTTTCCAGTCATGGTCGTTACTTGACCGCTCACCAGTCCAGGTAGAGAGGCAACAGTGCTTTGACCGAGGGAACTAATCATTTGCACCTTGCTGAAGCCGGACGAGCCTCCAGCTTGTCCGACCAACCACTGGTTGTTGACCCATTGGAATGAAGTGACTGACGAACCCGCTCCGTTAATGCTCGCTTGAGCATTTGAGTTTCCGGAAGTTGCGATAATCGTGTAGCCGCCACCAATGATGTTGTCACCCGAAGTTCCAAGACCGTGTCCGAGCACGAGTTGTCCATTTGCGTAGTCCATGGCGTCCCACCATATTCTGTCACTCGGGATATTGTTGGTTGCAGTGGTGATGGATGTGAGCCATGAATTGGTCGCGTAGCTGTATTTGTTGATATCTGCCTGGTCTTGATAGAATCCAACATAGAGTGTATTTGTAGCGTCACATGCGACGCCAGCCACCTCACCTTCATCCAATACGGAAGCCGTAAATGAGCCCACGAACGTGTCGTTAGCCATATCGAACCGGGCTACACCGCCGTTGTTGGCATAGATACCGATGTGCAAGAGACCCGCACATTCCGCCATCGAGATTGGGTAACCGTTTGGTGTACCGCTTTGTCCTAGCGAATATTGGTTCCATGTTGTTCCATCCCAATGGGATACAGAACCGCCCTGGAACTGACCAAAGCCACTGACATCACCGCCACCAACAACCAAGTTCGTACCATCGGTCCACAACTCATAGATTCGTGAACCTGCATTGTTTGGCAAGCCATTTCCTTCTTCCCAAAGAGAGAGCCATTGGTTGGAAGTCTCGTTGTATCGAGCGACTCCATCTTCGGTTGCGAACAAAACCTCACCATTGTATTCAACGATTTCACGGATTGGGAAATTGAAATCACTTTCGTCCCACATGCCCATCGAAGTTCCATTTGCGGCCATGAGTTCCAGATTACTCTCGCCCCAAGCTACCCACATGTTTCCTGTCGATGACTGATATGCTGTCACCCGGTCAACTTGGCCGATAGGGAGTATACTTTGACCCCATGAGCCGTTCGAAATGTTCCACTGAGCGATTCCACCTGACCCATCCGATTGCCACCATTGATTTGAGGAAACGCTCGCCATGAGGATGTCTCCGATAATGTTCAACCCATTGATAATGCCGTTGTTCTCGTTCACTTGAGCATCGACGGCAAGTTCGCTGAGCACCGAATAATTAGCAATGTCGAGTCTGAATACATCACTTGAACCGGTGTGATAGTACATGACGTCGTTGTAGATTCGAAGGTCGAATGGATCGCCGTTTTCCCCGTTTCCGTCACCGTAAAGATTTGAATTCTTTTCAATATCAAAAACTTCAGCACCGGTTGTTGTGTTGAGTAATTGGAGCCCATCATCGCCTCCGATCCATATGTTGCCCGGATTAATGTCTGCAATGAGTGCCGTAACATCTTGATTTCCGTTGTCGAGAACATTGTCTTCAGTCCAAACCGATAACCAAGCATTGTTGGGCATGTCGTACCGGGCAATACCAATTCCATTGAGTCCAATGTAGGCGATGTCGTCGATGACTTCTACGGGCGCATTGTCCGTTTGTTCTCCGGCTTCCCACTCTCCGATGACATCGTAAGGAGATGTTGTGATGATTCCAACACCCGAAGTCGTTCCACCGAAAATATACCCGTAACTGTCAGCTTCTACCGAATATGTTGCCCAGTTCGGCATGCCGTCGTAGACGTTCAAACAATCTGGGTCTGTTGACGAAATTTGGTTGGTAGGCCATTTGCACACGCCGATGTTGGTTCCAGCATAGACGTCACCTCCAGTAACTGTGAAGTCGAAGTATTGTTGTGGACGTGTATCCCATTGTCGTCCGGTTTGGAACGAAGATGAGCTTGCACCATCCCATTCGATAGCACCGCCCGATGTGCCAATGTAGAGGTTACTTCCGTCTGCCTCCAAGGCATAGATTGTGTCGCTTGGGAGTACGCCGGTTGAAGGGCTCGTTGTTTGCGAACTCACCACCAGAGGCGTCATCAATTCGCCGGTGGACAGGTCTTTGCGCGCAACACCATAGCCGGGTATGCCAAAGTAGAGGATATCTCCGGTGACTGCAACTGGAACGTTATCAGCACCGTTGACGCCCGTAGAAATCCAAGGGGTAAGCCAAGTGTTGTTTGAGAGGTCATAACGCAGCACACCGCTGGTATCGGTTGCAAGATGAACCGTATTACTGAAGAGAACAACGTCGACAGCGGGGGTGTCATATTGTTGCACAGTAGGTGCGACTGCACCACTCAAGTCAACCGTTAACAAATCCCCTGTTCCGGTGATGGCCACTGCCCGAGTACCGTCAGAATCGACCCGAATGACTTCACTCTGGCTGAGATTGGTGTTCGCTGTATCCCAAGTTTGGAGCAGCGTTCCATTGCTGTGCATCATGTGCAGTCCGCTTTCTGAAGCGATGAACACATGAGAACCATCGTTCATCAATTGATTCACGGAGGTACCCAGATAAACTGGCTGAAGCCATCGTGATGACTGTGCATCAAAACGATTCATCCACTCATCTGCCGCCACAAATACCACGTCGTTCAATTCGGTAGCATCCTGCATGCTCGATGATGTGGGGCCGCTACCAATCAGCAGCGTGCCGATTTGCGTCAAGGTTGGCGATGCGGATAATTCAGCAAAAGAACCGAAACCGTTGCCGAGTAGCAACAGTTCTGAAGATGGGGAACGGTCGCCAATCGACGGCCATACCAACAGGTCAACTCCGTCGCCAGTTAGCCCAAAGTTGGAAATCGGTTGTGAGCCTGTGAAGACGCCGACCGCCGTATCGTAGATGTGGAGTGTGTCGCCGCTGAGTACAAACAGGTCTGCTCCAGATCTTGCCATCCCGTTGATTGTATTGCTTGCAAGCCAGTTTCCGTTGTTCCATGTCGAGAGCCAAAATCCGGAACTCCAGTCATAGCGGGCTAATCCATTGTCTTGCGATGCGAAGAGTATTTGATTACCTGAAATCATCATTTCAGTGATGTCGTCAGAGTGAAGGGCATTGGCAGTAGACCACGTCGAGAGCGCAGTACTGGAACTCAAATCCCATCGAACTACCCCTTCATCTTCGAACGATACATAGAGAACATTGTCCACTTCTAAAATTGAATTTGCCTTTCCGGGACTGGTTTTTGTCATTGGAGAACTCCAACTTAATCCGTTCCATTTTGCGATGCCGTTTTCATTAGCAGCGTAGACAAAACCATCGGAAGCGATGACGAACGTATCGAAATTTGGCTGAGTTGTGCCAAGCGATGGCAATCCTGTTTGTTCACTGGTGTCCTTCAATGAATAAGCAAAGAATCCGTCATCCTCGGTAAGAAGGTGGAACACATTGTTTGCCGTATCAATGACGATATCCAAAATAGGTGAATTCATTTCCATGATGTCGATAATAATCGGGTCGTTCGAATAATCCAATGTCATGAGGGATTCCTCGATCGCGAGATACATTCGGCCGTCATCGGGATGTATCGCCGCTGCGGAGATTGTAAGTTCAAGCGGTGCCAATGCGACAACGGGGTCGACCGGCGTGAGCGCTTCGATGATGAGTTCGGTGATTTCTGCATCTGAAGGTAACGTCCATGTTGCCCCCGAATCGCTGTTCGGACTGAGCCGTCCAGAGTAGGGGTTAGGTCCAGTGAAACTGTCGTGGGAGCCAAGCATACCGAGTCCTCGCCAATCCAAGAGATTGACACCAACATCGCTCGCAACAAGCATCGGTTCTTCGATCATCAACCCATCGCTACCGTTGACACGGACTTGGAACGAGACATTGGATAGTTCAGCACCCGGTGCAAATTCGAGCGTCCAAGAAGCGCTGGCCTGCGCACCTGTGACCCCATTCGCTCCGATGGCATCCAATTGCACCCATCCTGTATCGTTACTGCCTTCCTGAGGCCATATCGTATCAGAAGCGGATTGGTGTGCTGAAACGCCGGGTAATGTGAGGATTGGAGCTGCGGAAGCAAGCAGCATAATCGACACCAACAAGAGCGCCCTTCGAGCGTCGCGCTGGGGGGTACTTGCGCTCGCAGTCCTTCTCATGCTCTTACTCCGGGTTTGAGGGTATTTGAACGCGCCCCCTAAACGAGTCATTGAATCTCTTCTCTCTATTCGAAAAAGAAGGTGCTTTGCTACGGTTTTTGCACTGTTTTCCACCTTTTTGTTTCGAGTGTTGAACTAAAATAACCCCTGGTGAGATGAGAAATACTACCCGTGAAACTGTGTTGTAGAGCCATGTTTCACGCAACACTCAAACCTAAGACCTGTTTCGTTTAAGATTGATTGCTATGAATCGCGACAAAAAAGAGCGCATGCTCAGGAAAGAAGCGTTGGAATACCACGAAACAGAACCGCGTGGAAAAATCAAAGTCGTCCCTACAAAACCCCACTCCACTGCATATGAATTGAGTTTAGCGTATTCACCCGGTGTCGCCTATCCATGTTTGGATATTGCTGAACGCCCTGAAGACGCGTATAGGTATACGTCAAAGGGGAACCTCGTGGCTGTAATCTCCAACGGTACGGCTGTTCTCGGGCTTGGAAATATCGGGGCACTCGCGAGCAAGCCAGTGATGGAGGGCAAAGGACTTCTGCTCAAAACATTCGCAGACATTGACGTGTTTGATATCGAAGTCGATACTGAAGACCCCGAATCGTTCATCGAAACGGTCGTCAATATCTCAAAGACGTTTGGCGGAATCAATCTTGAGGACATCAAGGCTCCGGAATGTTTTGAAATTGAGCGAAGAATTGCAGAATCAACCGACATACCCGTCATGCACGACGATCAACACGGCACAGCAATCATTTCAGCCGCAGCACTCCTCAACGCAGTTGAACTTCAAGAAAAAGAACTCGCCACGGTCAAAGTCGTTGTGATTGGAGCAGGGGCGAGTGCAATAGCATGTGCCAACCATTACGTTGCCATCGGCGTAAGTCGTGAAAACATCTCGATGGTTGACAGTAAGGGTATAGTGACCAAAGCGCGCCTTGAGGCAGGTGAATTGAACGAATACAAAGCACCGTTTGCGCATGAGCGAGAAGCGGGTGATCTGTCTGACGCACTGCGTGGCGCTGACGTGATGTTGGGGCTCTCTCGAGGAGGCCTGGTCAGCAAGGAGATGGTCGCATCAATGGCTGAAAAGCCAATCATTTTTGCGCTGGCAAATCCGACACCAGAAATCAGCCCCGAAGAGATTCTTGAGGTTCGAAACGATGCCATTATCGCAACTGGGCGTTCCGATTATTCGAACCAAGTGAACAACGTGCTCGGTTTCCCGTACATTTTCAGAGGTGCATTGGATGTTCGCGCTCGTGACATCACGCAGGGAATGAAAATGGCAGCAACCAAGGCACTTGCATCACTGGCCAAAGAGCCCGTGCCGGATTACATCTCTGCCGCATACGACGGAGCAACGATGCAGTACGGCCCAGAGTATATCATTCCGAAACCGTTCGATCGCCGCGTACTGATTTGGGAAGCATCAGCAGTTGCCGAAGCCGCCGTTTTGGAAGGTGTTGCTGCGGTTCAACCTGAGGACTTTTCCATGGTTTCGTACCGTGAAGAGCTTGAGGCTCGTCTCGGCCTTTCGTATTCCATTATGCGCCACGTCATCAATCAAGTCCGTGGCAAATCAAAGCGAATTGTCTTTCCAGAAGGTGACCATGAGAAGGTGATTCGTGCAGCAGCCCAACTTGCCGAGCAGAAGATTTGCCACCCTATTCTTTTGGGACCGGTTGAGCGTATTGGCCGGATGATTGAGGAACTAGGTTTGCATTTCGATTACGAGGTGTACGACCCGAGAAAAGACCCCCGTCGCAAAGGTGTTTATGCTGAATCGATGATGGAGAAGAGAAGTCGGAAAGGAATGACGAATGTAGATGCACGACGGCTTTTGAAATCCCGCCCATATTTCGCCAGTCAGATGGTAATCAACGGCGACGCTGACGGGTTCGTAGGAGGTGTGAGTCGTAATTATGGCGATGTTTTACGCCCGACACTGGAACTCATTGGGCCTGATGAAAAGTCACATTGCGTCATCGGGTGTTACATGGTCAATGTCAAAGGAAGGACTATTTTCCTTGCTGATGCAACCGTCAACGTCTATCCTGACAGTCGAACCCTTGCCGAAATTGCTGTTCAAACTGCGAAAGTAGCACGACGATTTGGTGTTGCACCAAAGGTAGCCATGCTCTCTTTTTCCGATTTTGGCTCAAGCCGTGCTCAGCGTTCGGAGCGTATTGAAGATGCGATTGACATTGCCAAACAACTTGACCCTTCACTTGTGATTGACGGACCAATGCAAGCTGATACTGCACTTAACGCAGACGTTCAAGAAGAATATCCTTTCATGGACTTCACCGGTCCGGCGAATGTTTTGGTTCTGCCCAATCTGGCTGCAGCGAATATTGCTTACAAGTTGCTGGAAGAGTTAGGTGATGCTGAAATGACTGGACCAATTTTGGAAGGCATGGATAAGCCGGTTCAATTGGTGGCACGCAGGGACGGCGTTCGGCACATTGTCAACATGGCAGCAATATGCGTCGCTGATGCTATTCGACAAGATTCGTACTGGGAATTATTGGTTTCACCGGCCGATGATTGATTCTTCAACATCCTCATACAGCAAAGTAGGTCTTCGTGGCCTCCAGATGGCACCAGTAACAAAGCCAGCACATAATCCTCCAAACAAGAGGTTCGCCCATCCGTTCACTGCGTAACTTCCCATACCACGCGCAATTGGTATGAGAAACGAAGGAAGTACGCCGAGCAGCGAGGTCCAAAACAATTCACCCCGAACATTGGCGAAGAAATCCGCATTGAGTGGGACTACTTTCCCCTTCAAAGGCCTTACAGGTGTGATGACCAATCGCAGAACCAATCCTTCTATTGGGCGGTCCATTGGTGCGCTTGACAAAGCGGTCACGCCTTCTCGTGAAGGGTGAGTCTCTATCGCCGTTCGGTGACTGGCCATGGGGCCCAAACCCGCGAACATTCGTGGGCGTCCGTCCATCATCGCACCGCGATAATTGTCGGCGACACCGTCGGCGAGAACCTCAATTTTTCTCGGATTAAGTTCGAGTTCAATAACATCGTGTGCTCTTCGCCATTCACCTTCACTTGGACATCGGACTTCCCACTGCTTAGTGGTGCCTTCAAGAAAGGTCTCGTCCGATATGAGGTGCGTGAGTTGCTCACAAATGGACTTGATACCTTTACCGTCGAGGGTGAATGCATCGTCATCGTGGTTGAGAATGGTTTTGATGTTGTCCTGGCTCAGCACGCTTTTCATGATGTAGAACTCAGGGCATTTCACTTCGTGACGAGGACGCTGACTTGCGTAAACCCAACCTCCCTTTTCGGTTCCAAGGTAGGTACTTCCCTCCTCGATTTTATGAAAATCCAATCCGAGAAATTGAACGCTCATGTGAGCACCTACTGTACATTTGCTTCCATTCGTTTGTACCATGCCATGCCGTTGGCGTGCTGTTCGAGGAGTTTGAATTGAGGGAAGGGTGAAATTGAACGCATGTAACCGAATGCAGCGAAGTCAACTAAATCTGGCTCGTCACCACCGAAAAACGGTTTCGCATCATGAGCTTCGGTGAATTCTGTAAGGAGGTCGTGCCACAATTGTTTCGGGCTCCGGCCATCTTTTTTGACGCGCTTCCGGGCGATAATACCCCACATGATAGGAAATCCCGCCCATGCATAAAGCCGGCGTGAAAAGAAGCCAAACTTTTCAATTTTGGAGATACGGGTTGTCGTTCGAAATGCGGAGCCTATACTGCCATAGAGAATCGGTATGGTTGCTTTCGACATTTTGGTGTCAGCCCATTCGAGCCATTTTTGTTGCCGATTCGCATCCCCAATGCTGGCAAGTTTCCCTCCGTTGTAGGTTGCGTCGATGTGTTTGAGCAAAGGGGTTGAATCGGTGTGAAACGATCCGTTTTCATCTGTGAATACGGGTACTTTACCCCAGCCGTTCGCAAACGCAACTTCCTTTTTGATTTTCATACCGTTGACATACTCATATTCGACGTCGAGGCCGATATATTCGACTAACCCGCGCACCTTCCAACAAAATGGGCATGTGTAGAGCATGTGGAGTGTTGGGGTTTGACCCATGAATCATTGCGGTCGCCCCCCCTTCTTCAATCCTCGTCAGTCCCTTCGGGTTTCCATCCAGGCTTCCAAAATTCAAGATTATCGAGCCACTTCATCCATTCTTTGTCGCTACAGGTCAGCAACCGAAAGGCGCGAGCTTCAAGACCGCTTCTGTTGATATCTGTCAGCAATCCTTCACGCGAGGCTTCAGTCCATTCAACCTGCATTCTTCGAATCTGCCTTCGAGCTTCTTCAGGATTATCGAAGTTCAATTCACATGCATCTCTCAAATCAGAAATCATTGTTCGATTGTCTTTCAAAAGTGGGTCGTTCACTGGCACTCGGGTTGTTTTGCTTTTCTTCCCGAAAGGCCACCATCCCATGAATTGCCTTTGTGTCCCTTCCCTAAGAGCGTTTGGTTATGCCATCGGTCTTCATCAAGTGGGACCGGTTGGCAAACATATGGCAAGAGTGACCGCACACTTTCACGGCACGCCCAAGGAAAAGGCCTATCGAGAACTGATTGACATGTATGCTCAACGGTTGAAAAAAAGCGGCGTCAGGATTGAATACCATTCAAACAAACTTTCTAGCCGTGAATATCTTGCCCGTCTGAAACTGCTCAAGGGTGCAGTTATCTATCTTGATGAAGGCGGTACACTCAACGATTCTATCGAGTTTTCGAAATCCGTGGGTCAATGGAATGTCGATGTCCATGACACGCATTTGGCCGTAGGTCCTGCGGAAGGCTGGCCCAAAGATGCCGATATAGAACCATCATCCAAACTTTCACTTTCACCGCTTACATTTCCTCATGAGTTGGCAAGCACGATGTTGGTGGAACAACTCTACAGGGCAACAGAGATTTTGAAGGGTAGTGGATATCATAAGGCTTGAGCAAAGGGTCAAGAAGTGCGGAATCTTAGGAGTATTGAGGAGTCCCCATGCTGACATTTGAGACCACGACACTCCAATGGGTTCTCATTGGCTTTGAATCGCTGGTTGGTTTACTTTTGATCATCGGTTCCAAGAGCCAACCGTTCCCTCAACCTGCGCGACGCTTCGG
>JAKMGM010000099.1 GCA_022424925.1 Candidatus Poseidoniaceae archaeon | reverse complement strand
GTCACTGTTCCAGAATTCATCGCCATCGAAAAGAAACGATTGCTGAAAACCAAGCCGCCATCGTCCGTAGAACCAAACAATACCGAATCAGAAACAACGAAAAAACGCGGCCCGCCTGTTCTTGCGCCTGCTGAGCGGCGGCACAGCCAGCAGATGGGGCTCGAACAGTTCCTCTCACCGCCCGAGCGCACCCCAATTGAGGCCGAACATCCAAAGCCAGATATTCGAAACCACTGGCCACAACCAATCCTTAACGGTGAAACACATCGAAATCAGGAAAACCTCTCGGCTGCAGCCGCATCCGCAGTTCTTGCCGAGCATCAGCATACAGACAAAAAAGCCATTCATGTTGTCGTAGACCATCGAGAAGCATCTTCAACACTTGCTGCTTACTTACGAAGCCTTGGTG
This sequence comes from Candidatus Poseidoniaceae archaeon, assembly GCA_022424925.1. Classification (GTDB taxonomy): domain Archaea; phylum Thermoplasmatota; class Poseidoniia; order Poseidoniales; family Poseidoniaceae; genus MGIIa-L1. The sequence goes on along the minus strand of JAKMGM010000099.1, from coordinate 3,113 downwards.
CTACCGTTGAATTCAAACAAATGAAAGTCGGGGATATACGAATCTCTGAACGAATTCTTATCGAAAGAAAAACCGCTCGTGACTTGGTTCAATCGCTAACGAACGGAAGATTACTCGACCAGTGCCGCAGGCTGGCTGTCTCGTCATCTCGACCAATGTTGCTCATTGAGGTTGGAGAAGGACATGGACAGTTTGTCCATCCAAATGCAGTACACGGCGTACTTGCACACATAAGTTTAGACTTAGGAATTCCCGTAATGATGACGAAAAGTCCGGAAGAAACTGCTCACTTCGTTGTTGCTGCTGCCAAAAGGGAGTATGACATGATCGAAAAAATGGCTTCTCTCGCCTCTGAAAGGGCGGAACAGCATAATGATGAGCGAAGTATTGAACGCGCCGTTTCGGCAGCATTAGCAGAAATACGAGCTATTGAAATGAACAACGATACGCAAACTCCACTCGCCTCCCGTTGGACAGAGCACAATGCACAAGTGTCGATTGAGGTGCTTTCAGCAATACCTGGAATCGGTCACAAGAAAGCCGAGTCAATAATCAAAACATTCAGTACGTTATCGAACGTTTTCAGTGCATCTGTTGAGCAATTGAGTCAATGTGAGCACATTGGGGCAGCCAATGCTCTGACAGTATTCGAGACACTCCATGAGTGATTAACCGCCGATAACCAGTGCACGGGTTCGTAATTGTGCAAACCGGTCTGGATAATGTCCCAAAGCAAATGCTACCATTTCAGCGAGATGGAGAACCGGCATTGTAGTGTCTTTACGCGCTACTTTCCCAGCCTTGGACTGGTACGAATCGAGATTCGCATGTGAAAGGGTGCAGGCAGAAACAAGGATATCTGCTCCGTTGGATTTTGCATCCGAGAGAACGGCCGCCGTCATCCGCATGACCGGTTTGTTGACGGTGAGAAGCGATGGAGCACCTACGCTCTGGCACTTGAGGTCGTATTCAACTGGAGTACCGCCTAGAGCAGTAATGAGTTGTTCCATGTAGGAGGGCATGAAGGGGTCGTCTCCACCGCATGCTCCACTGCGTTGCATGGAGGATCCGTAGTAGGCTGCAACATTCATACGAAGAGGATTGATAACTGCATCTCGAACCTTCTCCAACCCTATCTCTTCGACCAAAAAGTGGAGAAGATGACGAGATTGAGCTTCTCCATTGTATTCGATACCGGAGGTTCTGGCTACGATGTTATTGACGTGGTTTGCAAAACTGCGGTCTTGATTAAATTCATCAATCGTATCGCACATGATGCCGTGACTGGTTGCGCACGTCGTTAGGACATCCATACCCTTCACTTCTGCAAGTGCCAAGTTTCTGGCCACCAAGGCATGCTGAAGTTTTGGAGAGGATTGCTTGATGATGTTTCCACCATCGCTGCTCGCCTTGGGGATTTCAGTCAATTGAATGCCGAGAGTCTTGCAAAGCGGTTGTATGCAATCTTCGACTTCTGAAGACGCAGCTCGAGCCGCATTACCTGGATAGTAGGCGATTTTTACAGCCATGCTTTCACCTCAGAACCTCTGGTCAATCTCGTTGAACAGACTCACCACTTCGTGATGTGCTTCAACTTTTGAGTTAATCATGTTTGGTATCTTACCAATGCCTGCAGGTGGAGCCAAAAGTGCTTGAAGGCTGCGGAAAGGAGGTGCTCCAGTTCGAGTGAAACCAAGGAACATTCGTGCAGATACACCATCAAAGATATTGCTCAACAATCCTACTGGACCGAGAACTTGACGGTAAAGGGTTGTCTCATTCACGTTACCGCTCCATTTGACACTGCGTCCGTACCACTTCACTAAACGTCCGTGAGGTCCTGAATAGTTGTTTGAGTTGAGGAGTTGGCTGCGTGCAGTGTTGAGTGCTTTCGAGGCTGTCCGGCCATCTGAGCCATAGCGAGCAACTGAAGTAAAGTCGGTTTCTGCCCAAACGCCGTGTTCATTACCGATGGAAGACATCATTGTGTTGCGTTGCGCTTCGCCAGTTCGAGGGTCGACGCATCGGTTCCATTGCTGCAACAGAACACCAGGCCCCGTGTAATCTGAATCGTACGCAAACGTATCCGACATGGATTGGAGGAGTTGGTATGAAACTACATCGCCAAGCGCATGAAGCGTAGTGGCAGTTGCTGGTTCCATCGTACCCATTGGGTCTCCGTTGAGAAGCGTGTGACCGTCTCGTGGGTCTGCTTTCATCCAAGGCTGTGCATTCGAGCGTGAAGTTTCGAATGAGGAGTAGTCAACGACAAGGTCTCGGATAACCGGATAGCCTGGCAATGGTTCGACTTTCAAAACACCACCTTCTAGAACAAGGTCACTCACTTGAGCCAAATCACTCAAGACAATACGTCCATTGACCCGTAGTCCCGAAGTTGGAGAGCCATTTCCGTTGCCTCGGCGGAAGGCAAGGCTTCCATCGACATCTTGTTGCACTGCCACAAGTAAATCTTCGACCGTTGCATGGCCCGGAACTGCACAAGCAATTGTGTCCCATCCCGAATCTGCAGCTTGCGGGCAGTAGCGGAACAAGGAAAGGGTGATTGAAATGTCTTCTTGGATGACAGCACCCGGAGTGAAATCACCTTCAACTACATCATCGCCGGAGCCAGAGCCGTATTCAAGCATCTCATCGAGAAGTACTTCTTGCAGCGTACCCGATTCATCAACACATGCGATAATTGGTAATGCTTCTGAGACCCATTGACTCCAAGGTGTATCGAAGTCAACATCGCACAGTTGTGTCATGTGCACCTTGCTGGCGCCGAGTGCAACATATTTCTCGTCCCAATCTGTACCTGCCTTGCAGAATTCATCATACGAGGAGTCGCCGATTGCACATACACTGAAAGCAACGCCGGAAAGTGATGGTGATTGATTGCTCACTGATTGCCAGAGAGATTCTGCATTGTCTGGCATTTCACCTTCGCCCCACGTTGAAGTGATAATCAGCGTTCGCTTGTGGTTGGCTAGGGTTGCTGCATCAAAGCCGTCCATGTCATAGACGGTCGGAACAAGTCCGTAATTTGTTGCAAGTTTGGCTGTTTTCTCAGCGAGACCTGCAGCGTTTCCAGTTTGAGAGCCGAAGAGAAT
>JAKMGM010000051.1 GCA_022424925.1 Candidatus Poseidoniaceae archaeon | reverse complement strand
TGTGTGGCTGGTGTAACATCAGTCCCCGCTCCACAATGGCTCCCTCTTGTACTCAAAACCCCTCAACCGGATGCGATGCTCAAAGAACTGGAGGTACTGGCAAAGGACGCAATTGATGCATGGATTCACACGGCTGCTGTTCTCGACTACATTGTTGCAAAGCCAGCAAAAGGAAAGTTAGCAAGCCAACAAGGCCCGTTGAGCATTGAGTTAGTCGAAGGAGAAAAGCACATCGAGGCGTTGAAAGAGATGTGCAAAGATGCAGTCAGAATTGGCTTCAAACTCGAATCAGGCATCAAGCAGAAAGATTTGATTTACCGTGCATCGGCACAAATAGAGAAAGCGGGGATGACTGCAGTTGTGGCGAACCGACTCGAAGACCTCGGAAAAAATGACAAACCGCGCGGCTATCTTGTCGACGCATTCGGAAGTCATTTTGTACTCGAGAATCAACAGCAAATGTGCGAAGCAATACGCACGTTTGTCGAACGTGGAGCTTGAGGGAATTCGATGCGCCGATTTGCACTCATTGGACAACGAGCGATGTCACAGGGCAAACTTCCACTGAACGATATGGCAGGTGCTGCAGGTCGAATGGATGTCTTGGTACGAGCGCTTATGGCAGCAATGCTCACCAGCCACGGCATCCGACATGACACCGAAGTTGTCCTCCACTTGATGGGTGGCCCAGGTCCGCATCGAAGAATCAAGTTCCAAGGTTCCCGCCTGAAAGGTGTCCATGCTGAGGAAAGAGCTGTTGCAGGCCAGATTGCGAAGGTCTTGAACTACCCCATTCCTGCCCGTGGCCAGTGGGTCGAACGCTCATCAGGGATTTTTGACGGAGGTGGTGACGTCCACCATACCCTTGCAGAATGGACTGAGACAACACTCGTGTGCCTCGAAGCCGACGCACCGCGACTTTGGCAAGATGGTGCAGTCATCCCGATGTCGAGCACACCGCATTCCACATCGTCAGGCGAGCATGGGAATTTCAGCATTTCAGGAATCGATATTGGATTCATTGTAAGTGACGACAAACCGCTACCGGAAAGCGTTCCAACTACGGATCTGCTCAAGCGGTCACTCGGTGATGGTTGGTTGCAAGGCCACATGGCCATAGGCATCTGCCATTTTTTACTGGATGAGGGAATTGAACTTAACCTTCCTCAAGCGTAAAGCCAAGCAGGATAACCACCTTCACAAGACTCCAACGCCCATGTCAGTAATCGTTCATCCAATGCCAACGGATGGGTTTGAGGCCAAACTGGGAGGCACGAGACACTGGCATCGCCTTCACTGACAACATCACAGTCGCTTTGGTCGACAGGCGAATGGTCTATTGAGGCAGCACCTATCGTGAATGTCGCCACATCATCACCATCTATAGAATTGAAGGCAACAGCATCACGGTACCAACGCATACCGAGGCGTGTCGTTGAAACACCACCGTTCCAACCAGGTGGGACGTTGAGGTTCAGCATCAGTTCGCCTTGTTTGAATGCGGTCTGAAGCGCATCCTTCGGGTTCTCTTTCCAAGCAGGTTTCTCAAGGTTCTTCGGCCATCTAGAAACATGTGGTGCTGATACATCGACAGATGGACGACGTAGATTAACCGGCTCGTTCGGTAACATCTCCAACGCTACTTCAACCAGTTCAACCGTGGCCTTGATGGCGACTTCCATGCCTTCTGGATCAAAAGAGGTGAATGAAGAAGCGATTGCCGGCATTCCGTACAAGCCGGCTTCTCGTGCGGCACCCATAGTTCCGCTGTGATAGGAATCTTGCGACATGTTCGGACCGAGATTGACGCCTGATACAACGAGTCGTGGATGGATGCCGGGAACGGCATGTTCAAGCCCGCCATCGAGTGCAACAATCATCGTGTCACAAGGTGTTCCTTCAAGTTCAAACAACCTGGTTTCCGAGTGTGCATCATCGAGTCCCCAAAGAGCATTTAGATCATCGCGCTTTCGAAGTTCCATCGGTGTTCCGAGGTTGATTCGCATACCTGCTGCGGAGTTGTTCTCATGAGGTGCGAAAGCAACAAGGTTGTGGCCTGCCTTGTTGAGGGCTTGAACCAACAGACGAAAACCGGGTGCTTCTATGCCGTCGTCGTTGGTGAGCAAAATCCACCCGTTTTCGTTTGACATAACCTTCCACTCATCCTACTGCGGTCGAAGGTTTGGTTTGAGGGTTCGTATTCGCCTCACCAACACCACCGTAGATTACCATCATGACGCCAAGCACCAATATTGGTCCTCCGACCCATGTCCAGCGACCTGGAACACCCGCATCAAAGAAAGCCCAGCCAATCAACGAGCCGAGAACTGGCTCAAGGGTAACGCTGGTGGAAATGACCAAAGGGGAAATGTATCGCAAGCACGTATTGAGACCCGTGTGACCCAGCAAACCGGCAATCAGAGCGAGGGCAAGGAACCAGGGAAAGTATTCCGCATCCATCCATCCAGCGACGCCAAAAGATGTGAAGTCAGGTTCCATAAGCCATGAAGCAGGTAGAAGCAGCACGGAAGCGACAAGTGTTACCGGGAACGCATAGAGGAAAATGGGCATCCATTCGCGTAAAATCCGACCACTGACAATGTAGCCCACGACGAACACGGCGCCAAAAAAGGCCAGTGAATCGCCCCATAGCGTGACGGTATGACCACCTTGCTGAGAACCCTGATCCAGAAGTGTGACAGCAGCGCCCGAAAAACCAACAAGCGCACCAAGAATTTCGAGACGGGTGGGTTTTCGAAAACCGATGTAAAATGCGCTAAGGACAGCCATTCCAACGATGATGATGAGTGGGTGTGCGGTGACAAATAACAACGAATGGGTCAGTGATGTTGCATCAAGGCTGGCCACCCATGCACCAAAATGAAGGGCTAAAGCACAACTGCTCGCGGCGAGAATGAACAGGGTTTTTTTCTCAAACATTCGTTCTTTGATGAGGGATTCTTGTTGCCTCCACTGGTAGATGAAAAAGGGTGCAAGTACGAGCGATGTCAGTTGCAATCTCCAAGAGGCACGTAGCAACGGTGGTACGGCATCAACATGCTGAAACAGTGCTCCAGCACTTGAAACGCCGCCAACAGCAGCAACCAACAATCCCCAAACCCATAACGGTGCCTTGGGTGAGGCAGTCATACATTCACGCTCAATTCTCGAGCACAGCGTCAACGCTGTCTCCGCCAATGACTCCAGCACGCTTGAAGAGGTAGTAGATGCCACCGCCAATCAAAACGTTCAATGAAACAAAGCCGACCAATCGTCCGATGTACCAACTTGTGGAATCGGGGTCCGACACAAGTGTGTCAAGGAACGAAAGGATACTCGATTCGGTACCGAAGAACGCCTCGCCAGTCAGCAGTCCGGCAGCAACCATGAATGTGCTAAGCAGTATGAGCGCTCGTTGCTTTTCTGCAGCAGGTGCACCTTCCGTTTCTTTGATGGCGTCGATTTTCGGCTTGAGGCGCCTTTCTTCCCACTGGTCTCGAGAGTAGCCACCGATGAGCATTGGGAGCGTGTGCGGCACATCCAGATACATTCCGAGTCCGAAGGATGTACCCATGCCAGTCCCCCACTCGACAAACATTCCAAGGAGGAAGCCAAGTGCAAGGAGGACTAAATCCCCTTCACGCTCTGCAAAAATGACCGAGAACGTTGCGAATGCGTTGGCTTGAGGCGCCATCAAGTCGATGGTACCGTCTGCCAGTTGCTTTGACAGGAAGATAGCGACACCGGCACCAATGATGGCACCGGGAATGACACCCATGATGTTACCTTTCGAAATGTGATAAGGCCGGTTTCCAATATACAAGCTGTTCTTGTAGTCTCCAATGACAGTACCGGACATCGAAATGGCTGAACCAAAGACAGTCGTTCCGACCAGCCCGAGCAGAACTGCATCCTGAGTATTCAACTGGAGCAAGTCTTGTGCGTTCAAGAAAACCCCAAGCAGCATGAGTAAAACGATGAAGGATGTTCCCGAAACGGGTTCAATACCGGTTTCGCCCATAACTCGAACTGCGATTGCACCGAGCAGGAAGGTTGTGAGAATCAAAACGGTTGCGAAAACCAGCGAGGCAAGAACCGAAAAGCCGCCAATTGTGAAAATGACAATCATGGCAAGGAAGGTGATGCCCATGAAGACAGGAATGTGTTTGAGAGGCCATTCATACCATCCTTTGCCTTCCATGTATTCTTGGCTGCCTTCGCCTTTGAATGCGGAACCGATGTCGGCAAAGATGTTGACGAATGTCTTCCACATTTTTGCCAGACCAAACATTCCACCACCAACAATGGAACCGATGGCAATGGTACGCACTGATTTCGAGAAGGCAATCATTTGCAGTGATGCTGAACCGCCTTCAGCGTAATCTTGAATCGGTACACTGGCTTGAAGTGTGGCGTCGTAGATCGGGAAATTGAAGTAAACGACTGCAGGTACGAGGAAGAACCAGCCGACCAATGTTCCGAGGTTCACCAAAAAGGCGACACGCGTCTTCATGAACCAACCAATTGCAAACATCGAGGGAGTGAGGGCAACACCGATGTAGGTGTAGGCGAATGGGTTCCAGGCAGTCTCTTGAGACCACTGTGTATAGTTGAGTGATTCTCCGGTGACTTCGTCGATTCCACTCGGTTGGTGAATTTTACCCTTGGAGTAGAACGTGGCAAGCCCATATTCCCCAATGTGGCCTTTTTCTGCCAAGAAATCCAACAGCGCCCATTTTTTCCCGTTCATCCATACCAGTGGATACTCGACCAGGAAGAGGGCACCCATGGTGATGGTTGTCCACCATCCGATGGTCTTGAGTGAGGCACGAGCGTGTTCCACTGCACCCGTATTTACGTCAGAGGCGATATCCAGCATTTTCAGCGTTGCCTCAAAACCCGGCAACGGCAGAGGGTCTTCAACCAGCCAAACCCTTCGGAAGATGATGAAGTACATGATGCCGAGGAAACCAGCAAACATACTTGCAACAATTCCCACAAACGCCAAATTGAACGTATCGGCGTTACTTATCAGTGGTCCGTCAGCAAGAAAGTACCTCGGATCAGAAGCGAGCAGGAAAATTGCTGGGAAGGTGAAAATAAAACCCGTTGAAGCGTGGGTGGCACCGGTTGTTGCCGAAGTTGCAATGTTGACTTCTGACGGCGACCATTTGAGCGCCATACCCAGAAGGTAAGCAATATACCAAGCAGCAGAAATCGCCAAGCCGAGTTTGAGACCGATGTAGGCGGTGACACCTGAAAAGACGGCTCCAATCGCAATGCCGTAGAACACCTTTGGCGTACTCCAATGCGACACCTCAAAGGATTCCTGCAAGTTTTTCTCTTCGAGATATTGTTCGAGAACCCCTGTGTTGAGGTTGTTGTACATGTCGTCATCCAACCATGTCAACGTACCCTTTTCAAT
>JAKMGM010000049.1 GCA_022424925.1 Candidatus Poseidoniaceae archaeon | reverse complement strand
TGGAAACATCGTTGCTTTTGACACGGCCCTCAGCCCAAATGGATTCACACTTCCTGATTCTGGCGCCGCCCTTCATATCAAGACCCCAAGCGGAATGCTTGCAGACACGGTGGTATACGGAAACGGCCCCGTTGAAATCATGGGGTGGAGTGGCATTAGTCTCGTTGAACCCGTATCCAGCATTTCCCTCTTGGTCTACCACCGCGGTGATGGCTGCGGAAACTTACCTGATGGTAATACTGCTCTGGACTGGCAGCACCGTTGGGGACGACTCGGCGCCAGCACCTTCTGTGGACCAACAGAGTTCAGCGGTGTCAGCACCGTAACACCGTTGATTGGACCGCAAGACGGCCTTGTTGATTTGCTGTCATGGATTGAAAATGCATCACAATCACTTCATGTTCACCTGTACCAAATCGAGCAACCAAACTTGGTTCAAGCCTTAATCGAGGCTCACAACCGAGGCGTGGAAGTGACCGTTGTGTTGAACACCGCAGAATATTGGTGGAACTCGTATGATAAAAATAACCAGATCGGTGTAGCAAGCCTTCTTGCTACTGCAGGCATCACAACATTGTGGTTTGGCGGAGAAAGTGACGAACCGTATGCATACATCCACAGCAAAGTCGCTGTACGTGATGATACGAGCGTCTGGATGAGTTCAGGAAATTGGAAACGCTCTTCACAACCGGCACCTGGTGACCGAGGAAACTCTGAGTGGGGCGTTCTCATTGAAAATGCAGCACTCGCAGAACAAGTACTGGAGCAGCTCACATACGATGAATCACTCAGCCGAACTCACATATCGCAAGTTTCAGCCAATTCGGGACCTTCTGGATGGTCGCTTGACGCTCTGAAGTCGCTCGACAATGGAACATTGGCTGAACCCATGACGACCGATGTTTCAGGTCGACTCATCACGTGCCCAGACACATGTGTTGATGGCATTGTTTGGATGATTGAACAAGCCGAAGAGGAAATTCTTCTTTCATTGCAGTACCTCGATGTCGAATGGAGTTGGGGCTGGGGTGATAATCCGATTGTGACGGCGCTTGAAGATGCTGCAAAACAAGATATTCGTATCCGTCTCATTCTCAACGGAGCATACCTCGACAAAGATATTCAGGATGTTGTCGATACGTTCAACGAAGAATGGAACTCATCGCTCGGATATGACGTCAGTGCAATTGTCATGAGTGAAGACGATGATGTCTCGAAACTCCATAACAAAGGCATGATTGTTGACGGTGAGCACGTGCTTATTTCATCCATTAATTGGGGCGATTCAGCACCTACACGTAACCGTGAAATGGGACTCATTCTCAGTAGTTCAGAAGTCACTGCACCGTTTTTGGCTGGCTGGCATCGTGACTGGATCCGTACGGATAACGTCACCGACACGGACAACGACGGCCTACCAGACCACTGGGAAGTCGCCAACGGTTTGAACCGTACAACCCGCACACTACCTTCACTCAATATACTCGAAGGCGAACACGACGCTGACGGTGACGGGCTGCTCAACAGTGTTGAATACACATTCGGAAGCCAAGCCAACAATGTGGATACAGACGGCGATTGCATCCCTGACCTCATTGAAGTGACATGGGCTCAATCTACCGCACTCAACCCCCTTGTCGATGATGTTTCGCCTACCGCCGCTCTCCTACTGGCCGATGCTGACGGTGACGGCGTGAATGAATCGGAGGCACTTGGATGCGATTTAGCCGGCGTACTTCCAGAAGACAACTCGTCCCAAATTGATAATGAACTGCTCGACGATGACGCAGATGGGGTCATCAACCGAGACGATGTGTGTCCTGATACGCCTGCGAATGTCCCAGTAAGTGATGACGGCTGTTCGACTGAACAGAGGAATTCCAATGCGACCCCAAGTGAGGACACCAGCGGAAACTTGGCTGCAAATACCATGCTACTTGTGATGCTTGCAGGTGTAGGGCTTGCTGCTGGAGCATTCTTTATTTTGAGAAACATCGAGTCAGAGAGTGAGGAAATGAAGGAATTCATCACTTTAGAAGACCAGCAATTGGAGGCCTTGGCCAGCGGGGAAATGAACGCTGAATCGTGGAATACTCCCGTCTTAGACGGCAGTGGAGCGAAAGCCACGGAGGGCAAAATTTCAGCCGAGGATCTCGCACGTTGTCCGGGATGGTCTGAAGAACAAATACAATCCTACCTCGATCAGGGTTGGCCAATGGACAAGTTGGCTGAATACTACCAACAACAAGTCGATGAGAATCAAAAGTCAGCACAAGTTTGACAAAGGACCGCTTCATCACAGTTTTGTTAGTATGGCATATAACTCAAGCAATCCGGTTCTTTCGAACAAATTTTGGAGCAACATCGAAGGCTATGAATCGATGTCTTACGAAGGCGCAATGCAGAAAATTGGTATTCTCTTTGGGACTGCATTGTTCACCGCCGCCCTCGTAGCGATCACGTCCATCAGCATCAGTATGAACATCGCCTACATTGCAGTGCTCGGGGGCTTTGTTGGCCTTTTGTTGGTATTTGTGATCGTATTCACACGTCCGAAAAACCCCGTACCTCTAATGATGTCCTACGCTGTCATTGAAGGAGCATTCATCGGTGGCATATCACTCGTGTTCGAAAGCATGTATGAGGGAATTGTATTCCAGGCAGGTCTTGGAACACTCGGTGTGGTCGGTGGAATGTACGGACTGTACGCCACACGAATCATCAAGGCAACACCAATGTTTCAAAAAATCATCATCAGCCTTACGGTTGGAATTGTGTTGCTGTACGTCTTTTCGTTCGTCCTCATGCTTATTCCGGGCGCATTCCAAGTTCCGTTTCTTCACTCATCCGGACCAATTGGGATACTCGTGACATTGTTCATTCTTGGTGTTGCGAGCCTTAACCTCATACTTGACTTCAATTTCATCGAAAGCGGGATCAAGCAACGCACTCCTAAAGTCGGAGAATGGTGGGGTGCATTCGGCCTCCTGATTACCGTTATTTGGATTTACGTCGAGATGCTCCGTCTTCTGTCGAAAGTTCGCTCGAACCTCGATTGAAGGTGTGATTTATGCGAAGTATACCGGTCATCGATTATTCGGATTACCTCAGTAGCGATGTACAACGCAAGAAAGCATTCGTGCAGGCAGTTGGGGAATCTCTGCAAGACATCGGCTTCTTCGCACTCAAAAATCACGGAATTCCGTTGAGTTCGATCGAGGAATCCTACCAGCAAGGTGATGCATTTTTTTCACTTCCAGATGAACAAAAACGTTCGTACCTTTTCCCAGACATTTCACATCAGAGGGGATATACTGCATTTGGAATCGAGCACGCCAAAAATAACCCTGCTCCGGATTTGAAAGAGTTCTGGCAAACCGGCCGCAGTCATCCAACATCTGGAAAAAAACCAACCTACGTACCAAACGTTTGGCCGACTCAACATGTACCTGAGTTCCAAAGCGTCATCGATGGTTTGTTCACCAACATGGAATCGCTCTCAAAAGACCTGCTTAAGGCGTGCAGCACATACCTCGACAAACCTGAGGATTGGCTCACATCGATGGCAGAAGATGGAAACACCATCATGCGAATGATACACTATCCGCCACTCGGTAATGAAGTACCGAAAGGTGCTGTTCGCTCTGCGGCGCACGAGGATATCAATTTCATCACGCTGCTGGTGACTGCGACCGCAGACGGACTGGAAGTGATGGACCATGATGGAAGTTGGATTCAAGTGGAGGGTGATGCACGTCACATCATCGTAGATTCTGGTGACATGCTTCAGAACATAACCAATGGTCTGTTCAAATCGACAACGCATCGAGTTGTGAATCCCAAAAATTCCTCTGAACGGAGATTTTCAATGCCTATGTTTGTCCACCCGCGTAATGAAATTGACTTGACACCGAGAAAGGAGTTTGTTGAACGAACCGGTGGGACACCACTGTACAAATCCATTACCGCCGGAGATTACCTGCATCAGAGGCTTGTTGAAATTGGCTTAGCCGAAGAGAAGTGAGTACATGGATTCTGCACTCATTCAGAAGATGTGTGCTGCTATTCGTAAGGGTCACCCGTTAGATTCTTTGCAACTCAACGCTTTCATCGAAGGCGTTGCGCAGCGAACCTTACCCATATCTCACATCGAAGAATGGCTGAGGAGCGTTCATGCTCACGGTTTGTCGGTAGAAGATACGACTGCTCTTACCAGTGGAATGATGAACTCTGGTGCCGTTCTTAACTGGAAGGGAGATGCCAACATCTGCGATAAACACAGCACGGGTGGTGTAGGGGACAAGATGTCACTGATTCTCGCCCCTGCTTTAGCAGCGTGTGGAGTTCGCGTGCCAATGCTTGCTGGACGTGGGCTCGGCCACACGGGCGGTACAATCGATAAACTCGAATCCATACCTGGATTCAACTGTAATCTTACGCCGGCCATGATGCAAGACGCCGTTGATCACGTCGGCTGCTGCATTGCTGCCCAAAACGATTCCATTGCTCCTGCGGATGGTTTGCTGTATGCCATTCGAGACGTTACCGACACCGTTGACAGTATACCACTTATCACCGCTTCAATCGTGTCGAAGAAGGCTGCTGAAGGCTTGAATGCCCTTGTTCTTGACGTCAAGTGTGGGCGGGCAGCATTTATGAAAACTCGAGACGATGCTGTCCAGCTCGCTCGGTCGATGGTTCGCACAGCCAACGGGCTGGGAATCAATACCGTCGCTCAAATCACTGACATGAACGAACCAATAGGAACGCACATTGGGAATGCACTCGAAGTGATTGGGAGTGTTCTGGTTCTTCAAGGAAAGGGTTCTCGTGATACACGAGATTTAGTGGTGCTTCAAGGAGGACAACTCTTGGCGCTGACTGGCAAGGCTGATTCACTCAGTACAGGTAAAGCATTGATTGAGAAGGTACTCGATAACGGGCGGGCTTTGGAGGTATTCGTCGAAATGTGCATCCAACAGGGAACACAACCGCAAACTGCACATCAACTTGCGCACGACCCACAAACTGTCGTTATGACGTCGGCACGGAAGACCGAATTGAAGAGTACAAACGCCGGTTTCGTTGCAGCAATCGATGCAATGGCGCTGGCAAACGTTGCTCGTGAACTGGGTGCTGGCCGTTTTTCTCTTGAAGATTCAATACAACACAGTGTCGGGTTTGTGTTGCACACAGGAATCAATGCGCCCATAACTGATGGTGAAACATGGATTACTGTGCACCACGAAGATGCATTAAGCACGACTCATTTATCACAAATCAAAGGTGCACTGCGCATCAGCGAGGAAAAACAGCCTCCGTTCACGAGACTCATCATGACCGTTGACGAGTCTGTATCATAGAAGCCGTCATAAAGGGGAGGCGATTGGCCAAAGTTGCCGATTTAGCTTAGCTGTTGGAGCGTGGGACTGTTAATCCCAAGGTCGAGGGTTCGAACCCCTCAATCGGCGTTATACTCAAAACCGCTACACTGAAAGCATGCCAAGTATGAGTATTTTTGCACTTTTTTGAGCATTGTATTTTTGGGTTTGAACCCGAATCATTACCACTTTTTGAGTAGAAAATCAGACGATTTTTGGGCTATTTTCATGCACTTTTGCATGTTCAAAAATTACCGGATTCCGGCACTATTTTGATATGGACTCGCCCTATCCGATAGCCATGACTACCGACAAAGTGTTCATTTTGCTGCTTGTGATTTTGCTTCCCATGACCGGATGCCTTGACATTGCAGACACAGCCGAAGCCGAAGAATCAGAAGAAGAAACCACCATCGTAAACAACTACTACAACAACACCACGACAATCGTACAAACCGTTGAACCTGAAATGGTTCACATGTATGTTTACACGGAAAACAACTCAGTGGGAACAATTACGATAAACGAGAACCAAACGATTGAATGGCTAGGAGCCCACCAGATATGGGAGAACTCCGGTGATGAAGAAAGTTATACCGAAAACGGTGCGCATATAACAGATGTTTCTTGTATTGATTCTGATGCTGGCTACTACGGAAATACTAACTCAGGTTTCGCCATAAGGGGTGAAGGAGAATGCACCTACACACTTTCAACGAACTACGGTTCTACCATTGTAGGTGTTCACCATTCAATAGTTTACCTTATTCACGAACTTTGAATCAGATAAACGGATTTAGGCTGAATAGGTCAATCGGCGTAAGTATCAGACCGCTGCTTATTCCCACTCGATTGTACCAGGTGGTTTGTGGGTTATGTCGTACACAACTCGGTTGGCAGCCCCTTTGACAGTATTGGTGATTCGGGTGCTGATTTTTTGCAAAATGTGATGCGGTATCTCAGAGTAACGGGCGGACATTCCGTCCATGGACTGAACTGCACGAACGACGATTGTCTCGCCATAGGCTCGCACATCGCCGTGGACCCCGACACTGCGAACAGGAAGAAGGGCTGCGAAGTATTGCCAAGGGAGTTCCATCTCGCCCGCTTCTGCAGCTTGTTCAAACTCCTCTTCTACAATCGCACATGCCTCACGGACAACCGCTACGCGTTCAGGTGTCAAATCACCGAGTGTTCGAACAGCAAGCCCTGGGCCTGGGAATGGTTGTCGCTCAGCGACGTTAATGTCGAGAGTGCGAGCCAATTCTCGAACCTCATCTTTGTACAAATCACGCAGTGGTTCAACCACGGTGAGCGTCATGTCCTCAGGAAGCCCGCCAACATTGTGGTGCGATTTGATGGTATCACGAACACCGCCGCCTGACTCGATCCAGTCCGGAGCAATGGTGCCTTGAACCAAATACTTCGCTCCACACTTTTTCTGTTCATCCTCAAAAATTCGTATGAACAATTCACCAATCACTTTGCGCTTTTGTTCCGGTTCAGTTACGCCCTTAAGCGCTTCAAAATAACGGTCTGCAGCCTTGACAGTGACCAAGTTTTCGATGCCTTGAGCCGCCAAGAGCGCTTCAATCTCTTCTGTTTCACCCTTCCGCATGAAACCGGTATCGACATAGACGCAGTGGAGGAGGTTCCCAACCGCTTGATTGGCTATGACTGCAGCCACAGTCGAGTCGACGCCGCCAGAACAGGCGATGATTGCAATATCGTCAATAGTAGATTTGAGTGATTCAATGGATTCTTGTATGAATTCATTGGAATCAAACATCTCAAGCGCCCCCGTTGACCTCACGGTCTTGGGCCTTGACTCGCTCCACCTGGTCGAGTTTGTTTTGCTTCAGTGCTGCAGCGTAATCTGGGTTCTTGAGCGCAAGAATCTGCGTTGCCAAATAACCTGCATTATCGCCACGGTCAACGCCTACGGTCGCTGCTGGAACACCGGGGGGTAACTGAACGATTGAAAGCAACGAGTCAAAGGGCACTCGACCGCCACACGGCACACCGATGACCGGCTTTGTGGTGAGCGCAGCAACTGCACCGGGCAGTGCAGCAGCAAGGCCAGCCATGGCGATAAAAACCTGGCAACCGTCGTTCTCTGCATCATGAATGATTTGTTCAACAAATTGAGGGGAGCGATGAGCGCTTGCGACTCTCAACTGATACGTGACGTTGAAGTGTTCCAAAATTTTCGTGCATTTTTCTGCGACAGGCATGTCCGATGAGGACCCGAGTAGAATTGTTACATCCATGTTTCAATGCCTGCGCGGGTGGTTCATCAAGATGCCTCTTTAACAACAAGAAAATCCAATTCCGAAATCACTCGTCTTCTTGAGGCGAAAGCGCTTGGAATTCTGGCCAGTCAATCCCAAAATTAAGCGCCTTGAATTCGAGCCTTGACTGGCAGCCAAGAAGGTCAAGACGGAGATAGGATTCACCGTCGCGCACGATACCGTAGATTTGAACGAAAGCGTTTCCATCGAAGCGTTTCAAAGCCATGGCGTTCTGAGAAAACCGAGTGGTTTTGACATCCCAATCGTGCAAAGCAGCAACTGGTAACCTGGTCTTCGCATCCCAAGCCCGCTCGAAAACATAGCCCGCATCACGAAAAATGAAGTCAAGCGCCTTCACCAAAAGGTAAATCGATACGCCAGAGTAAACAAGCCCAAACCATACTGCAACGGTGTTTTGCGCAACCAAGGCCCAGACCATCACTCCAAAGCAAATGGACACAAGACCGATGCCAACCTTTGAGGCATTGAGTGTTCCAAATCGACTTGAAATTCCTGCAAGGCCGCCGATAATCATGAAGAACATGCTACCTGCACCAAGCCAAGGAACCAAATCAGTGGATGTATCAAACAACCACATCATGAAGGCAAAACCCAATGGAAGGAAACCCCATGCGATGGGGTAGAGAACCTTTGCCGGAGAGAGCGCAATGTCGACACGCTCCCAGCCAAATGTTCGCATTTTACGGACATCCATGTCCGTGCTACTTGACGGCGATATATACGCATTTCTTAGTCGTCATCGTAGGGATGGCGCAAGCAAAGATTTCGTGCAGCATACACTTCGTCCACTCTCCGAACTGGAGTAGTGATAGGTGCAGCATGCAGCGTTTCAGGGTCAATGGTCAACACTTCAGCAAACCGAGTGGCGAATGTATCGAGCGTGTCTTTGCTTTCGGTCTCGGTTGGTTCGACCATCATGCATTCTGGTACCACGAGTGGGAAATAGACCGTTGGAGCCATGTAACCCATGTCAAGCAAGCCCTTTGCCACATCCATGGCTGAGATTCCGAGTGCCTCCTTAGCAGGAGCAAGCGAGAGGGTGAACTCGTGTTTTGCGACCTCAGCGTCGGCACCATCGACGACCAATGCATCGACTCCAGCTTCTTTGGTAGCCTTGTGGATGGCGTGTCGTAGGTAATTGGCATTGAGAACAGCGTGCTCCGACATCGTACGAAGACCATTTCCGTATCTGCGGTAGTACGCCCAGCAACGAATGACTGCACCAGCGTTACCGTGCCATTGCTGGACTTTGCCGATACTGTGCTGTGGCTCGTACCAGTGGTACCAATTCTCATCAACAGCACCATCGTGTTCGTGTTCTTCAGCGGGGCGTCGACCTACGAGTGGACCAGGAAGGAACTCAGCAAGGTGAGCCTTAACACCGATTGGTCCAGAACCTGGACCTCCACCACCGTGAGGCTGGCTGAAGGTTTTATGCAGATTGAAGTGAACTGCGTCAAAGCCCATCAACCCGGGTGATGTAATACCTAAAATTGCATTGAAGTTGGCGCCATCATAGTACATCTGACCACCCACGCCGTGAATAATTGAAGACGCCTCGAGAATATCTTCTTCGAACAAACCGAGCGTATTCGGATTGGTAATCATCATCACAGCGATTGTTTCATCGGCAACAGCTCGGAGTGCGTCAAGGTCAATTCGACCGTCAACTCGACTTGGGATTTCGACAATTTCGAAACCGCACATTGCTGCGCTTGCTGGGTTGGTTCCGTGAGCAGAGTCAGGAACAATCACTTTCGTACGTTGGTCTTCACCACGAAGCCTGAAGTATTCTTGCACACATCGAACGGCGGTGAATTCGCCTTGAGCACCTGCAACCGGCTGAAGCGTGACTTGGTCCATTCCCGAACAGACCTCCAACATGTATTGCATTTCATAGAAAATCGACAAAAGACCTTGCAAATGATGCTCGGGTTGGTGTGGGTGGATATCCGCAATACCCGGAATTTGTGCGATGACTTCGTTCACACGTGGGTTGTGCTTCATGGTGCAAGAACCGAGTGGGTAGAAGCCGGTGTCAATACCAAAGTTTCTCTTCGAGAGCCAAGTGTAATGCCGAACCATTTCCGGTTCGGACAAACGTGGCCAGCGAGGCAGATTCTTTCGACCAAGTCCAGCAGGAAGGGTGATTTCAGTTGCAGGTAAGACCGGAGCGGGTTGTGAATACCCCCGGCCCTCTGCACCGTTGTGCTCAAACAAGTTGCTCATGCAACCACCTCCAGCGTCGAAACCCATTCACGTATTCGACCGACCAGTATGTCGATGTGGTGCTCTGGAGTTTGGTCGGTGAAGGTGACAAGCATCCAGTTGGTTCGTTCAGGATACCATGCAGAAAGGTCAAAGCCACCAACGATGCCAACCGAATCAAGGTACGCTAAGCAATCTTTGCTTGAACCGGGCAACTCAACAACGAACTCATTGAAATGTTGACCTTCAGAATGTGGGAAACTAAGACCATCAACAGTCGCTAACTTACGCTTCGCCATGATGCAGGCAGTCATGTTTCGGACGGCCAAGGCGTGCAGACCCTCAGGTCCAAGCAAAGCCATGTGCATAGCGCCCATGAGTGCAATGAGCGTCTCATTGGTACAAATGTTGGAAGTGGCTCTGTGCCGGCGAATGTGTTGTTCGCGTGTCGACAATGTGAGACAGTAGGCAACTTTGCCGTCAACATCGATGCTTCGCCCAACGATTCGTCCCGGCATCAGACGAAGGTATGGCTTCGAGCAAGCGAATATTCCGTATATCGGTCCCCCTCCAGTTATAGGACTTCCAAGAGGTTGGCCTTCACCAACGACAATGTCCGCACCGTAATGGCCCGGTGCTTCAACCAGACCGAGTGAAACGGGCTGGGCTGCAACAATCAAAGCCGTGTGTTCTCCAAGAATCTCCTTGAGTTGCGGTATACCCCCGTCAAGCAGACCTAATGGATTTGGTTGCTCGACATACACACCACAAGAACCGACTGCTTCAGCAACGGATTCCAAGTCGAGAGTACCGTCTGCGTGGTGGCGAAGGAACTTGATACTGATCTCGGCACCCTGGCAGTAATTCTGCATCACAGAGAGACGGTCAGGGGGCGTTAGTTCAGAGACATATACAGTATCTTTCTGAGTCGCTTTACGAGTATGGACGCGCACACTGCACGTGAGTGCTTCAGCTGCTGCCGTAGAACCATCGTACAGCGACAGATTCGCAATTGGCAGACCGACCAGTTCAGAGATCAGGGTTTGGAATTCCCACATTGCTTGAAGCATGCCTTGGCTCACCTCGGGTTGGTAGGGCGTGTAAGCGGTTAGGAATTCGCCTCTGGTCACAAGTTGGAACACAGATGCTGGAACATAGTTGCGGTACAAGCCCGCACCCAAAAACGACACGCGTTCTCCAAGTGCAACGTTCGAACCCAGTAGCCTTCGGGCGTCAGCAAGAATCTCTTCTTCGGACTGAGGTGGCGGTAAGGGAAGGTCTCCTTTCATCCGAACTTCGGACGGAATATCGGCGAACAAGTCCTCTATCGAGGTCATGCCCATTGCGGCAAGCATTTCGGCTTCTCGGCCCAAGTTCGGTAATTGGTCGACCATATCGTCACTCTCTCTTCGGGGTGTGACTTAAACCAAACGCGAGACGCCCTTAATTATCGCTCTTCATGACGATGGTGAACCAACGCCGAATACCTATTGTTGTAGCAATGTGTCGGGGAACCATGGCGCACATTGCAATGGTCGTTTCCAATGCATGTGCTCCCGACCCGCGTGTACTACGACACGCCAGTTGGTTGGTCAAAGACGGTCATACTGTGGAGGTACATGCATTTGACAGGCAACAGAATCATCCACACTCCGATGTCATCAATGGCGTGCACATTCTTCGATACCATGGCATGAAAACACCGTATGGAGGTTTGCTTAATACGGCACGTGGACTACGAAGATTCGGCAAAAAAGTGATTCATGAACTTTCTAAAAAGCCACCTGATGCAGTGTATTGCCATGATGCAGACACACTTCACATCGGATGTGTTCTCAAAAAGAAAAACGATATTAATCTTATTTTTGATATGCATGATTTGCACCACACATGGGTTCGCATGCCAAACCCTGATTCCCGCATTAGGGCATTCATCGCAGACCGCTTGGAAAACCGAATGCTGCGACATATTTCAATGGCCGACCTGATCTATACCTCGAGTGGGAAAATTGGAAAAAATACAGTCCACGACGGTTTTAGAGAATACTTGCTTAAGCACGGGATTCAATCTCATGTCATTGAAAACCGACCTCAAAGAGCCAACACTGCGAAAAAAGCCCCTCTCCAATCATGGTGTGTCGGGTACCTCGGACGTGTACGTGACGCCAAAGCATTCGACTTGCTCATTGAAAGTCTGCTCTTGATGAGTGTCGAAGAACGTCCAACTCTGCGTATAGCAGGTGACGGAACGGCAACGAAAGCAGTCTCTGCGTTACTGGAGAATGCCCAAAGAAAATACGGAATCCTCTCTAAGATTACAGGAGCGTATGTAGCGGAAGATTATCCTACATTAATACAAGAAATTGATGTGATGTTTGCCATGTATCAACCCGAAAGAGGCAACATCGAACACGGCGCTCTGCCGGTGAAAATGTTTGATGCTGCTGCATACGGTGTACCCAGTGTAGTGAACGACGATTGCCTCATGGGCGAGGTTGCAACAACTGAGAAGTTAGGAACGGCGGTTCCGTGGATGAATTCCCGTAAACTGAGTGATGCATTACTGCAACTGAGAGATTGGCATGTGGAAATGTTTGTGTATGCTGAACACGAGAAGGAGAAATTTCTCAGTTCGTTTCAAACGCTTGGTTTACTCAAATGAAAGGCGGACGAACAACCACTGCTCGAACCGATTTACGAGGACTGGCAACCACCAAAACTTCATCGCCTTCCGATACTGAATGTAAGTAACCAATTCCTATGCCTACGTTGTCAAGACTCGGTGCAGGTGCACCGGAAGAAAGCGTCCCCAACATCACGCCTTCTATTGAAGTCACGTCCTTTCCTGGTCGTGGCAAAGGCCCCTTTTCCAAGTAGCGAATGCCCCACCAGCGAGCGTCGTCCTCGCTGTGTCCAACGACCCGATGTTTCCCGACAAACTCGTGTTCAAGGTCCAGTCCAAAAGGAACGTTGGTCTCCCAAGAGTCGCGTGTAAGGAACGTGGCATCATCAACCTCAGAAAGCGGGGGCCAGCAGAAGTCAACCCCGGATAGCAAATACCCTTTTTCCAGACGTAGCGTATCACGGGCTCCAAGCCCGATGGGAACTGCGCCTGCCTGAATAAGTGTACGCCATAGCAGCGGCGCTTGTTCATTGGGGACGAAGATCTCATACCCTGCCTCACCGGTATACCCAGTACCTTGAATCCAACCTTCAATGCCCAAAGGATTGTCAGCGATTCGTTGCCACTTAAATCGAGCAATGTGGCTTTTTTCTCCGAGTGTATGGTTGAGAAGTTCTCGAGCCTTTGGCCCTTGAAGTGCCATGATTGATGTCTCATCTGAAAGGTTTTCCAAACCAATCGAACCATCATCAGGAAGGTGAGAAGTGAACCAGTCCCACATGACACCAATCATCGAAGCGTTCGGGACACCGAGGATTTCTTCGTCCGAGACAACTGCAAAAATCATGTCGTCGATAAGATGGCCGTTCTCATCAAGGAAATGTGTGTAAGCACACCGTGGGGCTTCAACTGAGGTCACCTTTTGTGTAGCAAGCGATTCGAGCCATTGTTTGACATTCGCGCCTTTGAAACGGAATGAACCCATGTGCGATACATCAAAAAGTCCGGCTGAGGCGCGCGTAGCCAAATGTTCTTCCTTGATATTTGAATACCAAATCGGCAACTCGAAGCCATGGAAATCGACCAGGTTTGCACCCAAAGCGAGATGTTCTTCATAGAGTGCTGTCCGAACCGGTGCAGAATCGCCCATGAAGAACGCACAGCCAGCCGCACCTTAAACTCAAGCAACACCGTAAATGAAAATTAGTTGCGGCAGTGTGCAAATTTGGGTGACATGGTCAGTGCCTCGTGATGAACGATGAGCGGTAGGACATCCTGTCCATCAGACCATTGACCCATGTTGGTGAGTATGGGGGAGTTGAGCAGGTGCTCGTACGCCCAAGATTCAGTGAACACATCGCCTCGGCTTCGAGCTACAACCCAGTCGGCCTGTGCATCGATACGACGGTAAACGCCCCAGTCAGCAAGTGTGTCATGCACTGAATTGGTTGGAAGGTAGTGCGTGCCAACCAAACGTGGGAAACCGTACAAATCACTTTGCAACTCGATGAACAGAACATGTTCTTGAGGTAGCATTGAAAACGCAGCCTGGTGATGCACGCTGTAACACGGGTCTACAGACATGTCATCGATGCCTTGTGCGAGATGAATCATGGTTGATTCAGGAAGTCTCGACATGTTCGGTTGAAGGTGTGGATGACTTGGTCGTGTCCATGCGGATTCAAAATCGAGGAATAATGTTTCATTGCCCCAATTTCGTTCGAGCGACTCATACAAACTCAAGAAGACATAAGCCCCGCCAAGACTGTGTCCGCCGAGCCACAAATGGGATGGACTGATTGTATGATTTCCAAGTATGTTTTCGACATCCGGTGAGCGCTCAGAAC
>JAKMGM010000015.1 GCA_022424925.1 Candidatus Poseidoniaceae archaeon | reverse complement strand
GGCGAAACAAGCGGTATCTATGTCACCCTTGAGCAGGGCAAAGATTCGCTTCGCTCCCACATGTCCAACATGGGCATGAACATTGAAGACAAGCGAGTCAGCAACCGCATCGCCATCATTGACTTGTCAGATCTGCGAGTTCAACTCGATGAACAAGGAATGAGCAACCGTGTCGACTGGATGGGACAACTGATCAAGCAATTGACCTCATACCGAGAATCGATTGGATTTGAGTTGCTCGTTTTCGATTCACTCGGTGCGTTTTTCACGCTAACAAAAATGGAAAATCCCCGCGATGAAATCTTCCGACTGTTTGAAGCAGTTCGCCGTTTAGGGCTTACATCATTCTTTATCTGCGAAATGACCGGCGATGACCACAAGCAGTTTGGGGAATACGGCGTTGAAGATTATCTGGCAGACGGAGTGGTACACCTTGTCATGGAGCGGTCTGGCGATGACGTGACACGTAAACTGGGTGTTGTCAAAATGCGCCACACCAACCACAGTCTCGGTTACAAACCCTTCAACTGGAAAGAAGAAGAACAGCGATTTTCGATTCTTTAAGCCTTATTCAACCGTCACTGACTTGGCGAGGTTGCGAGGACGGTCTACATCGCAATCCAAAGCAAGTGCCGTATGATATGCGATGAGTTGTGTTGGAATAACTGTAAGTAAAGGCGAAAGCAGTGAGTGGACTCTCGGCACGGGTATACTGATATCGGCTTCTTCAGAAATTTCATCGCCTTCTTCGTGAATTAGTATTATTTTCGCCCCTCGTGCTCGACATTCGTGAATTGCTGAAATCGTCTTCACCTTGACATGGTCGTTCGGGGCGATGAAAACAACTGGGCTGCCTTCCTCAAGCAGGGCAATGGGCCCGTGTTTCATTTCACCTGCAGGGTATGCTAGGCAAGGAATGTAGGCAATTTCCATCAGTTTCAGCGCACCTTCTTTGGCCACCGGTGCGGAGATACCTCGGCCAAGGAAAAGCACACTTTTGGCATCTTTAATCATCTCGACTGCTTCTTGAATTGGCCCCTGATTGTCAAGGTACGCTTCGATGAGATGGGGTATTTCTTGAAGACCATTAATCAGTTCACGTCCCTGTTCCTTGCTCGTAGCGCGTGAACGCCCAACCTGAAGAGCGAACATCGACAAAGCCGCAACCATGTTCGAGAAGGCTTTGGTTGAGGCAACGGCTTGTTCCGGACCCGAGTGAATGTAGACGCCTTTTCCGCATTCTCGAGCAATTGAGGAACCTACTACATTGACAACGCCATAAACGCTACCGCCTTTGAGTTGGATTTCTTTCACTGCTGAGAGGGTGTCTGCTGTCTCACCCGATTGCGTGACCGCAAAATGAAGTGCGTTTGGATTGATGACAGGGTCGTTGTGTCGAAACTCGCTTGAAATGTGGGCAACCGCTGGAATACGAGCTAATTTCTCAATCATGATTTGACCAATCTCTGCTGCATTGTACGCGGTGCCGCAACCTAGGAGACGAACATGAGGAATATTGGCCAAATCTCTCGGTTCAAGTTTCAGTCCGCCCAAGCGTCCGTTTCCGCCAACTCGATCTAACCTCCCACTGATACAGTGACGCAAAGCGTCAGGTTGCTCGTAGATTTCTTTGAGCATGAAGTGCGGGAACTCACCAAGTTCGGTCTCCCCCCAGTCTTCTTCAAGCACGGTGATATTCGCGTCGAAATTCTTACCTTTGAGCGTGGAAAGCGAAACTGAATCACGGGTGAGGGTAGCCATTTCGCCGTCTTCAAGGAAAATGACCCGCTGTGTATACCTGGTTAGGGCATGGGGGTCACTTGAAACGAACATTTCGCCGTCGCCTTGCCCGATGATGAGAGGTGAACCGTTTCGAGCACATATGATGACATCGTGTTCGAGGAAAAGTGCGCAAAGCCCCCATGTTCCACGCGCTTGGTGCAGAGTTCTACGTACGGCCTCCTCAGGGTTATTGTCAACTGAAAGTTCACGTTCGATGATGTGTGCGAGCGCTTCAGAGTCGGTCTCACTTTGCAATTCCACACCTTGAACTGTGAGCGAGGTGCGCAATTGCCGGGTGTTTTCGATAATACCGTTGTGGACGATGACAACTTTACCGTTTGCTGAAGGGTGAGGGTGTGCATTCGCGTCAGAAACACCCCCATGCGTTGCCCATCGGGTATGAGCGATGCCTTGTGTACCGAGAACTTCGTTCGGAAGAATTGTTTCCAAATCGGCTACTTTTCCAACTTTTTTGTGGATCTGAATCATGCCATTTTTTACTGCAATTCCTGTTGAATCATAACCACGGTATTCGAGCCGTCGCAAACCATCAAGAAGAATTGACGAGGCTTGTCGAGGTCCGAGGTATCCAAAAATGCCGCACATGATAGAGCCTCAGAGTTGTACCTTTGCTGAACATATTGGGCATTGAACCCGAGTCAATGTCATGTCTTTGACGGTGAACTTGGCTTGACACTCCATGCACGTTACATCGCGCTGGGGAGGCGCAATCATCGGCAGCGGCAAACCCGGCAACGGTGGTAGCGTTCCATCTAGAGCAGGGAGTAGAGGGGGTGCTCTGTCGAGCGCTGCTGGAAGTGGTAACACAGGTGTCGATGGCAAAGGTGCGCTTTCTGTGGGTGGGTCAATGACCGTTGCCAAAGGTGGTAATGCTTTGTTCATGGATTGAACCATTTCGTTCACTTCACGTTGCTGTTTGCGCTTCATTCGCCTGTCAAGGCGAGAGTTACCTTCACCAGATTCGCTCTTGGCTTCTAGCGATTCAGACAAGCTCAATTCAGATTCGACTGTTGCGGTCGGCGTGGATGGCAATTCTACCACGAGGTCTTCGGCCTCAGTGTCTATGGCCATGAGAGGACCCTCGTCATCCAACGGTGCGATGAGTAACTCAAGCGAATCGCCACCTGTTTCGGAATTTAGCTCAAGCACTGCGAGCAGTCCGTCTTCTTTACGAGAAGAACGGACTGACACCACAATGACAAGTAGGAACACGAAGAAAAGCATCCCGGTAACGCCTAAAATCATAACTTTGGTATCTTGAGAACCTGGCAGTGGCGCTAAGAGTGTATCAAGGAAACCGGGAGTATCCTCTTCGACGTTGCGGCTGTTGCTGATGTCTGCAACTGTACGCAGTTTGAGGGCTCCACTGGCACTGGAAAGTAGCAACATTCCATCATACTCTAAACCTGCTTGACCGACGAGGAAACCCTCGGTTAGAATATTAGAAAGCGCTACAACTTGGCTACTTTCAGCGTCAGAAAGCAGACCATACCGAGTCACAGGACCGTAAATATTGATTTCATCGTAAAACATTTGAACGCCGTCTGATGTCGGATTCAGTTCAATGTTTTGGACACCAGGTGCGTTCAATCGAACCGCCTCATCCGACCAAGAGTTGCCAGTGACAACGTGCGCAACAGAAGCGCTCTTGCCTCGTCCTTCAATCCATGCTGTAACGAGAATGTCTCGGTCATCTTTGGTGAGTACAACCAAGCGCGCCTGCTGAGCCTCATCGCCAACCGATGATTGGAAGCCCCACGAACTCAATCCGGGGTCACCGTGCGTGTACATCAAACCGACTCGGTCAATACCCGTAACGTCATTGCGTACCTCTTGGTACAGGATGTGAAGGTTCTCTTCACCCATTCCAACAGCGAGTTGGTCACCCTGTGAAGGACGGATATCAATGTCTGAGAGTACGATGTTGGGTGTATTCCATGAGGACGGACTGTCAGGGTTTGAGGAAACGATCGTGAAGATTGAAGTGATATCTTGCCAAGAACCGGAAGTTGAGATGTCGCGGTGGTAACCGGCAAGAACCATGTCGCCATCATACTCGGTAAGGGCCAAGCCCCAATACGAGCCTTCGGATAACTTGATGGCAGGCATCTGGTGAATGACCGGTGTCGTTTCTGCGAGTCTGGTGAGGGAAGTCAACGAGAGGTCGGTGAGCGTATAACCATCTGGGCTGATGGTTTTACGGTTCCAAACAGCTTGTACAAGTCCGTCTTCTCGAAGCGTGGTGGCTAACTCTCCACCCCACTTTTCCTCAAGCATGACATCAACCTGTAAGACCATCGAAGAGGTCACTGAACGAACATGAAGTTCGCCGTCACGGGTCGTGAACAGCAATCCGCCTTCTTCCATGCCGATGAAGTCAATTGGAACTTCGCCGTCTGCGAGTGAAAGACTGACTTGAGAACCTAAGCTAGCATCGTCGATAACCACGGTGAATCTGTGGTCGCTGAACTCGGGTTCAACACCGTTGCCTTCCAGTACGACTCGATAGTCAACGTGGCCGAGTGATTGTCCAACCTCTGAGAACTCAGCATACGCATTGCCCGAATCTGTTTCTGAGCCGACGATGAACAAAATTTCGTCCGTAGCGATTCGATTCCAGCCTTCAGATGTCCACCGCTCAAGTCGAACGGAGAGTTGGGAGGCTTCCGTCTGTCCGAGGTTATCGATACGGACATCGATTGTGAACGGCGTATTCGGAAGCGGTATGCGTGGGTCAGTCGTCACTGCACCGGGTAAGAAACGAAGCATTGCCTCGACTGGGCGTTCTTCAACTTCAAAAGAAAAAGTGTAGACATTGTTGGATGGGTTTGGGTCGTTTTGCTGGTTGGTTGGGTCAATCGTAATGGTAACATCATGTGTTCCCGCTTGAGTTGCCCACCAGTACAACGTGATTTGCTGGCTCTGGCCTTCGCCAAGCGTAGATACACGGGTTTCACGCGGGTATGTCTCTGACTGGCTACCTGCTGCATTAAGTTGGACGAAGACGTCATTTGCATCCAAATCCCCAGCATTCAATATTGTGAAATCCACTTCGAGAACGGTTCCCGCCACCGCAGAATACACTGGTAGGTCTTGGTCCATAATTTCGACACTGCCTTGGAACATGAAATCCGGTGCAGCAGGTTGATTGTCGATTGTGTAGGTTCGACGGACTTCATCGGTTTTCACTCCGCTTTCATTCACCATACGGAAATTAATGCGGTGAGAGCCGTCGTCTACAGAGTTCGAATTCCATGTGAACGACCAATCTTGACTGCCAGTGTCCAGAGCATCGAGTTCCTCACCAACAAGCCAGTCGCCGTTATCCACTTTGTATTCCAAAATATCATGTTCAACGCCTTCAACAGTGCCGGTAAACTCTACCGAACCCTGCAAAGCAGTGCCTACAGCAGGGCCGGCAATCGTCACCGCCATTCGAGCAATGTTGATCCATCGAGCATCTATCGCTGACTCTTCGCCTTCATCATTGAGGGCACGAGAAAGGACCAAAACGTAATCCTCATCTTGACGAACCCAGCTTTCTTTCACGGAAACATCGAGGTACCAAGAGGATACATCGCCTCCAGCATCCATCCAATTCTGCAATTCTCTCACGGTTCCAGATTCGAGATACTGTTCAATTCGAACCTGAACTTTCGTGTATTCATCGCCGTCTTGGTTTTCGTCTGTGGTACCAGATACACGTGCAAAGTCACCTTCTATCCACCAAGAGCCGTTGCTTGGTTTGGACATGTCGACGTCGAAACTGGTTCCGTTTCCAGATGGGGGTGGGTCAATTATGCCGCCTCCGCCTTCGAGTGGAGTACAAGCCTTGTTGAGCGCTGTATCGATTGCACAAGAAGCATCGATAAGACCGAAGCCCCATTCATCGTTCCATCGATCTGAAACACTTGGCTCACTGGCAGAACCCCTTGCCTCGGACGAATTACGCAGGATGTCTTTGATTTCTTGAGGTTCAAGCGATGGGTTTGCTTGCAACATTAAAGCCACGATTCCAGAGGCAATCGGAGTCGCCATACTGGTGCCGTCCTTTTCATCGTAATCTGAACCTGCAAGCGGTTTGGCGGGTTGTCCTGGAAACGTTGCACCCGTTTGTGCTGAGGCAGACATGATTCCTGAACCGTACGACGTGATGTCAGGTTTCAGTTCATCCCATTCATCATCATCGCTGTCATCGAGACGAGGGCCAGTGTTCGAATAATCGGCAACATTGTCGTTGGTTCGGTTGATGTCGCCGCGGTCTGTGGCTGCACCGACTGATATCGCTCTGTCAGCGCTTGCCGGAGACGGAACTCGATTGCTACCGTCATTCCCCATGGCTACAACGCACACAATTGAAGCGTTTACTGCATCGTTGACAAGGCGAGCTTCGGTACCACTGCCGTTATCGCCTTGGTCTCCGGGATTGAGAGGTGTTGAAGCAGAACCGAATGACATCGAGGCGACTTGAATGCCT
>JAKMGM010000157.1 GCA_022424925.1 Candidatus Poseidoniaceae archaeon | reverse complement strand
CTTCTGCTATCTGTCAAGTGGTTGCTTATTTTTCATTGCTCGGTGTGGCGATGATGTGGTACAACATCTCGCTGTACGTCGGATTGGCTTTTCTCATCTCGACAGCACTTGCCATCATTTTGATTCGAACGGTTATGACACCGGTCGTTCCCAATGCGTGATTTTCGCTTCTTCGCCGCATCGATATCAAAGGCAATGTTGATGAAGCGTGTCGATTGGAGTCAAGTATGGCCTTCTGTCCACTTGATTATCGATACGGCTGCCAAGATTTCAAACGCATATGGTCTGAGATTGGGCGCCACGAACGCCAGCTTGAGGTTGAACGTGCACTGATTTGGGCACACATGCAACTCGGGCGTGTTACCGAGGATGACTACAATGCTGTTGCTGCTATAGCCAATCCTGAGTCGGTTACCAAGGAACGGGTTTCGGAAATTGAAGCTGAAACTCGGCATGATATCATGGCGCTCACGAAAGCGATGGCTGAAGCCGCTGGTGATGCAGGTTGGTGTATTCACTTGGGCGCTACATCAAACGACATTGTGGATACTGCCGTTGCTCTTCAGCTCCGAGACAGTATCGTTTTGCTCCGTGAACAACTCTGTCTTCTTATTGGCGTATGCGCCGATGTTGCAGAGCGTGAACGCGACACGGTCATGCTTGGCAGAACACATGGTCAGGCGGCAGTGCCAATCACATTCGGCCTCAAAGCAGCTGTATGGCTCGACGAACTTCGTCGCCAACTTATTCGCTTGGATGAAGCTGAACCACGCATATCTGTCGGGAAGTTCCTCGGTGCAGTTGGTACCGGCGCAGCCCAAGGTGAGCACGCTCGAGAACTGCAACGCCTTATCCTCACCCATCTCGGCCTTGGTGTGCCGCTCGCGACGACACAGGTGGTCGGTCGTGACCGATACATCGAGTATGTTGGATGGCTCGCAAGCGTTGCTGCAACATGCGAGAAAATTCTACAGGAAGTTCGCAACCTTCAGCGCTCTGAATTACGCGAAGCGGGTGAAGGGTTTGATATCGAAAAACAAGTCGGTTCGTCAACCATGGCGCACAAGAAAAACCCAATCAAATCCGAGAATGCGTGTGGTCTTGCACGAATCGTTCGTGCAATGATTATCCCCACGTATGAAAACGCCCTTTTGTGGCATGAACGGGATTTGGCGAACTCCAGCAGCGAACGGTTCACTTTGTCACACGGTTCGGCGCTATGCGAAGATGTCCTTGCAAAAACCCGTGATGTCTTGAAGAACATGTGGGTCGATGCTGACCGATGCATGGCCAACATCAAAGCCCAGAAAGGTCTGGTAATGGCTGAAAAGGTCATGATTGATTTAGTGGATCACGGTATTCCGCGGGACGAAGCGCATGAAATCTTACGCGCTGCATCCTTTGAGGCGGTGGATAAGAACATCGAACTCATCGATGTTTGTAGCCGTACACCCGCAATTTCCGCAGCCTTTTCTGCGGATGAATTGGAGGCCATGTTTGAGCCAGCAAACCATATCGGGGTGTCGGGTGAAATCGTTGACGAGTGTGTCACTCTTGCCCGTCAAGCAATTGCTTGAACATGTGTTATCTCGAACGAGCCACGCACACCGTCCCAGTTGACGCAACCTGTCAGTTCTAATGTTCCCTGAAGGTGTGGCCCTCCGATAACCAACGTTTCGTATTCTCCACCTTCTCCATCGACATTGAATCTGAAGGTTTCTGCCAATGTTTCGAGAACCTCAAGCGATGCAGCGTCGAGTGTTTTTCCAATCCATTCTTTGCCCAACCCTTCACAACTTACAGAGGTGATGAACACCTGGAATCTGTTGTTGATGAGGCCACGCATGTGTTCTCGACTTTCTTGGTGCCACAAGGGTGTCCAACTTCTGATGCCCAGTCGCTCTGCCATACGCTCAATACGACTTTTTTGATAGTCGGAGCGCAATGCGCCGCTGACAACACCGTCAATGTCCAGTTCCGCCAAAACATTCTCCAAGTCTTTGATTTCTTCCTCTTGAACTCCTTTGGTTTTGATGTTGACCCAATCGATTCCAGCCAAACGTGCTTGATGCTCTACCAAGTGGGTTCCCGGTACTTGAAACATCCATGAATCTCCCCCGGTTATGTCCACAGTGACCAGATAGCGAATATCCCAGCCTTGACACATTGCCCACCACCAAGCAGCAGCAGAATCTTTGCCACCTGAACTCAATACTGCGACGCGCATGGATATGGGAAGTGACTCAGTTTGAAGAGGTTAGGGGTGACTGAGAAATGGGTAAGGGTTCAAATGGGGTGGCGTAGAGTGTAAATTGTTTCGGCAGGGGTCGAGGTTCATGCGAGTGAACCCTCATCCTCATAAAGCGTCGATTCAACGAAGAGATGAGCGTGAACCAAATGCAACCAAGTGGAAGAGGATATGACCATGGAATTACGACTTTTAGCCCGGATGGACGACTGTTTCAAGTCGAGTATGCCCGCGAATCCGTAAAGAGAGGGACAACAACTGCTGGACTCAAGTTCCGAGACGGCGTTGTTTTGGTCTGTGACAAGCGAATCGTTAGTCGCCTCATCATCCCAGAGTCGATTGAAAAGATGTTCAAAATCGACGAACATATCGGTATTGCTACGTCCGGTTTAGTTGCTGACGCTCGTCAGCTTGTAGCCCGTGCTCGAGTCGATGCCCAAGTCAACCGTATCACATATGCAGCAAGCGTTCCAGTGGATGTTCTTGTCAAGAAACTCTGCGACTTCAAGCAGTCCTTCACCCAATACGGCGGTTCACGCCCATTTGGAACTGCCTTGCTCATCGGCGGGGTAGATCCAAACGGCATCCACCTCTACGAAACTGACCCGAGCGGTGCATACCAATCGTATCATGCCGGCGCAATTGGAAGCGGTCGCAACACTGTTATCGAATACTTTGAATCCAATTGGAAAGAAGGTTTGACGCTCAACGCAGCAATGAAGCTCGGTCTTGAAGCGCTTCGCAGTGCGAACGACACGGAATTGAACCGTGAAGCAGTCGAAGTCACCGTTGTTGATGGAGACGGTTATCGTGTACTTGACCGCTCTGCCGTGAACAAGCAGATTGACCGCTTGAAACCCCTTGAAGACTGAGAACGAATAACCACGTTCAAATGCTAACCCCCTGACCGCAGTCGGGGAACACCATGGTTAGTCTCGACGACGCAGTGCTTGCACGAATGGAAAAGGGTGGCAAACGATACGAAGTCTTGGTTGATCCAAACCTTGTTGAGGATTTCAAGTCGGAACCTGGTTCGGTTGATCTCAATACTTTTCTCGCCATGGACGAAGTTTTTCACGACATTCGTGGTGGGGAGAGGCCAACTGAAGAAGCCATTGAGAAGACGTTTGGTACGCAAGACATTCTTGAGATTACAAAGACAATTTTGGCTCGTGGAAGCATCCAACTCACCACTGCACAACGTAAGGCACGGGTCGAACAAATGCGACAACAAATTGTCCATGAAATTCATACCCAAGCGGTTGACCCGAAAACGAAAAGCCCTCATCCAAAAACCCGTATCGAACTTGCATTGGAGGAATCACGCTATTCAGTCGACCCGTTCAAGCGCCTTGACGACCAAGTGAAAGACGCCATCGAATTACTGAAACCCATGATTCCGTTATCGTTCGAATCGGTACGACTTGCGGTGCGTGTTCCAGGCTCAGCCTATGGCGCTTCATCACGGATTTTGCGTCCATATCTCGAGAAGGAACAATGGCTTGAGAACGGCTCTTGGGCGGGAATCATCGAGGTGCCTGCAGGCATGAAGGATGTCATTTTTGGTAAATTAATGCGTCAATCCTCAGAGACAGAAATGAAAGAACTTTGAGACATTTACCGCAGGTATCGAAAGAATCCCTATGGGTCGGTTTTATCATGGGATGGCGATTCGCCACAAATGGAGAGAAAGAAATGTCCAACGGTCAAAATGGCGCCGAGCTGCGCCTCGTGACCCCGGGTATGGCTATTGGGCCATCAGCCGGGATTCGCGCAGGAAGTGGTGCACTCGCACAAAACGATACAATTATTGCCACCCGTCTCGGGTGGGTTAAGCAACTCAACAACACGGTCTCAGTTGACCCAATCAACAGTGCATACATGCCTCGTTCAGGCGACCTCATCGTAGCCACTGTCGCCGAAGTGCGAAACAACCTTTGGTTCATGAACATCAACGGCCCTTTCCAGGGACTTCTGCCGATGTCGCTTGCACCCTGGAAGGTTGAGTTTGGTGCAGCTCGACAGCACATGGGCATTGGCGATGTTGTCCTTGCTCGTGTTCAAGAAGTTGACGAGTGTCACAATGTTGTCCTTACCATGAAGGGTGTCGGTCTTCGCCGACTCACCCAGGGTTCTCTACATTCAATTCCAATCAATCATCTCGACCGTCTACGCGGTGAAGGTAACGCAACGTTACAACGCCTACGAGACGCTTGCGATTGTCGTATCATTGTCGGTGAAAACGGCAAGGTTTGGGTCGACGGTGATGCAGAAGGAACGGCTTGGGCTCGCCAAGCGTTTGACTTGGTCCGTAATTCAGGGCACAAAGATACATTCGAAGCAGATTTGACTGCTCTTGAAAAAAATACTCCAAAAAATGGTGATGCTTAATGGGCGGATACGGTGATGTACAATTATTACGCGACGACGGTCTACGACTGGACGGACGCAAGCTTGACGAAATGCGACCGGTCTCTATCGAAGCAGGAATTCTTCCTGCTGCAGATGGCTCGGCAATGGTAACGCATGGATTGAATGTAGCAGTCGCTGCAGTTTATGGACCAATGGAAGCGCATCCTCGAAAAATTCAGCGTCAAGACCGTGCGGTTATTGATGTGCGTTACAACATGGCTCCTTTCTCTACCGGCGACCGAATCCGTCCTGGCTACAACCGACGCTCTCGTGAGATTTCAAAGGTCACTGCTGAGGCGCTCGAATCGGTCGTTCTCGTTGAGCGATACCCTCGCTCCAAGATACGTGTTGAAATCGAAATCCTCGCTGCTGAGGCTGGAACTCGCTGTGCGGGCATTACTGCTGCAGCAGTTGCACTGGCCGATGCCGGAATTCCAATGCGTGACCTCATTGTTGGTGTCGCATCTGGCAAAGTCGAAGACACGGTTGTTCTCGACCTTGACAAGGCTGAAGACAATTACGGACAAGCAGATTTACCAGTCGGAATTTTACCGAACACCGGCGAAATCGCATTCCTACAGATGGACGGCGACCTGTCACCCGATGAATACAACTTGGCAATGGAATACAACTTCAAAGCCGCTGCGGAAATTCACGAAATCATGGTCGATGCCCTAAAGCGTCGATACGAAGGAGGTGAAAACTGATGGTCGAACTCGTACCAACTTTGCTACGACAAGAACTCGCTCGCCTCGCCGAAGATGACCAACGGCTCGACGGACGTGAACAGTGGGAAGGACGTGATGTCAGTCTCGAGATTGACTGCCTCTACAACGCAGAGGGCTCTGCAAAAGTTGTGATGGGTAAAACCATTGTCTATGCTGGTGTCAAGTTTGAACTCAGAACGCCTTGGCCCGACCGCCCTACTCAGGGTTCGCTCATGTGCGGTGCTGAACTTCGACCAGTTGCTCATCGAAAGTATGAACCTGGACCACCTTCACCTCAATCGATTGAATTGGGCCGAGTTGTGGACCGAGGCATCCGTGAATCTGGATGCATCGACATGGAAAGTCTCTGTATTGTCCCAGGCGAGAAAGTTTGGGGCGTCATGATCGACATCCATGTTCTTTCTGACGGCGGAAATATCTTTGATGCATGTGGACTCGCCGCTATCGCAGCTCTTCGAACAGCAATTGTTCCTGCTGAGCGTTTCGACGTCGGAGAAGATTACAAGCTAAAGGTGAACGGAACACCTATCATGGCGTCTTTCACCCGTGTCGGTGGACGGTACATCTATGACCCGTCTGAAGAAGAAGAACTTGGTGGTGATGAGCGAATTCATATCACTCTCGGAGACGAGGGTCACCTCCACTCCTTACAAAAGGGGTTAAGAGGGGTGTTCACGCCGGCCGAATTTGCAGAGATATTCGAGGTGGCGCATCAGCGATGCGGTGACCTTCGAACACTCGTGGCAAACCAGGAGGGGAACTGATTGGCAAAGCGAACACAAAAAGCAGGCGCAACAGCACGATTTGGAGCTCGGTACGGTGTATCCGTTCGACGTAACGCAGGGTCTGCACTGGCCAAGAAAACTGCCAAATATACGTGTCCAGTTTGCCAATACCGCAAGGTGACCCGTCAGTCCGTAGGCATTTGGTCCTGTGGAAAGTGCGGACACACCTTTGCAGGTGGCGCATGGGAACCGTTCACACGTGCTTCAGACACCAACAGCCGTATTCTACGCCGTTCAGTCGAAGGCGCTACGACCGCTGACATGGCTTTCATTGCTCAACAAGCAGCCATGGATTACGAGCGTGCTCTTGCTGCTGGTGAAATCTCAGAAGAAGAGTGAACCATCTCCTGCGGAGTGTTGCCCATGCCATGGTCACTGACCCTTGCTGTTCAATCCAGTTCTCCTGAAAACACCAAGGCTCTTGCTGATTCACTCATTACCGATGAGCATGTCATATGGGGCAGTTCTCGTGAATACTTTTCGTTCCAACTGAACGAAGCCAAAGCAAAAGACCTCCGAGCCATGCTCAACACACGAATGCGTGGCTTGATTGCCGTAGATTCACTGTTGAATGTACTCACGGACTCGTCCGAGGGTTCATCAACCCAAAGCGATTGAGAGCGAATGGTGAGCGCATGGACAACATGGAACAACTTCAAGTCGTCGTGAATGAAGTACAATCGGCACGTCAACAACTTGCAAATCTTCGAGCGCAAGTTTTGGAACTTGAGACAACGCTTGAATCGGTCAAAAAACAACCAGACCATCTTGCTCTGCACCAGCAGATGGGCGGGGTCATGGTGGAAGTATCTGACAGAGAAGCACTCGGTAATGAACTCCAAGAAACCCTTACCGCACTTCGAGAACATCTTGAACGCTTCGCAGGACGCGAAGCAGAACTTCTTGCTACCTACGACCAGCTCAAACAAATGCTTGCGGGGTCGGAAAACGCATGAATGCGGAGCAACATAAAGCAGACCTTGTCGCGTTCCATGAATGGGTTCGTGATGCGTGTTTGAGAGGTGCGGTTCCAATTGTCACCGGCAAAAACGGAGATATGGATACAATTGGCTCAGCTGTGGCGCTTTCTGCATCCCACTCAAACCTAATGGCGTGTGGCCTTCATTTAGGACGCACTGCGAAACGGATGGTCGAATCGCTCAAGGCACCTTTCCGAAAACTCTCCGAACATCAAACCATTTGGCCGAAAACGATTGGCGGTATTATCGTGGTCGATGCCGCAGCAGCAGGACAAATTGGAGTCACACTGCCTGCAGGCGTCCCGATTTGTGTTCTTGACCATCATGCCACGTGCGATTGGGAATTGAACGAAGCCGATTTATTGCTGCAGTGGGATGTGCGAGCAACTACACAAATTGTAGATGCGTACTTGAGGAAATACAGCCCAAAATCACGCTCACTTGTCGTAAGAAAAATGCTTTTAGCAGGTCTTCTCACAGACACTGCACGTTTTCGCCACGCTGATCAAGGTGCTTTTCAAACAGCCGTCGATTTGCTTTCAGGTGATGATATAGATTACGCTTCGTTTGTCGAATTCGTAGAATCAGAAACGACCTCACCGAGTGAGCGTGGGAGCCTTTTGAGGGGGCTTGAACGGGCGACATCCATTGAGTCAGGTGCATGGAATATCGTACACACTCATTCTGGGACGCTTGAAGGTCGGTTGGCTGGTCTGTTGATTGGTACCGGAGCCGAAATTGCTCTTGTGAGTCGATTCCGTGATGGTGTCACTCGCCTGACTGCACGCGCCTCTCGCCACACGACGCAGCGTGGTATTCATCTGGGTGAACTGATGTCAGATGTGGCTGGGCAAATCGGTGGTGAAGGCGGAGGTCACGATGGTGCTGCTGGATGGAGTGGGAAAACCGACAGAATTGCAGCAGAGTCCTGTTTTATTGCACATGTTGCAAAAGTTTCAAGGAGTGAAGATTGATGTCGAATATTGAACTACCAAAGGCGCCAGGATACTTCATTTCACGGTGGAGAGAGGAAGGGCCTGTCGACATTGAAACACTCACGCAGTGGCGGGCAGAAATGAACTGGACGACATGGTTACCGCTTGCCGAAGCTGCCATGTTTTTGGATGCTGCTGAACTTCTTGAACGCATTGAGACAGTACTCACTCCAGCTGAAGTGGCAACACTCGCTCTCGTTCGTCGCAGGATGCTTGGTGATACACGTTTGCAGAAAGGCATCGAAGAAGCACTCGATGTTGCTCGGAATCCAAAAACCAGAGACCTCGCACTCGAAGGTCGATTGCGCATGGAACTTGGTCTTGCAAAGTATGAAAGCGGAGACAGTGAAGGTGCAAAAGAAGATTTGACTTGGGCAGAAACGCGTCTTAAATCAGTGGCCCTTGCGAGTCGCGACCATGACCTTTCTCTCATTAACAAGGCTGCACTTCACACGGCTTGCGGCGAGCCCGTCATGGCCTTAGCCGTTTATTCGGAAATTCCTCGAAATGGAGTCCATGCTGATGAAACTGTAGCACTTTCACGCTTGGGTGCAAGTCGTATTTGCGCTGCCCTTGGCCATGATTATGACGCCGCTCGACACGCCTGGAATGCACATGCACATGCAATGAAAGCGAATCAGGTTGGAATGGCCATTGAAGGTGGCGCATTGTTTCTGGATTTTGCGAGTACAGCAATCAATGATTCAGCGGAAAAAATGCATATTCAGGTCGAACACTCAACCCCACGTGAAGCAGGTGAAGAGGCACGTCAATTATTGGTTCATCCTGACGATATAGACAGTGTTTTTGACTGGTGCCGTTCAAAGATTTCAGACGACTTTTCAGGCAATGACCGACCAGATTTACGAGCCATGGTGAGTCTTGCCCACCGTTTTTCCAAACTGGATTCGTTCCAGCAGCTCATTTCAAATCCAGATTCTGTTGAAGACTCGATGCTCGCAGCTATCGTACAAAACCTCGTAGAAAACCACGAGTTGAAAGGGCGTTGGGATGTACGGTTAGCGACATTGACTATGCTTTAGTTTTCGTTTGTACACCATTCCGAAAGCTCCGTGAATTCATGAACACTCCATGACTTGAGGGGGGGCACTTCCATCCACCACTTCACGCTTGAAACTTTTTCATCAGGAACATTCCATTCAATTGCCTCAGTTTCCTCGACGAGTACATGGCCAACCCATCCTCTTGGGTAGTATGTTGTATTCCAGCGCACCACATTTCCCTGCAACCCAGTCTCTTCATGAAGTTCTCTCAGCAACGCCTGTTCTGGCGTCTCATCGCCTTCAAGATGACCTCCCGGTATCTCCCATCCACGTTCGGGGTGTTCGACGAACAGAACCTTCCCCCCTTCTCCGAGTTTGCTTGAATGGGATGAGCCAGCAGTGACCCATGCAAGAACAAAAACAGGTTGCTCGTTCGATTTCATGCTCAACCTCAAAATGCTTGTTTCGCTTTTTCGACCCATTCTTCAGCCCACTGCTCACCCTGCGACGCAAGTCGACGGGCGAGGAAGAAGGCTTCTGACACATCGCCTGCATCCATCAAGGCTTGCAATCGTGCTACGTCCTTGTTTTCAGAGACCGTTTCAGATGGAGTCGGCACTGGAGCTTGTTCTGGGCGCACCGACGAAATTCGCTGCGTGAGTTGCATCATGTGTTGTAAGAATTGTGAGCGTTTTTCGATGGTTGGTGCAGTCCAAGGTTGTTCATTTTCACCCATCATCCTTCCAGTTATTCTGGCTAAAAATTCATCCCGCGGCGTTTGATGCGGCTGCAACTGTTGGACGTGGTCGTAACATGACCATGCTTCGTCCATTTCTGAGCGACGTTCATACAGCCGTCCCAATTCCATCCACAGTTCATGGTTTGTCGGACGATGTGCGAGCAAATGCCGTGCCAATTCAATGAACAATTCCTCTCGCCCACCTGACCGTATGCGTTCGAGTCTGCGTCCATACACGATGTTTGCCCGTTGGTCACTGAAATCCAATCTTCGGCACCGTTCTGCGAACTCCATGAGTTCCGTTTCAATAGATTCGGGGTTTGAGAACAAGTTCCACCATTCATCAGGATCCAACGGGTCTCGTCCGAATGCGGCTTCAAGAAGTTCTAAACCGACCATGAGGAAGTCGACATTTTTCAGTTGGTCGAGTTGTTCTGCATCTCTGCCTAACACGACAAAGACATCCTCAAGAACCGAACAAAGTCCTTCTCCATCTTGGTTCACGACTTTGATATCCGCTAAACATCTCCAGTTTCGCTCATCTGTAAAGTCGTGCAGGAGTGCATGCCGTGCATTTTGTTCTGCCCAAGCCATGTTTTCTTGAAAACGAGTTGAGTCTTTCGAGGCGAGTCGCGCAAACTTCTGTGCTTGGGTTCTGTACCTGTTCCCGAGATTACGGCGGGGGTGTTGCAACAGGTCTGCATTTTCCCCAACCATAGAGACCACTTCATGTCCTCTCATTCAATTGCTTCGATGATATGTCACTGTACCGACATGAAGCCCTCATGGTCAACGCCCCACGGTAATGTTGCATCAAAACCAACTTTTGCAGTAAGACCATCCGATGCGCGAGAGGGGTCGAGTGAACTCCCTTTTTGATTTGAAAGAATGAGTGTGTCGGTGTCGGGTTGCCACCGAGTAACCATCGCCCATTCAACCCGAACAGGGTTGCCAATATCGACATCTTCATCCACAACGGTCACCATTTTCATGCTGCGATGTCCTGCAAGCGCAGCACGAATCGCATTCATTGCATCTTCTGGTTTCTTTTTACGAATTTTGACAACGGCAGCCAACCACCCACAACCACCCTCTGTCATATGGACATCGAGACACTCACACACTTCACTGACGGCTGATTTGATGGTTGGTGCACGTGGCAATCCCATCAATGTTTTATGTTCGGCTTCGCCCGGTATGAGGGCGTGAAAAATCGGGTTATCACGGTGAACGACACCATCTATTTCGATGACAGGCTCTTGCCGAACATCATCGACAGTGCCCGTGATGTCAACATATGGGCCCTCATCATCATTCTCTGCTGTAATTCGTCCCCAGAGAACATACTCGGCATCAGCAGGGGCCAGAACACCGTTCGGCATTCTGGTTAGCCGTAGCGGTTTTCCGTACAATTTTTCGTGGAGCGCTGCTGCTATCGTGAGCTCGTCAATGTTTTCATCGAACGACATTGCAGCTGCCAAGAGGACAACGGGGTCGGGAGCATTGACAATGGCAATGTCCACTTCACGTCCGGCTTTTCGAGCGTTCATTGTTAGCGTTCGCAGGTGTCGAGGTACTAAACGCACAACAAGGTGGTTTTCGTCTCGAACGAATTGCCGATGGAACGACATGTTGCGTATACCTTCGTCTTCCGCAATGATGACGCTTGCAGAGGAATACCGTCCCCTGTCTTGGGGCCAGTGATGGGGAATTGGTAGCTTGGTGATGTCAACAGTTTCTTGGAGGTTCTCGTAACATTCGGCCTCCGAAGCATCGACAATAATCGGTTCACTCGGGTTGTTCATCGCCCACCCAAGCGTGTCAATGTACTCTTCAGGCGTGATGCCAATCGATGCACAAAGGCGGTCGCGAGTGAGAATGTTAACGGCAGCTCGCTGACCGGGTGATTCGTTGATGTTAGTGAATACGGTTAGGTCGTGATTGCTTGCTCTGGAATGTTCCCACATCCCGTGAATGAGGCTGATTGGTGCATCTTCTTTCTTGGCTGCGCCAAGGTGGTCACGGAAGGCCATGTGTCGTCCAGTTTGACGCATGGTTTCAACCTTGTTTCTTGTATGCGTGGATTCCTGCTCAAAATCGCTGATTGGTGTTCTCCATCAAGTATCTGAGAAACAATATCAAATGAATTGCTTGCGTGCATTCACATGGGCTTCATGGGTCGTTATTAAATAGGGGATTCAAGTCGGCAAAGTGCTTCAATGCGGTGATTATGATGGGTAGAGGACTCTTCGCAGGTGCTAAAATGGCCAAGGACCGACAAAAGTTTCGCTGGTCAGACCGTCGTTACAAGAAGCGAATGCTCAAATCGCGGGCAAAGCACGACCCTCTTGCAGGCTCTACCCAGGCCAAGGGAATCGTTATCGAAAAGGTTGGTATTGAAGCCAAGCAACCAAACTCCGGTATCCGAAAGGCTGTCAAGATTTCACTCATCAAGAACGGTAACAAACTTACTGCCTTCGCCCCAGGTGACGGTGCAATTAACTTCATCGATGAACACGATGAAGTAATGGTTGAGGGTATTGGTGGACGCATGGGTCGTTCATACGGAGATATCCCTGGAGTCCGTTACAAGGTGATACAGGTCAACGGCGTATCACTTGATGAAATGGTCCGAGGCCGAAAGGAGAAGCCAATTCGCTGAGGTGTTTGTTATGTCAGAATCAGAAGTGGTAATCGAAGAAGAACAAGAGGAAGTCGTCGTCGAAGACGTTCGCCCGATCGCTGGAATTGGTACGCTCGTTTTTGGTAAGTGGGATGCATCAGCAATCACCTGCAAAGATCCCGGTTTGTCGCCGTACATCAATCTCACAACCGTCGGTGTCCCCCATACGGGTGGACGTCACGCTAACGCTTGGTTTGGTAAGGCCAAGCTTTCCGTTGTTGAACGCTACATCAACAAACTCATGCGTACTGGCCCATATACCGGTAAGAAAATGGGTGCAATGAAAGCGTTTGAGGCTGCACTCGATGCCATTGCAGCAAAGTCTGGTGACAACCCGCTCCAAGTCTTCGTTGACGCTATCTGTAACGGTGCGCCTATGGAAGAGATTACCCGTATCAAGTTCGGTGCTGTATCGCAACCCAAAGCGGTCGACTCATCACCCTCCCGCCGACTTGACGTTGCCCTTCGTAACCTTGCGAAGGGTGCGCAACAAGGCACCCACAAGTCAAAGCGAACGCTCACCAATTGCATCATCAACGAGTTGTCAAAGGCTGCTGCCGGCGACGCAACTTCATTTGCAGTGGCAAAGAAGGAAGAACTCGAACGTATCGCAGCATCTGCTCGTTGAGTTCGTACTGAATGTCATAGTTCACCCCATCGAATTGGGCATTCCACCTTACGGTCGATGCTTTCCGTATCTTCGTTGCGAGTCACTTAAGAACCCCGTTCCGGTGGCCGAGATTGACGAGAAGTCTAAGGTGATTTCATGGGCCGAAAGGAAGACAACATTAACAAAGCAACAGAAGTAATGCACATTTTACCTCAAATTCGTAATTTGTGTATCGCAGCACACATTGACCACGGAAAAACCACACTCTCAGACAACCTCATCGCTGGAGCCGGTATGATGTCCAGTGACCTTGCAGGTGCTGCACGTGTCTTGGATTTTGATGAGCAAGAATCCGCTCGTGGAATTACCATCAACGCAGCGTCAGCTTCCATGGTGCACGGTGTTGAAGGTACAGATTATCTCATCAATCTCATCGATACACCTGGTCACGTTGACTTTGGTGGCGACGTTACCCGTGCTATGCGTGCTGTAGATGGATGCTTTATCCTCGCATGCGCTGTTGAGGGTCCAATGCCGCAAACAGAAACAGTTGTTCGCCAAGCACTCAAGGAAAAGGTGAAGCCGGTTCTCTTTATCAACAAGGTCGACCGCCTAATCAATGAATTGCAGGTCACGCCTGAAGACATGATGGCTCGATTCACCGAGACCATCAAAAAGGTGAACCGACTCATTAAGCAATTTGCTCCTGAAGAATTCAAGAAATCGTGGCAAGTTTCAGTCGCTGACGGAACCGTTGCGTTCGGTTCTGCATACCACAACTGGGGTATCACTGTACCCTACATGGCAAAATCAAAGATTTCGTTTACGGAAATTTTCGAATACTGTAATAACGAAGACCAAAAGACACTCGCTGAGAAGGCTCCTGTTCACGAAGTTCTCCTCGACATGGCAGTTACCAAACTACCAGGGCCTGTCGAGGCCCAACCGTACCGTATCCCTAATATTTGGACCGGTGACCTTGAATCTACCATTGGTAAAGCAATGATGAGTTGCGATCCTGAGGCAGAACTCGCCATGATGATCACGAAGATTTGGATGGACCCTCATGCAGGTGAAGTGGCAGTTGGTCGTATCTACTCCGGTGCCATTGCTCAAGGCGAATCTGTCTATGCAATTGGCGCTGCTAAGCCCGAGCGTGTTCAACAAGTGAGCATGATGGTTGGCGGTGACAGAATCACAGTTCCAAAGGTTGTAGCTGGAAACATTGCAGCACTTACCGGTATTCGTTCAGCAGCGGCTGGTGTGACCCTCTCTCGCGACAAGGACTTCACACCGTTCGAAGCAATACGCCACTACTCCGACCCTGTGGTCACCGTTGCCGTTGAACCAAAGAGCATGAAGGACCTTCCAAAGTTCATTGACGCACTTCGCTCATTGGCGAAGTCGGATGCATCTTTGCAGGTTACCACAAACCAAGAAACTGGTGAAGCACTGTTGGCAGGTATGGGCGAACTACACTTGGAGATCACAGTATACCGT
>JAKMGM010000132.1 GCA_022424925.1 Candidatus Poseidoniaceae archaeon | reverse complement strand
GCGTTGGTGACGGAATTACCATCTACGAACAAGGTCAAGACCTTTGTGATGGAACAACCACCTGTAAGGTCGACATTACCATTACCGACACTCAAGCCGGTAAGACAATCGACACTTCCAGTGCAGTCTCTTCGTGATTTCAGTTACCTGAACTCAAGTAGATACGTCGAATAATCACGTGTTCTAAGGAATACGAGAGCCGCCCCTCCGTAGACTTCGGTCTGCGGGGGGGCCTTTTTTTTTAATTTCAATCCCTTGTTTCAGCGAGCGCTTGGCGCGTATCGCTGTGTTGCTCCCACATGTGAAGCGAACGTCCACGCAAAGAATGCCAATGCGCAGCAAGGAGATGTTCCATACCTGAGAATACGCTACCAATACTTCCGAGCAGAGGGATACGAATTCCTTGGCGGTCAAGAAGCCAAGCGGTGAGACAGCCCAACTCAACCAGAGCGAGGCTTCCATGCAGTGCTGCGAGTGAACCGTTTGGCATTCCGGCGATGCTTACGATTCCCCATCGCAGAACAGCAGCAGTACCTGCGCCGAACAGCAACAACGGTGCAAAGAGA
This sequence comes from Candidatus Poseidoniaceae archaeon, assembly GCA_022424925.1. Lineage (GTDB taxonomy): Archaea > Thermoplasmatota > Poseidoniia > Poseidoniales > Poseidoniaceae > MGIIa-L1. The sequence continues at coordinate 2,027 of JAKMGM010000132.1, read as the reverse complement.
TGGAAGTGCGCTTCTCGCCGCAATATGCTTGCAAAAGTTCCCAGGCGCCTGTCAAACCACGATGTTCGATGATGCATCAAAAGACGCTGAAGGCCTTGCCCACGGCGGATCTTTTGTCGACGTTGTCCTTCTGGCGTACTTGGCGCTCTATCCTCAAAGTAGGCTGTGCTGTCGTGCAGGCTTCGAAAGCCATTGAGACGAACCCCCGTTGCAATTTGTGCATCGTCCGCGTTCGAGCGCGTGTTCAGCTGTTTGGAATTGAAAGCGGTACTTCGCCACATCATGCATGACCCCTCAAGAAAAGGAGTCGAGTCTCGGGCAGATTCACCTTCTCGTAGCAGTTCAAACATGCTTCGGTGTGAACGCTCACTCGCAAGCGATTGATGGCGCATTGCCCGTGCACCAACCGCACCGACCGTCGGGTTTGCAAACCATCCTTTGAGTCGAACAAGTGTATCTTGAGGAAGCATTGCATCAGCATCAGTCATGCATATACATCCGTCAAACTCCTCTTGTTCCAGATACTGTAAGGCTTGACGTACGGCTTCGGTTTTCCCCATTCGTTCGTTCATTTCCATGACGTGAACTGCATCGAAAGCATCGGGATTTTTCTGAATCCACGTGTTGAGGAGCTTGACAGTATCATCGGTAGAGGCTGAATCAATCACCAAGAGGGAGAAGCGAAGGTTTTGTTGCGCTAAGTTGTTGAGTTTTTTCTCAATGATTAACCCCTCATTCCAAACCGGAAGCAGCACAGTTAGTGCAGGCAAGTTCGTAGGGTTCGTAGGGTATTCCATGCCCTTTTTTCGCCATCTTCCAACAGAAAGTCGGTGAACGAGGAACGGTGTAAAGGCAGCAATGCCGAGGCCTATTTCGACCAAGGCAGGAATCCACACCATGGATGTTTCAACCCTCGTCTCCCCTTGAGTTCTCCCCTTGCAAAGCCCACGAACAGGCCACTTTCACCCCGTAACCTCTTCATCCAATGGCGCAGAGGACACCTCATGCCAAAGGTGCTTCACATCGGACCGTGTGATTCACCAGGAGGGATGGCCAACGTCATGCGTATCCTTGCCGAACACCCGCCGGAAGGTTGGGAGGCCGAACTTCTCTCTTCGCATGTTGTTGGTTCTGCATGGGCCAAATGGCGTGCGTACAGAAAGGCTCGAAGAGCGCTCATCGAGATGCTCAACGACCCTTCACGACGGCCCGATATCGTTCACTTGCACACGGCAGCGGATTGGTCGTGGTGGCGTAAACGCCGATTCGCTCAAATGTCGCACAAAGCAGGCGTTCCGAACATTGTGCATATACACTCCGGACAATTTGATACGTGGTTGGAGGGTTCAACTAGGCGATTGACCCGGTTTAACAAGGACGCCTTCAAATATGAATCAAAACTGGTTGTGTTAAGTGAGTCATGGAAAAAGAATTTATCAGCATCGATTAAGGTAGATTATGTCGCTAACAATCCACTTGACCCATTGTTAGAACAGCATCCGTCTTCAAAACGGAATCCGAACAAACTTCTCTTTCTTGCTCGTAACGATCCGATCAAGGGAGGGCCGTTTGCACAGAAATTGGCTGAAGATTTACGACACGATCATCCAAATATTTTTCTTGCGATGAGTGGTATTGAACAGAATTCATCGAGTACCATCAAAGCGTTAGGCTGGATGTCAGAACAAGAAAAAAGAAATCAACTTTCTTCAGCGTTGGCTCTTTTGGTTCCTTCAAAATTTGAAGGCCAACCAATGGTTGTGTTGGAAGCATTAGCAATGGGTACACCCGTTGTTGTTAGCGATAGGATTCATTCTCTACCGAGGGAGGTTCCTCAAGCCAAGTTTGAAGATCTTGAACATTGGAAGAAAGTCCTTGAGCCAATCATTGCGGCTGAAGGAGAATATATCTCGAAAATCGATGTGAGAGCATTTTTTCTCTCTACAATCCAACATCAATGGCGGTCAATCTATACCGAAAGCGTTCATAGTGGTTGAACACACCATTTCGAGCGCATCAACACTGAT
>JAKMGM010000095.1 GCA_022424925.1 Candidatus Poseidoniaceae archaeon | reverse complement strand
CTTCAACCATGACCATGACTTGAGTCGAGTTCTGCGACCTGAGGGTGCGCTGGATATTCAGGAAGAATTGTTTGGATTTTGGCTCGGGTTGAATGAAGGGAAGACGTGGTCCGAATTGTGTACGCTGAAAAACCCCGAACGCTTCCCTGAGGTCGAAGATAAAGACCTGTTTGAAGACCTTCGGAGTCTGTCGAAAGAGGACGTTGCGAAACTTGTCGCAGCCAACTTAGAAAGCCTTACTGGCCTTGAGGCACGCATCGATTTGCTCCACGAAGAGCGACAAAACAACATCAAAATTTCCCAAGCCTTGCGGGGACTGTTCGAAGAGACAAGCGATTTGCGAAACGAACATCGCAAAATCGTTCGAAGCCTCCGCCCGCGCAGCGAACAAATGAATGCCTTGCAAAAGAAACGAGATGAACTCAATCAACGAATAGGCATCCCGCTCTATCGCATTCGAGAATTGCTTGTCGAGGTGTATACCAATCTCACCGAGGATGTTGATTTTTTCCAAGTCCCTTCGCTCAAGCGAGAAGAAGAACAGTTCGCTTGGTTCTTTGAACTGCAAGCTATGCACGCTGTGGCTCTTGAAGCAGATACAACACACAAAGAGTTCATCGCACTGGTTCGTGAACAAAAGAAGGCGGTAAAAGACCTGAAAATTACCGAAAACAAACAGTCAGAAGTTCGGGCTGATTTAATTGCATCCGAGCCCATACTCGCCGATATCACAACTGAATTCAGTGAGGCACGCCAGTTCGACCAGAACGCCCACTCCCTCAACAAAGTCATCCAAGAGCGACGAAAAGAGATGCGTCAATTGCGACGAGAAAAAGGACGCCTTGATGCTTGGGTTCGTATCGCTGCCAAAGGTTCACAGCAACGGAAAACCGGAAACAACAACAGGAAGAAGAAAACCAAGTCTGGACAAGCCGATTGGAAACCTCGGAATAAAGGTCCACGTCCGGAAGAAGTTCAGCAGCGTGCTGCCACAGGTGGTGCGTTGTCGCTTTCAGACCTCGATGTATTGCTCAACAGTGGTGGTATCGCATCGGTATCAGCGAGCAAACAATCACCGAAGTCCAGTCGTAGAGCAGAACGCAAAAAGAAGCAAAAGCGTAACCTCACCGTCCAGCGCGGCGAGAGATCACAGTCGAGAAAAGGGCGTAAAGAGTGAGTGGAACCTATGGTCAACATCCAATGGGTGTACGGTTTTGAGCCGCATTCGCTCAATGAAGACTGGAAAGAAAGGGTTCGCTCGATTTTCTTGAAAGAAACCGGTGAGCATTACACGTCTGAATCGTTCTCCAAACTTCCAATCCCCGAATGGGGCGGGAACATGCTCTTGTTGGACAACGACAGATACCCACATCCAGATTCACTGCTCGGCGTGATGTGGGCCTTACCGTTTGAACAGAACGGTGTACGTATTGCTGCGTTCGTTATCGACGGTGAACACCAATCGTCCGGATGGGGGGCAAAAGCGTGGGAGCATCTTGTCAGCGTTGCCCGAACGGCTGGAAAGTCAACCATACAACTCGAAGTGAAAGCCGACAACCATCGCGCACAGAAGTTCTACACGGCTCGTAACTTGAAGGTCGTTCAGCACCTTCCGCACTACTATTCGACGGGTATGGGGTTCTTGATGAAGGGTCCAATTTGAAAAGAAGGTGTCGACCAAACGAAGGTGAAAGGTTATGCTCCCCCGTTGCTAGGGCATTGTGTGGAACATATCCTGCTGCGTGAGATTACATCGCAGTCCGACGTGACTGGGGCTGTACTTCTCGATGGAGAAGGCTTTGTTTTGTTCAGTGAACCTCAGCACGATGATTCAGTGCAAAATCTCGCAAGCGCAGTGGCGCTGCTCGACCCTTCGTTTTCAAGCGGACGAATCACATTGAACGGTGAGCATGGAACCGTCATTGTCCAAGAATTGGACGGCAATCGAGTCCTTGTCATTCGTTGCATATCCACTTCGAACCTCGGCCGGGTACGCCACATGCTCGATGAAGCGGTTGCGAGATTCAACGCTTTGGTGCCATAGGCTGTATTCGGCCAACTGCCAACCTTGACTCACATGAATCAAGTGAAGACATTAAATGTAAAGGGTCGGTCGCAAGGCCAGTGAGAAGATGGGAATCTTCCACGACCAGGTGAGATACGAATGGATGAACTAAAACCTCAACTCGAAGAACGACGAAAGATGGTCGATGAAAAGGCTACAAAATACCGTACTCTTCGAGATGAGTGTAACGATAACTCCAAGAAATTCACCGCAACACGAAACGAAATGAACGGCGAAGTGCGCGAACTCATTGTACAAGTTCGTGAACAGCGCGAAATCCGAGAACAGATGAACGAAATTGTTCGAGAAAAGAAGGCGGTTCGTGCTGAAGCAAACAAAATGGTTCGCGAAGCCAAAGACGCTCTCAATGAGGCAAAGGGTCCAGAAGCTGCTCCTCAACGCGACGAAGGTCGCCGTGGCCGCAGAGACCGCCCAGACACCATCCACTCCCTTCGACGTGAATTGATCCGCTTGGAAAACGAATTTGAAATGGGACGTCACACCGGAAAGAACGAAACCAAAGTCATGAAGCGCATGAAAGAAATCAGCGCTAAAATCCAAAAGATGAAAATCTCAGAGGATTCAAACACTGACCTCAAAGAATCTCGAGAGGCGCTTCGTGTGGCCATGGAAGCACAAGAGGCTGCACATTCGGCTGTTGAACAAGCGGCTGAGGCAGCTCAAGAAGCCCACGATTTAATGCTTCAATGGAACAAAGAAGTTGACAACCAGCGCGAGAAGGCAGAATCCGCTCACCGCAAGTTACGAACTTCGAAGAAAGAAGCAGACAAGAACCATCGCGCCTACATCGTTTCCCTGCGATGTCTGCACTCGATTCAAGACATGCTCCGTGCCATGCGCGGCGCAAGTGCTGGAGCCGGCCAACGTCCGAGCGCCCGTGTTGAAGTGCAAGATTTGATGGGCAAGTTGATGTCTGGAGAAACGCTCTCTACAGAAGAATTGATGCAACTTCAGCGCTACGACTGAAGTGTGTCATTCCGATGAGATGAAAGACCCCCCTACCTACACATGGATTACCGAGGGAACACTATGCTGTCGAAAGAAGATATCGCATCCATCGTTGAAGACTACGACCGAATGAAACTTCGAATCGGTATGACCGCTTCGCATTCTGCTCTGGATATCTGTGATGGCGCCATCGAGGAAGGCTTTCCTACCGTTGCCTACTGCAAGGAAGGCCGTCACAAAACCTATGCCAACTATTTCAAAGCCCACCGCTCTCAATCTGGAAGGGTTGTTCGTGGAATGGTCGATAAGGCCATCGTCATGCCGTCGTTCAACGACGTGATGAAGCCTGAAATGCAAGAAGAAATGCGCAAGCGGAACGTCGTCTACATTCCGAACCGTTCCTTCACCTCGTATTCTTCAATCGCCGATGTCGAAAACTCGTTCCATGTCCCTCTGTTTGGTTCTCGAAACATGCTGCGCATGGAAGAGCGAACAGAAGAACAAGACTACTATTGGATTCTTGACAAAGCAGGACTGCCTTACCCGGAGGCGATTGCCGACCCACAGGACATCGACTGCTTGGTGATCGTGAAACTGCACCATGCACAAAAGAAACTTGAACGTGGCTTCTTCACATGTGCCTCGTATGCAGAATACCAAGAGAAATCACAAACCCTACTTGCAGAAGGCGTTATCGATGAAGCATCACTCGCTGGGGCACGGATTGAACGCTACGTAATTGGGCCTGTCTTCAACCTGAACTTTTTCTATAGTCCGCTGGCTGAAGAGGGTGAAAAACTCGAATTGCTCGGTGTCGACTGGAGGTTTGAATCCTCACTCGACGGACATGTCCGTCTGCCTGCCCCGCAGCAAATGACCATGCCTGCTCACCAGCAAATACCAGAGATGACCGTTGTTGGGCACAACACCGCTACCATCCGTGAATCACTGCTTGAGAAAGCGTTTGAACTGGGTGAGAAGTTCATCACCGCTAGTAAAGAACACTACGACCCCGGTATCATTGGGCCGTTCTGTTTGCAAACCTGTATTGACAAGGACATGAACTACTACATCTACGATGTTGCCCCTCGTTTGGGTGG
>JAKMGM010000081.1 GCA_022424925.1 Candidatus Poseidoniaceae archaeon | reverse complement strand
GCAACGCAACTTTTCACGATCATCAATGACCAGTGACCATGCTCCAGCCTTTCTGCCCTCGGCTGGAATGAAATCAGTTTGTCGCCAACCGCAGTCATGGCACATCACCGTGACTTGTGTATGCTCGCCAAAATACGGTATTTCGTCGACATGTGCCACCATTCGCAATTTTCCTTCGTGTTTACATATTGGGCACGGGATATTGATGTCTTGCTCATCCATCACAATCCCTGCCTTCCAAGTTCAGTCGCATCGACGGCAAACGCTTCCATGTCAACACCACGAACGCCGCGGCATCCAGGTGGCAAGAGCATCAAACGTGTCTCAGTCATTTGGATGATTTGACCTCCAAGGTCGGAATCAATGAATGTATTCAATCGTGCAACAGCGCTGTTGAATTCCACAGTCTTTTTCATTAAACGGTTCATTTCAACTATAACAGCATGGTCATCTGCCACCCAGTCCATTAATTGTGCACAACCTGTAATGTCATTGAGTACTGCTCGATGCAAGACCAAGCCATGCTCTGAATCAATGATTGGTGCATGGGGGTACATCTCTCCGAGTTTGTGGTAGATGATCTCCTGCTCTTGAGGCGAAGCAACCAACGCTTCGTTCATACTTGGCATGTTGAACGTTCGGAGCGGTTGCTCATCGTCCGCTTCGTCCCCCTGTTGTTCGGTTTGCTGCAGTTCTTCGCGTATCTTTGCGTCCGCTCGAGCCAATGCGTCAAGGTCTGGCATTGGAGGTACGACTGCGGGTGGAGATTCGACCGGCTTCAAATCGATGTTGGTAAAAGCATCAAGTGACGACTGTGCATCGTCCTTCTTGGCTTTCCTCTTCCGCCGCATGCCCAACCCTCACAACGACCAGCACAAGAAGACTCCCCTGATGCAATGTGTTTGAGGCAGTTTACGCCGTTAAACAGCAGTTGTCGAAGGCTTCGTGGGGTTGATAAGGGTCCGTTGATACCTAGCAATTGCTCCTCAAGGTTCAAGAGGTGTCGACTCAAACAATGGATTGATGACAATGGATGCGCAGCAGAATGTATTGAAAACCGGAACCAGCACAATAGGCATTACTTTCGACGGTGGAGTTGTTGTTGGTGCAGATCATCGAGCAACTATGGGGCATTTCATTGCGAACAAAAGTGTCCAAAAACTCTTCAAAATTGGTGAAAACCTCGCGCTAACCACCGCAGGACTTGTCGGTCACGCACAATCACTCTCTCGAACGCTTTCTGCTGAGGTCGCTCTGTTCCAACTTCGACGACAACAGCAGATGACGGTTCGAGGCGCTGCAACCCTCACTGCAAATATTCTCTCAGGACGCCCCCACTGGGTTCAATTGTTGATTGTCGGCGTCGATGATGAAGGCGGACATGTCTACTCTATAGATTCGGCTGGAGGTTCAATTCCAGATTCATACTGTGCTACAGGCTCTGGTTCGCCGTACATGTACGGTGTTCTTGAAGACGGCTTCAGTGAGGGCATGACACGGACCGATGCATTGAAACTCGCGGCACGCGCCCTCCACGCATCGGGGCAGCGCGATGCCGCCTCCGGCAACGGCATGGATTTGGCAGTTATTACGGCCAAAGACGGATACGTTGCCATTTCACAAGCAGAGATTGACAAACTCCTCGCTTGATTCCTTTCCCGTAGCCAACGCTGCACTCCTTTGGAGAGTTTGTGCACTGTGTGCGGATGCGGGATACGGTGAATACAATGCGTCTAACGTTTAAAGAATTAAAAGATCAAGTGCAAAAGATAGTCCCTCGTGACATTCCATACACTGTTGAATTGGAAGCTGGCAACATTGCTTTGGTAACCCCTGAGCCAAATAGAATTCTTGCTACTGATGGCCTGCTTGCGAAACTTTCTCAAAAAGTCAAGAGGAAAATTGTACTGCGTCCAGATGTCTCGATTATGAAGTCAGAAGAAGATGCTACAAAGATTGTCAAAGAAATTATTCCTGAGACTGCCAATATCAACCACATTTATTTCGACGCTTGTTTGAGGGAGATAACGGTACAATGCCAGAATCCCGGTGAAGCAGTTGGCCGTAGGGGTATCAATCTGCAACAAATTCGCGATCAATCCGGTTGGTTGGTCACGGTTGAACGCACACCCCCCTTGGTCTCCAAGACCGTTCATGACATTCGTGGGTATCGGCAAGCACACGCCGATGAACGCAGGAAATTGCTGAAAGATTTCGGTTTGAATATTCATCGCCCTCAGCGACCTGGTGCAACATGGGCACGCGTCACTGCGCTTGGTTCGTATCGTGAAGTTGGACGTGCATGTCATTTTGTCACAACCAACGAATCCCGCGTCATGATTGATGTCGGGGTCAACATTGCTTCAGACACCGATCCAATGCCATACTTCACAGCGCCGGAGGCACTGCCACTGGAAAAACTCGATGCAGTCGTTCTCACCCATTCGCATCTTGATCATGCTGGTATGCTACCGGTGTTGTTCAAGTACGGCTACCGTGGGCCGGTGTATTGTACTCCACCCACTCGCGATTTGATGTTGCTGCTGCAAACAGATTACCTCAAAGTCGGTGGCGCAGAAGGTAAGCGCGCTCCGTATGACATGGAGGACATTCGTACCTGCATGAAGCATGTTGTCGACGTCAACTGGGATGAGACAACCGATATCGCACCGGACATCAAACTGACATTTTCGAATGCAGGGCACATACTTGGCTCATCGGCAGTACACCTTCACATCGGCGATGGTAAGCACAACATCGTGTTCAGTGGGGACCAAAAGTACGAGAAATCATGGTTGTTCGACGCTGCGAACACTCGTTTCCCTCGTGTAGAAACTCTCGTCATTGAATCCACCTACGGTGCATCTGGTGATTATCAACCATCACGCCAGGAGGCCAACCAGGAACTTCAGGACATTGTCTCGCGAACCATTGCACGCGGTGGAAAATTGATTTGTCCCGTGTTTGCAGTTGGACGAAGTCAAGAAGTGATGATTGCGATTGATGAATTGTTCCGTTCCGGGAACGTGAAACCGGTTCCAGTTTGGCTTGACGGTATGATACAAGAAGCCACAGCCATACATGCCTCGCACCCCGATTATTTGACGAGCAGTTTGCGCAAGTCACTTTTGAAAGATGACGGTGAGAACCCATTCACGAGTGAATGGTTCCGCCCAGTCAAAGGACGAGAACTTCGGGAGAGTATCATCATGGATAACTCGCCATGTATCGTTCTAGCGACATCAGGCATGCTCAACGGAGGTCCGGTTATGGAATATTTCAAAAATTGGGCGCATGAAGACCGTAACTCGCTTTGCTTTGTCGGCTATCAAGCCGAAGGAACGCTCGGACGACGGTTGCAAAAGGGCTTTGGAGAAGTGCCAATGATTATCAATGGTAAAACTGAAATCGTCAAAATTGGTTGTGAAATGGTCACGATTGATGGATTCTCGGGTCACTCTGACCGCCGTCAATTGCTTGACTTTGTCGATCAGATATCTCCGACCCCGCGCAACATCATTTGTCATCACGGGGATTATCACAAATGCAACGAGTTGGGTAAGACATTGCGTGAACGGTACAAGTGCAGAACGTATGCACCTCAAAACCTTGAGACTGTCCGCTTGATGTGAAATCACATCAAAGGAATTTCGAAGCCAGATTCGATGGGGTCGGGCAGTTCACTGTGTTGAGTCTCACCGCTGTATCGCTCAATGGGTTGACCCGATGCAAACTTGGCTTTGACCAGAGATGAGTTCTCTGGTTTGGAACGTGACGATGCTTCAAAGAGGTACCAAGTGAGCACGACTGAGATGATGGCGAGTCCGAAGATAGCCACGGTTAGTGAACTTCCGCCTGACTGGAGATTCAACACGAGCGCAGCAAGCAGAATGAGCAGTGCTGCGGTTGGAAGAAGTCGCCTTGAAAGCGTCGTCATAGCCGCCACACGACCATGTTCTTCATGAACCCGTTGCACCTGTGGTTACATCATGTACTCAGCGGAAGGGAATTCAGCCTCGTCGGTAAAGTGCCCCGGATGGCTTATGACAGCTGTAGCGCCGTGGGGCGAGAACAGTGAAGATGCTTACGACCAAGGGTTAGTTGAACTTGGACTTGGTGACTCACGCTTAATCGAGATGAAGGGTGCAATGTTACCGCTCGGTTTTGGCGCAACACCACCACAGCCACTCCCAATGGGTTCACTGGTTGAATGTCACCTTGCAACCGCATATGCATGGAACGGGTCTTCCGCCTGTGCAGGCGTTGCCTGGGCTTCATGTATCACGCCAGAAGGAGACCATTGCGCAATTGTCGCAACGGTTTCAACCGAACTTGATTACGAGGAAACCACGCTGTTACTCCGTCGTCACCTTCAGCGTAAATTGGCGAGTCGAGACCTTGAAGTACAATCTTTTGATGTCGCTGTGGATGAAGTGACTGCCGCTGCAGACCATTATGGAGTAGCCATGGCAGCGCTCATTTTACCCAACTCACTTTCACTTGGTGCTCGAACAGGAACAGGCCCCGTTCGTAAGGCTCTGACACGACAAGCGGCCGAACCTGCACAGAAGCGTGTTGAAGTCAAAGCTCCAGCGGCTCCAGCGCTTCGACCGGGTTCTCGCGCCTCAAACACTGACTTCAGCCTCTGAGAAGTGTTGAAGTACCCTTGCCATGAAGCAAGAGTGTGACTGGTAGTGGGTGGAATGTACTCCGTTGCAGTGCTTGCAACACATGCCATGGACATCGAGGGAGCGGCACCTCATGTCCGCATTGTGGCCAGAAAATGGGCCAGAATCCCGTTGTCGTATGCACGGTTCAAACGGCGTCACAACTTCGGATTGAAGTTGCTTTAGCCAATACTCCTGACGAGCTCCGTGAATCGTTGCGTCAACGTCTCACGAAAAACGAGCAGTTGTTCAAATCCGATGATGATGTATCCTTCACCGGCTTGCCTCAAATCCTTCACAGAGCTGCCGATGAAGACGGTGTCCTGACGCTCAAACGTCTCCAACCCGTGTTGGATAAAAGTAGCCAATCCTTGGAAGTCAACGACCTCATTGACATGGCCGAATCCCAAGGATTGCTCGTACGGCTCGGCACAAATCGCTGGCAACTTCTTGAGTGAACTTCATAGGTAAGACGCCGTGGCGAGGACTGCAAGGGGCGATTGGGTTAGCTTGGCCTATACTCGGGCGTTTGGGACGCTTGGACCCAGGTTCAAATCCTGGATCGCCCACCATTGACTTTAGAAGCCGTTATTCGGGTAGAATTACCTCGTGTACCCATAACAAGTGATAGCCGAACTGTGTTTTTACAAAATTTGAGGGTACAGTTTCCGGTTCAGCAATCCATACCGCATCTTCGAATTTCTGCACCATTTGACCCTCGACAAATTCACCAAGGTCACCTTTTTTGCTGGCGCTTGAGCAATTGGAATACTTTTTAGCAAGTTTCTTAAACATTTTAAGAGGGTTTTTTGCTTCTTGGATTTGTTCAAGAAGTTCCCGTGCGTCAGGTTTGTTTGCAACCAAAATGTGACGGACATGCGCTTTTCTCGGTTTACGTCTCTTGTCGAGCCTTCGCATTCATCCTCAACTCCTGTACTGTCCGAGTTGCTCCCTTGTCAAAAACATGTGCGACCGCCCAAGATGCGAGCGTGATGAAGACAGGTGCAATGCCACGTCCGACCAGTTCACGCTCAATATCTGTGCTCACGCCAGGTAAGAGCGCCACCCAACCAATGCCGTAAGCAATTGCAGCAAAAATGGTGTGCGGTGTGATCCTCTTGCTTGTCATCCAAGACAGGTTTCTTCGGTGATGCTCTATGCCCATCATCGTGCCAACTTTCAGGAAAAACGGCAAACGACGAATGCCGGATTGTTCCGAACCGTATACTGACTCTACAGGCACATGTGCAATTCTGTAGCCCAACCGTGAAAGATGAATCAACCAGAAGTTCGGGTACCCATATCCCTTCCAAGATTTCTTCCAATTCCACTCATGCAATATTTCACTTGATGTTGCCGTATATCCACATTGGGGGTCAGGCGTATCTTGCCCCGATGCAAGGGTAGTGAACAACGACAGAACTTTACTTGCGATTTGACGGTGTTTTGGCATGGATTGAAGGCCTTTTTCGTGTGAGAAACGGTCGCCTTTGGCATAGTCGGCCACACCTGCCAGAATCGGTGAGATCAGCAGTTCCATATCGTCAGGGTTCATCTGCCCATCACCTGCCATTACGACGCTGATGAACGCCTCATCGTGCCAATGTTCGAGAAGAAATTGATGACCAGCGTCGATGGCAGCTCCAACGCCGTTTCCCGGTAATTCGACTACATGGATGTTCCTCGAGGTAGAGAACTCATCGAGTAGGCGTGCAGTTCCATCGGTTGAGCCATCGTTGACCACTACGGCAGCATCAACATATTCGGGTAGCGTAAGAATGACGCTACGAAGGTGCTCCTCCTCGTTTCGTGCAGGAATGACTACCCCGATACGGTACTTTCCCTTCACACGCTTTGCACCGAGTCATAGAACATGAATATGTGGCTCTGCAAACACTGAAAATAAACACGGTCTTTCTCGATTGATTTGGCGAGGGTTTGATATGAAAAGCCGGTGAGTCATCGATATGGGTCGGAGGAAGTTACGGATTATCCTCATGGCCAAGGACGTAGAATTGAGAATCGTCTCCCTCATCGTTCGAGCCCGTGAAGGTGCAGATGAGGTTGTACTGCTCGACCTTGGCTCATCTGATTCAACCGTCGAATATGCGAACGAGGTTGACTGTCAAGTATTGAGCTATACTTCTGAACTCAGTGCTCAAAACATCGCATCGTATCTTTTGGAAAGCGCACTCACACCTATTGACTCGACACTTGTACTTTCGATTACTGAGCAATGGAAATTACAAGACCTCTCTTTGTCCATGAACCGTGCGCGGGACAGCTGGGACATCCATCTCTCGCATCAAGTCGATGAATCATCTACCAACACTGCCGACGAAACCGTTCTCGCTTCGGTTGAGTTGCAGCACATCGTGCTGACGCACGCAGGTATGGAAGCGATTGCTGCAATGGGGCCGTTGGCTCGCGCAAGTGATATTGACGAATCCTTGCGAGTACGTATAGTTCCTGCCCGAGTCTCTGTTCGAGTGCCCCAACGTGAATCACTTGCTACTGCCTCGAGATTCGCTCAACTGTT
>JAKMGM010000059.1 GCA_022424925.1 Candidatus Poseidoniaceae archaeon | reverse complement strand
GCACAGACCTCTTTCCCTAGTGTGGCTTGGGTAAGTGACCATTCAATTCAGGCGAGAGAGATACTCTCACGTTTCTTAGAACTGCGTCCGAACGAAAACTGGGTTTTAGTTGGTCAGGATTGCGTTCAAACCCCTTCCCAATTATGGACTGCGTGGAACTGTGCATCGCGGCGGTGGCTTCGCTCTACAGCACTTGCCCGTTCATATGATGCAGAATTTTTGCGTTACCTTAGCGGCACACATCACGTTTCAGAGGCATTCAAACGAGCAGGGATGCGGGACGAAGACCGCTCTGGTTTTTTGTTGCACCTGCCCGAGCCATACAGTAACGATACTCACCATTCTGATTGCTATCCTGAGGCATTCGACAACGAAGCGTTCGAACGAACAGCCAGGGAAATCGTGTCATCACTCGGTTTTCGTACAGTTCCGGTGGAATTTGTACTCACAACTCGGGGCGCATCCCGGCTGGGCATGAAATTTGAATTTGGCCAAGAACAACTTACTGAAGCCTCTCTTCTTGGGCATATCGTTTCAGCAGAATTTACTTCGTGACCAAATCAAAAAAGAGTAGAGTTCAAACACTCTCGCATTCTGCATTGTATCATGGTGATGAGCGCAAGCCCCAATGATGGACACAGACCTAGCACCGGTCGATACCTCAACCAAAGCAAAATCCAATCGGCTCTCGACCATGCTCAAGAACTCGGAGCAACATATGCCGAAGTCCGATTGATGGCTATCACTGATTCCAGTGTAGCTTTGAGGGATGCCAAACTTGAACGAGCGATTCCCGGCCAGGAAGTTGGTGTCACTCTACGAATTTTGGCTGATGGAGCGTGGGGCGTTCATTCGACGACCGATCTCGTGTCTCTTCCCTCTCAGATTGAATCAACTGTTCGCTTAGCCAAGGCAGTTGCAGCCCGGCGCTCATCGAAAGACTCTCCAGTTCAGTTGGCTGAAGTACCAATCTATGAAGACGAGATTCATTGGAGGCCAAAAAAGGATGTACGAAATACGGATTTGCAAACGAAAATTGAACACTTGCGAACACTCCACGATAGTGCTGCTGATGATGACCGTATCATTTCAGTCACGTGTGGTTGGAGCGACGAGCACCTCCACACTGAATTGATGACGAGCGAGGGCATGAACCGGACATGGTCGTTCCAACGCTCATTGATTAATGCAAGCGTAACAGGACGAGACGGTGGCGAAGTTGTGTCCTATAGAACGAGGCACGGAGGTGAAGGTGGGCTTGAAGTTATCGAATCATGTGATTTGGGACAACTCGGTGAAACTGCACGTGTTGCCACCCTCCGACTGCTTAAAGCAGAACGCGCTCCTTCAGGCAAACTACCGCTCATTGCTGACCGTGATTTGACGGGGGTATACATCCACGAAGCCCTTGGGCATCCGTGCGAGGCGGATTTGGTTGCCGCAGGCGATTCATGTCTCGACGGGAAACTCGGTCACACAATCGGCAACGAAATTGTTTCGGTGGTCGATGACCCAACCATTCGTGGCGGATATGGAGCACATCCAATCGATGATGAAGGACTCGACACGCGTGAGAAGAGCCTGATCGAAAACGGTGTGCTCACCGAATACCTCAACCATAGAGAAACAGCTCATCATTTCGGTGTTAACCCGAATGCTGGTGCTCGTGCTCAAGATGGACTTCATCACCCGCTTGTTCGAATGTCGAACACTCTCATTCAAGGCGGTACGCACAATGACATGGACGAACTCATGGAAGATATCGAATACGGGGTTTACGCTTGTGGTTCTCGTGGAGGTCAAGTTGACACTGGTCGCGGTTCGTTCCAATTCGCAGCACAAGAAGCATGGCTTATTGAAAACGGAGAACTCACTCGCCCGTTAAAGGACGTCAGTGTGAGTGGGCTCACACTTCAAATCTTGAAAGATGTCGACGGTCTGACTCGCGACGCACGCCTTGCTGCACCTGGCTTTTGTGGCAAGGGGCAGACTGTACCTGTCGGTGATGGCGGGCCAATCATGCGCATTTCTCAAGCGTTGGTGGGATGAATGCTTCCTGACGATGCAGTGGACCGGATTGCAGAAGGCTGCCGGAAAATCGGAACACTTTGTACAACGCAAGGTATCGCACAATGGGAAGTCGTTGCATCGCAGTCTTACGGCCACAGCATCGATATCGAAGCAGGCAAAATTTCTCTCGCCGCAGGTGGCGGTGAAGGGGGTTACGGCGTCCGAATTGTTGAAGATGGAAAATTCGGCTATGCCTACTTGGTGGATTTGTCTTCGGCCGAATATGCGATTCAACAAGCACGAGACATTGCCAAAGCTTCTCCTTCTGTGCCAGGGTTTGTTTTGCCAAGCGAACAAAAGGCTGATGAGGTCAAGGGTCTCTTTGATTCAAACATCCTCAGTATCGGGCCTGAGGATTTACTCGAGCAGGCTGATGCAGTTCTCAATGAAGTCGCATCGTTGGACCAACGAGCAGTTGTCACTGGTGGCGGTCTTGGCGTTGGTGCAAGTGCTGCAGCTATATTCACGAGCGAAGGCATTGAATCGAGTGGTGTCACGACATCACACGGCATAGGCGTTCAGGTTTCTATTGACGCTGATGACGAACTCACCAGTTCGTACGAAGGCGATTCAAGCCGTCAGCGCCTTGCGCAAGTTCCCGATTGTGTTGCAATAGCGGTCGATTGGGCACAAAAAACTCGAGGTCCAATTGAAGTGAACAGTGATGCACATGACACGCCAGTTCTGATGACGAGTGAAGGTTTTTCTCCGTTATTTTCAATGGTTGTCCCTTCAGCAGTTCGTGGAGATCGACTGGTTCGTGATGAATCGTTTTGGTCTGGTAAGCAGGGTGAACAGGTTCTAGCCAACGATTTGTCGATAGTTGATGACGGAAGGATGGAAGGTGGAAAGTCCGCTTCAGCACGTGACGGCGAAGGTGTGCCCACTCGCAGGCAAACTTTGGTCGAGAACGGACGGTTAATCGGTTCAATGTGGTCGACGAGAGATGCAGCCCAACAGGTGGCAGAAGGGCGTATTGATTTCGCTGAAACCAATGGATGTGCTGTACGGGGCGGTCATCAAAGCCCACCGCACACGGGTTGCTCAGATCTTCACATGACATCCACTCGTAGTCCTTCATCTCAAGCGGCATTGCTGGAGAGAATGGATAATGGCTACATTGTTCACAGTGTCATGGGTGCACACACTGCCAATCCGACCAGCGGAGATTTTTCTGTGACAACCAGTACATTGCTGCGTGTCGAAGATGGAGAAATCATCGGTCCAGTAAAACAGGCAGGCCTCTCAGGGAATCTGGCCAAGGCGCTCTCAAAGGAGGTTTATCTCGGTGATGATGTACGCGTTCAGGGCTCATACTCATCCGGCGCCATGCACCTTCCAGATGTGTTGTTGATGGAAGGCTTGCGAATAAATCCGGCTTAAGCAATGCAGTGACTTGATTGACGAATCCAATTGCGGGACACATCATCAAGGCATTCTTTATGGTCTGTCGTCTTTCCTTTAGGTAACCATGGAGGTCAAGGGAGTGTACAGTCTCAACCAAAACGCACGAAAGCCCGCAGCCTGTTCTCCGTACAGGCATCGAATGAACATATCAGGAAGAGGTCTTGACGATGTCTGAAAAATATGAAACGCATGTGAAGTCAATCCTGTCTGAATGCCCTGATGCTGACCCCGAAGAAGTATCAGCGGCGTTTGAGAAATATGAGAAAGAATTTTTCATTCCTCCTCAAGATGCTATGCGCTCAATCTTACGTCGATTCAAGGGCGATAAAGCCCCTGCCAAATCTTCTGGTTCTTCCGCTTCATCTTCGGCGCCTCGAACAACCCGCAAAGTGAGCAGTTTGAGTGAATTAAAAGGCGATGATAAAGACATTGAAATCGAAGTCGAAATCATCTCTCACAACATTCGAGACCAAACCATACGAGGTGAGCAGAAACAAATTGCCTTTGGACTGCTTGAAGACAACCCTTGGGAAGAGAACGGTCAAAAGAATCGATGGGAGTACAAGGATTGGGGGCCGAATTCAAACATTACACCGGGTTCAGTTGTACGTATTGAAGGCGCCTCAGTCAATGAATACCAAGGAAAAATGTCGCTCAACATCAACCAATCGACCCGTATTGCAGTTGTCCGTGAAGGTACACGACCTGTGGTCGCCCCAGGCGAACCTCTAGACATTGAATCGCTTCCTTCAGACGGGTATGTCTGTGTTGTTGGCCGCATTCTTGCCTCCCGCCCGGACCAAATCCACCGAAAGGACGGTTCAGGCTCGATTGACATTGTACGGGGACGGATGGCGGACGAGTCTGGAACAATCGGTTTCCTCTCATGGGAGCCTTTTGAACACGAAGTAGGAACGCTGCTCAAAATTGAGGGTGCGCAGGTTCGAACATTCCGTGACACGCCTGAGTTGAACTTCGGACGAACGACCAAAATCGAAATTTACCACGACAAAAACTTCTCTGATGCAGATACGCTTTCACAGCAAACAGTGTTGACGCTGTCCGAACTCCGTGACGGGGCTCGGGATGTCGATGCAGTTGTTCAAATTACGGAATGGACCAAGCGTTCGTTCACTCGTGATGGAGAAGAACGCTTCCTTTGGTCTGGACAGATTGCCGACCCGACCGGTCGTTGTAGGATGAGTGCTTGGAGCGAACTCCCAATTACGGATGACAAACTTCCGGTAACGGTTCGTCTCAAGGGTGTTCGAGTTCGAGCATGGCAAGGTATTCCCGACATCACCGTCGACAATGCGGACCAAGTCGAATTCCTTGATGCGCCCCCGTGGGATGCCGAACTTGACCTAACAACGCATACTGCGGAAGTTGAATTGTTTGAACTGTCAACTGGAGCGAGCCGGGTAGGCGTTTCTACTTCGGCAACGGTAGTTAGTATCCGTGAAGATTCAGGATTCATTCAACGATGTACAGAATGCCGTCGTGTCCTTCGAGACGGGGCGTGTGCCGAACACGGACCGAATGATGGAAATACGGATATCCGACTTCGTTTGGCTATCGATGATGGTCGCGCAAGCGTCTCGCTTCTCACCAACAAGCAAGCCACCCTCGAACTTCTCGGTTTAACTGAAACCGAGCTTCAAGATACTGTGAATGATTTGGGTCAGGTGGCCTTTGTCCAATCGTTGAGAAGCAAAATGCTCGGGCGGACAGTTTACGCCTCCGGTCGAACAATCGTCGATGAACAAGGTGCAATGATGCTCGCAGATAGCGCATCTCTCATTGAAGAGGATGCGGGGCTAAGGGCGACTGAGATTCGAGCGCAATGGAAGGTGGCATAATGCAGGCAGGGACACGTGCAAAACGACAATCAGCATGGCATATGCTCGCATCAGAATTTAGCGAAGCGACGCTGAACGAGAAAGGCTCTGGAGAGTACGACCCTTCTTTTGTTATAACAAAACTCGGGGCTAAGGTCAATCGAGTCGTAGTCGCCGGTTTACTCGAGCGATTGGAGGTGCGTGAAACTTCGAACGGCTCGACGCTTTACCAAGGTCAAATGCGAGATCCATCGGGCGTTCACTACTTCTCAGTTGGGGATTATGCTAGCGAATCAATGCGTGAACTTACGTTGAGTTTGGTTGAAAAAACGGAAGTTGGAGAACCAGTATTACTGCTTATGGTTGCCAAATCCCGTTGGTACCAAACGGATGAAGGTGCAGTTTACACTTCTCTTCGTCCAGAGGAAGCATGTGAAATTGATGCACAACGCTATGCTTTGTGGCTGACACGTGCGTGTGAAGATACTCTTCAACGCATGAAGAGTTACTCTGATTCCTTGGCTGCGGAACCAACGAAGGAGGGCTTGGTGGGTTCAGGTGTTCCCGAACACATGGTTGATGGTCTTCTTGTTTCGCGCAACCATTACGGCGATATTGACCTTGAAAATTACACATTGAATGTGATGCAGGCCTTGGATATTGCGGAAGGTAGAATGGAGGCTGCAAGCCAACCTGTGGCAATGCCGACTCAATCGAACTTAGGTGACGGTGCAGACACCGAAGCCGGAGATACCGGTGACGGTGAAGTCAAAGACACACTCGTTTCGATTATCGAACAGTTGGACCAAGGCGATGGGGTTGATTTTGAAACTGTTTTAACCAACGCAGTTGCACGCGGCTTCGACAGAGGACTGGCCGAAGAAAAGCTGGATGAACTTTCCAACGAAGGCACTTTGCATGAACCCCGATTTGGATGGTTTAGAATCGTCGGCTAATCCTCACTCCCCCAACATTCAATACCTTGCGACGGTGTGGGTGGAACAGAGGTCATCGTATGGCAGGTATGGATTTCTTTATTCGCCCAGCATCAGGAACGACCAGTGCAGATTGGGTACGAATACCGAATTGTGACATGAAAGTCCGCCTGACGCGACGATTGACGCGTACCATCATCCGAGGTGAAGAAGGCGATGACCTTCATGACGAAGGCTCAGAGTCAACATCGTACACCGTTACCGGTGAACTGTCGATTGACGAATACAAGAGAATCCTGGCCATGTTTCGCTCGGGTCAGCCGTTTATTCACGACCCGTTTGAAGAGCGAGATGTGAAAGTTATATTCGCCTCGATGGAATACGAAAGTTCCAATCAAATGTTTACCTTTGAATTGCTCGAGGACATTGTTTAGGTGATATTATGCGTAAATTGGATGAACAGAGAGAAGTTCTCTACGTCATCCGAACATTCGATGTTTTGATGTCCTCAGGCGTCGGTCTTGAAGCAGCAATTCACACAATCGGGAACGGAGGATATGGAATCATAAGTGAGGATTTCTCATCAATGATGAGCCGTTTGCGAAAGGGGAACAGCAAAGGTCTTGGGCCCGAACTGAAGGTGCTAATGAAGAAAGCCGAATCCGATGGTTACAAACGTCTTCTCAACACGATGTACACCAACGTAACGCAGAACACCGACATTATTGAAACACTACGAAAACAGGGCACTCGCATGGAAAATGAGCGTACTGAAGCGGTAAAGAAGTACATCGAAGACCTTGGTTCAGTTCCCGAAACCCTCCTTTCTATCGGCATGATTGGGCCAATCATTCTCGCCATTGCCGGTCTTGTTCCGCAATTGATGAGTGGTGACCTCGGTGCTTTCATGCAACTCCCTCCAACTTCAACAATCAATGCAGTTGTCAATGTAGGGCTTCTCGTTACACTTCTGGGCATGGCAATGATTGGACTCAAGGCGCACACGAAGGATCCGGGGTTGTGATTGAATGATCAGCGGTCTACTTGAAACATTTAATGACCATTTCCTGTTGCTGATTTTGATTGTTGTTGGTATTGCAAGTGCTGCAGGCGGAATACCTCCCATAATTGAGCGAAGAAGGCGACGTTCTATAGAGAATACACTCCCTTCACTTTTGGAATCTCTTTCCGACTCAGTAGGTGCTGGCAGAGGTATTCAAGAGGCCATGATGGAACAATCGAAAACACTTCCAGGTGTGTTGGGAAAGCTGCTCAAGGAAACACTTGAAGAAAGTCATTCCTCATCGTTTGATGCCGCACTTGCTTCGTTTTCAGCTAAAACGCGTTCATCACAAGTTCAGCGAGTCATGGTCTTAATTCAAACTGCGATTGAACAAGATTCACCGTTGCAGGGAATTCTGTCCGATTTGGCAATGGACTATGAGCGACTCAACGATTTGATGAACTCTCGAGAACAAGAACTTTCAGGTCGAGGTCTACTCATTGTGATGTTCATTTGCATTGGGCTTCCGGTTTTGATTGCATTTATTGTCGGCCTGTTTGCTCCAGCAAGCAAGGGCTTTCAAATCGATTCTTTCAACAAGACCTTCTCGTACTTCTTCGGGGCAGCATCAATTATCGCAGTTGGTGTTTCTGGACGTATGATGGGCCGATTTCGAGATGTAGTCTGGTGGATGCCAGGCTGGATGGCACTTTCTATGCTGCTCTATCTTGGAGCAGTCATTTTGGTTGGAGGATGAAACATGAGTGAACAGATACTAGCACAGTACGGCCGAGTTACGATTTATACCGAAGAGAATCACCCTTCGCCGATATACCATGTTGATGGCTCCGTAGAGCCAAACCCATACGGAGACCTTGCAGCGCTGCTTGAAGACGATGCACTTGAAGAAGTGATGTATAACGGTGGCACCCAATGTGTAAAAATAGCCCACAGAGACCACGGTATGTGCCGTACGAACATTTGGATTGATGATGAATCCGGTATTCAAATAGCAAAAAACATCGCCTCGTTCACGAACGTCCCGCTTGGTGATGGGCCTGGGCTTGTGCCGATTTTTGACGGTCGATTACCCGATGGCTCCCGTGTAAATGGGACGATTCCTCCAGTAACTCCGGATGGTCCTACACTCACCATTCGTAAGTTTAGAGAAGACCCGCTAACGATGATTGATCTTGTTAAATTTGGAACGGTAAATTCCCGTCTTGCTGCAATGATGTGGGTTTGGATTGAAGGCCTTGACAGTCGTCCGGCAAACTTTGTTATTGCTGGAGGGACAGGTTCGGGAAAAACCACAACGCTCAACTGTCTTGGAATGTATATTCCATGGCATCGTCGTCTTCTGACCGTCGAAGATACAGCTGAATTGCAGGTTTATCATGATCATTGGTTGCGAATGGAAACCCGTAGAGAGCGGCCGGATGGAACCCCTGAAGTGGATATGAACGACTGTCTAAAATCGAGTCTTCGTATGCGTCCTGACCGTATTATTGTTGGTGAAGTACGCGGACCTGAGGCGGCAACCTTGCTGACGGCAATGAACACTGGACACGACGGTTCGTTTGGTTCACTTCACGCCAACACGGCTCAAGAAACCGTAACGCGTATGATTAACCCCCCAATGTTGGTGCCACCGATTATGTTGAGTGGACTTGATTTAATAATCATTCAAGCGAGACTTCACGTGAATGGAAAAACTGCCCGTAAAATCACCGAAGTTGCTGAGATTGCGGGCATGGAAGGCGACAAGCCGAGATTGAACATTATTTGGAAGTACAATGCCTCGACCGACCAGATTGAAGAAACTGGAATTCCTTCAAAGCTTCGCGAAATAATATGTACAGCCGCAGGCGTCTCTCCAGATATTTTTGAGAAGCATGTTTCACAACGCCAGGCTATCATCGAGGATCTGGTGCGAAGGGATATTCACGATATTCAAACGGTGACTCAAGTAATCCAGAACTTTTACGCATCGCGCTGAGTTAACCACGAAGTCGAGCGAGTAAATCATCGATTTCATCAATTTTTCCTCGAGCGGAATGTAGGCGTTCAGAGGCACCAATCACCGATTCAGCAACCACATCCTCTTCTTCTTCAGGACGTTCGGATTTTGGTTTGAAAGCCTCTGCGAGTGCTTTCAGTTCGGTAACAATCGCATCGACCTGTGTATCTGAAATCATCACGCCAGGGGCAATTCGTGGAATCTCAGCTGGTGAAATGAAGCCTAATTCAGCACCAATAATTCCCGCACATGCAAGGATTCGAGGCCGCAAATCTGGTGTGTTCACTTCATATCCTCGACTTTCTAAGAAACGAAGAACCAACACTTGTTGGGATTCATCAAAGGTTCCTTCACTGGATTCAAGTACTGTTTCAACCAACTCTTCAAATGCAGCGATGTTTCGTTCAAGACGGTTAATTGTTCTTCGTTCGTTGTCCGTGAAGTGTACTGCACCGTGTTGTAAAACTCTCAAAATCCTGTTTCGACGTGCTATTGCGGGGTCTTGTAGTGCCTCAGCTTGGTGAATTTCCACATGTAAATCGAACAGTGCATGCAAGCGTCCAGATACGCTTGGTGTCCTCAATTCAAGCCCCATCTCGTGGCCTATTTGCTCAAACGCCATACGCGCTTTAACTAAATCGCCGTCTGAGGAGGCTAATGTGTTACTCAATTGGTCTCTCAATACTTCACGAGCGAGTTCAAAGTTTCGAAGAGCTTCCCGCTCTCTCCAAGAATTGGGCATCGAAAATACTGCGTCTTTTTCTGTTTGTGAACGGAACTCAAGTTCCATCAACGTATTACGGATACTGTCTTTTACTGCAGGTGTTTCAACGGCAAAACCATGCGTCGCAAGGCTGTCAATGAATGCCTCAAAGTCTTCCGCTTCACTTGTCGTGCTTACGGCAAGGAAATCTCTTCCTGCCGCTTCGATTTCTGCACTTCGAGCATCAAGTTCAAGAAGCAGGGCTTCGGTTTCCAAACTGTGTTCCTCAGATTTAATGTGTGCACTTTGAACCATTGCAGGTACTTTTTCACTGGACGTTTCGCTCAGGTTTGAACGCAGTGCTTCATCGATTGACTCAGCGAGGGGTGCTCGAGAGATTGGGATTCCTTCTTCTGCAAGTTCAGTCCGCATTTCAGTCTCTTGTTCAAATGTCCATCCATTCGGATGTTCAGAAACAAACGATTCAACTTTTTCAATCACAACTTCGTGTTCTACAGGCATTTCTGGCACTGCAGCCTCCTGTATTGAATCTTCATTCGGGGTTGGAATGACGATGTTCATATCGCCCTTTTTCGGTCTTCGAAGACTTTTCTTTACTTTCCCCCATCCTCCTTGTTGGTAGGCTAAGACCCCAGCAACGCGAACAAGCAGCGTCTGTTTATTGCCAGAAAGAGGCAACTCAAGGGTTCTACACAATTCATGCAATTGGTCGCGAGTCATGGCATCAAGTGATTCTGGAACAAATTGTTTCGGGTCGTGATTCAAGTGCAGATAAAGGCGCTGCCTTCTGGCTCGAACAGAACCGGACTTTTTAATCCCAAAAACCCCGAGTATTTCTCCAATTTCTGCATTCATCAGGTTTTTGATACCATCGGGGGATAAATTCCATTCATCGAGAATAAGATGCTGGATTAAGCGTGCTCTCAGGGTTTCCACAGAACCATTCTTTGGAAGTTGGTATGTGACTGCCAATTCTTTGAGCCCGTCAAAACGAGCTTGGTAGAGTTCATTCAAAAGTTCACTTTTCGCTGACATTGCCCCACCTCACGGTTTCTTTCGGTTCTAAGGGGTATATGTGTTTTCGCAGTGATGTGGTAGTCAAGAGGGCTGTTTTTTGACGGTTAACATCTCTCCATCATTGCTTTAGCAATCATGTCCGAGCAATGCTTTGAAGAACAAGAACTCCTCGATTGGACGATGGCGAGGACGATTAAGGCGACGAAGCAAGGCCTCAAAGAGGCCAATTCGCTTGTTCATTCGTTGAAAGAACTGGTTTGGACAGATCTCAAAACCCACTATCATGCGTTTGATGAAATGATTCAATCACGGTTGAACGAATCTGAAGAAACAATTCTCGATGCAACCAAAGCCAAACTTGCAATCGTCGCAGGAATTGGAGTGATGCGTAAGGACTTCGAGAAGGCACAACGTCGGTTCTCTCGCTCGAACAATGTTGAAGAGCTCAAAGTTTTTTTGCGTGAAATGGCGGACAGAATTCATCGATTGAGAGAAGCCAACAACAAGATTGTTGATTCGTTACACGCTGTACTTAATCACAATCTTACGGCCGTTGAAGTCGTTGAAAAATTTGCTTCAGACATTCAGCGTTCAGCAGGTACTTGGGAACGGAACGGAAGAGAAATTGATGAGTCAATTCTCGAACTTTGTGATGAAAATGAGCCTGCTGATTTAGCAGAACTCGAACAATTTATTGTCAAACAAGGGTATGCCGCTCTACTTGAGCAGGCACCTCATTCTTCCTCTGACGAAGATGCCTGATGTGTTTCAAGATTCAGCAACGCCGGTCTTGGTAAGTTGTATTCATCTGGAAGTCCTGGGAACTTACGAACCATTTCCTCATGCTCCATTTGCATTGTTTCAAGTAGAATTTCAAATTCTTTCAATACATTGACCATGCCCATGTGGCTTTCTTCAACGGTGCAGATTCTCTCCACGCTCGCTGAAACCGTACCTTCAGCATTGAGTGTTTCAACCTTTATTTCTATTCGAGGCGTTGTTGGAACTTCCTTTCGCGGAACCGATTGCTTCCATTTCGATGGCCCAGACTGGGATTTTGCACGCTGTGAATCGAGGAAGACCTCGTTGGTGAAGTCATCCCCACGGCGTTGGGCTTCCTTAAGAACGGTCTTGAATTTTCGTTGTTCAACAAAAATTCCGATGATACCATGCAGGTGTTTCGATAGAGAGTCGAGCAGTGCCGCTTCGATTCTGTGCGATAGAATTGCTCCGGTGTCGACCATAGGTGCCACAGTTGCCGAAGGAAATCCAGTTCGTGCAACGAGGAGCGTAAAGCCGTACAGAGGCGGTGGTACGAAATGTGTTCGTTCCGGGTTTTCCCGTTGGAGCCCGAGTGTGTGTCGCCGAGCCTTGAACTTGAGCGCAGCGTGTTCACCTCTTGCAACGATATACCCTTCCAGAAGTCCGTCCTGTCGACATTCTTCAATCCAGTGTATTCGGTCCTCTTCGTCGAGGTTTGCGAACTGTTCGTCTTTGCCAATGAGTGACGCGAATTGCTTCGAAGTTACCAATTCCAAATCGTTACGCAAACGTCGCATTTGACGCCGGAGTAATTCATGGTCGCAAACAACTCGTGCCTTGGAGATGAGGTATTCTGGTTTGTCATCGGACACGAGAACCCATGTGGGCTCTCTACGGGGGAGAATTCCAACGATGCTCAACCCCTCGACATCGTGCTCTCTCCAGTTGAGGGCGCTCATAGCGACCAAGTCTCCCGTACCCTGTTTCAGAGCGGTAATGGCCGCCTCAATATGAGGAATTTGGCTGAGTTTGAAGTCAAAATGGTTTCGATTTTGCTCGATACAACGCTCAATTTGTAACCGTACGCCGTCACGTTGTGATGCAGTGGTTAAGACTTCAAGTCGAACCTTTTCCGTCACAACATCACCTCGGCGAGGATGACTCCTCACATTACAAGGGCGGAGACTACGGGTTAAGAAGGACACCCTTGTGGGGGATATCGTGTCGAGTATTCAGTTACAGGCGAGCGACCGTATCGAGAGCATGAGGCTCGTCGTTGATGCGGAACTCGAATCTCTCATTGAAACCGAGGTTGAACATGGGGCAGGACAGGTCGCTGAGTTGTGTGGAACCGTCCTACTTGCTGGTGGCAAACGCCTACGTCCATTGCTTATTTTACTGGCCCATGAAATCGCAGGCGGTTCAGATGAGGATGACATTATGCCCCTGGCGCTTGCATTTGAACTCATACATACCGCAACTTTAGTTCACGATGACATCAATGACGAAGCTGCTCAACGCAGAGGAGTTGAAACGATTCACACACGAGTCGGAATCCCCAAAGCAGTTATTGCAGGAGATTGGTTGTTCGTTCAAGGTTTCGGTCTCGGTGGGATTTACGACGAGCATATTGTCCGAATAATGGCTCAATGTTGCGCTAACATTGCTGTTTCTGAATTTGATCAGCTCGATCATGTACTCAACCTTGCCACCTCTCCCGAGGATTACTTGAGTATAGTGAGGGGGAAAACCGCCGGACCTTTCTCCGCAGGCTGTCACGCAGCAGGGCTTGTGGCAGGTTTAGATGCAGAACAAGCACTTTCACTCCAACGCTTCGGTATGGAACTGGGTATCGCATTCCAGTTGGTGGATGACCTGCTCGATTTGCGTGGTGATGAGCGCATGGGTAAGCCGCGAGGTGCAGATGTGATTGAAGGAAAAATGACACTGCCTCTCATCCACGCACTCACGCTCTCACACGGCGTTGAACGCCATCGTTTGGCTCACATTATCGAAAACTTTGATGACGGTTTGTTTGATGAATTAATGGGCTTACTCAACGCTTCTCAAAGTTTACAGTATGCTGAAATCCTTGTCCGTACGCATCTTGAGCGTGCGATTACTGAACTCGATTCATTTCCCGAAAGTGATGCGAAAGCCCTCATGCTACACATCACGGACTATGTCATGAATAGACACCTTTGAGGCGATTACATGGGACGTAAAGAAGTACAACACCGACAAGTGATTGTCATTGGAGCAGGCCCTGCAGGCTCTGCTTGTGCACAGCGCTTGGCTGAAGAGGGCATTGATGTACTTATTCTTGAACGCCGCGAAATCGTCGGTAATCCTGCGCAATGTGGAGAATGTATCCCCAATTGGGGAGAGGTCGTTGGCACGTTTTCTCATCTCGATGATCACCAGTGGTTAAAGGATTATTTTGAGTTCCCAGACCGACTTCGATTGCATCATCTTGACAACATGCGAGTTTTCCTTCCCTCCGGCAAAGCGTACCATTTTGATCTCGATGCATTCGCAGGTCACCGCTTGCATTTTGACGGATTCCTGTGTGATAAAGCGATTCAAGCAGGTGCTGAGGTTCGTACAGGCGAAGCAATGACGCGTATACAGCATCAATCGAAACTTGACCGGGATGTGTTGGTTACGACGAACAGCCGCTATTCGTTCGATTACTTGATTGATGCGAGCGGTTCTTTAGCGCATGTAGGTCGACTTCGGCATGGCGATGATGAGCGCTATAGACCTAAAGACCAAGTTCCAACCGTATATGCCCAGGTACAAGGAAAAGTTCCCGAAACCTTCGATGTTTTTCTCGGTTCTGTAGCACCATCAGGTTATGCATGGATTATCCCGAAAGGTCCAGATACTGCCAATGTAGGTCTCGGCGTACGAGCAGGATATTTGAAAGGAAATCTCAAGGATCATCTGACTGAGTTCTGTGCGTCCCTCGACCTCGAAATTCTCTCATGGGGTGGAGGTTGGATCCCAATGGGGGGACCCGTTAAATCCATGGTTGATGGAACCACATTGGCGATTGGCGATGCAGCAGGTTTGGTAATGCCGAGCAACGGTGGCGGAATCTCTCAAGCCATTATTTCTGGTTGCTTTGCAGCGGAGGCAATCGTCGACAACCTTCGCGACGGCACCTCACTTGAGCAGTACGAGGCACGAGTTCGGGCTTCAATGGGAAGAGCGTTGAAAAATTCTCTTCGCTCGAAGAACATGGGCTATGCATTTTTCAAAGGTGATTTGATCACTGAAACCTTGTTGAGAATACTTGGCCCCATTGGCGGCATTAAACGCGCGATGGAATGTGATAAGCCGATGTGGTTGTTCTGATGGTCTCTCAAGATATGGTTCCGGCTCTGGTTTGAAACGGTTGATTCAATACCTATCGATGATACAGACCTACCATGCGCAATGTGCGGAGGGCTGACAATGAGCAGGCAGTGAGTCCTGTTATTGCCACTGTACTGTTGCTGGCTATCACAGTAATGCTTTCGAGCATGGTGTTCGTTTTGATGCAAGGTGCTCTCACAACCGCTGAAAAACCGCCAGCCGATGCGACTGTTAGTGTCCGTGGCTTGTCAAACGGTTTCCACGTTGTACGCATGACTTCTCTCGACCAAACAATAGATCCAGCTAAGATTCAATTTTCGCTTGCTCCAGAGAATGTTTCTCAAGGGAATACTTTGCGTGGGCTGGTGAGTGATTCTGACGTGTACGGTTTGATTGGTGCAAACATTTCGTTCCATGATAGAGATGCAGGCTATTCGGTCAGTCAAGGTGATTATTTTGTTATTGATTCCACGACAATTGGTTCGGATACGGGGACGTGGCGCTTCCAACTCATCGACCTTTCAACCAGTTCAGTTTTAGTGAACATTGTTTTGCCACCACTTGACAGTTAACCGCCGATAAACGACATCTCGACCGGCTGGCGGTCGGCTTCATTTTCTCCACGAAGTTCAGAATATCTGTCGTCTCTTTTGGTCCAAATGTTCTGGATAACCTTAGAGATCTCTTCTTCATTTGCCCCAAATCGAACGATGCTGCGAAGGTCTGTACCCTTTTCAGAAAACAGGCAGGTATACAACGAGCCGTGTGCCGATAAGCGAGCTCGAGAACAATCACCACAGAACGGTTGGCTTACTGATTCAATGAAACCCACCTCAGTACCGTTGGGTAGACTCCACATACGCGCAACATCGGAGGGGTGTACGGCTGGATTCCTCTTCATCTGGCCAGAGTGCTTGGTTAGCGTCTTCCTCATGTCCTCCCCGCTGACGACCGACTCGAGGTTCCAATCGTTGGTTGTTCCAACGTCCATGTATTCAATAAATCGAACTGCTATTCCTTTGCTCGAGAACGCTTCGACGATAGGTACCAGTTGATGTTCATTGACGCCGTTTTTCACCACGCAATTTACTTTCACCATCAGCCCGGATTCCTGAGCCGCATGGATGCCTGCGAACACATCCCGTGGTGAATTTCTACTGTCTGTTATCTTTTGAAATACTTGTTCTTCGACTGCATCAATGCTGACAGTTACTCGGTTGAGGCCCGATTCATACAATCGTTTAGCATTTTTTCCCAAAAGAATTCCGTTGGTCGTGAGAGCGATATCGAGGTGTGCATCGAGGTCTCGAAGCATGGTCACAAAAACGGCAATATCCTTTCGTAAAAGGGGTTCACCTCCGGTTATTCGTACCTTCTTGAGTCCGAGAGGAAGAAGCGATTGAACCACCCTTGTCATTTCTTCATAAGATAGGATTTCTTGTTTTGCAAGATATGTATGGTCCGGGCCAAATTTCTCACGTGGCATGCAGTATGTGCATCGGAAATTGCATCGGTCTGTAACTGAGATTCGCAGGTCCCGGAGGGGGCGCCCCAGAGAATCATCAATCGACATTGAACAGGCCATGCGGCTTCCGCTTTTTATGGTGTGTTGCAAGGGTTGATGGGTGCTCGGTCTTTGGACGCAGTATGGCGAGGGCGTGGGTTAAGCGATGGACGACCTCTGGTAAAGACCACAGAAGAAACGATTTACGTATTCTGCGCATCCACCCCCGTACTCAATCGAGTGCCATTGAATGGCGCCTACCTCCATCGAAAAGCCATCTTATTCGTGCGCTCGCTCTCTTTGCCCAAACCAGTCAAAGCATTACCCTGCATAATGTCGCATCGTCAGGTGATGATGTTCGTGCAATGAGGAATTGTTTGGCACAGTTAGGCGTTCATTTTGACGATTACGATGCAGATGGAAACCATCTAAGCCAGACCAATCCAATGGAACTTGGTCCGCACCCAGAGTCGCAGAAATGGGTTCTTCACGGCGTAGGTGTCACCGGCTTCCGTCGCCCTGCTTCCGTACTCAACGCAGCCAACTCGGGGACTGCATTGCGGATTTTGGCAGGTTTGGTCGCCCGTATGGATGGCCCCGTTATGCTCGATGGCGATCAATCGTTACGCCGGCGTGATTCAGAACCCCTGTGGGATTCACTACGTCAAGCA
Organism: Candidatus Poseidoniaceae archaeon; assembly: GCA_022424925.1. Lineage (GTDB taxonomy): Archaea > Thermoplasmatota > Poseidoniia > Poseidoniales > Poseidoniaceae > MGIIa-L1. The sequence goes on along the minus strand of JAKMGM010000059.1, from coordinate 535 downwards.
GGTGTTGATGTCTCCATGGGTCAAGGTTCTGAGCGTTTGCCAGTGATTCTGTCAGGTCCTTGGAAGCCAGAACATCTTGGCTCTGGAATCTCATTGGATATATCGCAGTCCAGTCAACCTTTGTCGTCATGGATGTTGGCATCATCCTGCTTGCCGGTGAAAGTCAAATTGAATCTTGAGGGTAAGGCAGTGTCTTCGCGTCATTCTAAACTCACATCCGATATGATTGAAACTACAGGCGGTTCGGTTGTATTCGATGAGGATGCATGCTTCCTCGAACCTTGGAATCCAGTATGCCAGGAATCATATACGGTACCTGGCGACGCATCGATGGCTTCTTTTGCGGTTCTCGCCGCATTCTGTTTCTCATCTGAAATCAACTTACAGGGATGGCCTGATAAAGAGGATGCTATCGGACACGAAATCCTTTATGATTCCTCTATAGATTTCGGCATTACGTGGGAGTCTGATGTTTTACGCGTCGCTGTAACAAAAGAACCGGTTCATCTTAATGTTACTGATTCAAATGATATCC
>JAKMGM010000024.1 GCA_022424925.1 Candidatus Poseidoniaceae archaeon | reverse complement strand
GTGGTGCGTTCGTCATCGTGTACGGTTCGTATTCCAGAGTTGGAACTTGAAGTCATGCCAGGTACGAATTCGACCGGATATGTGAGCAACATCGAAGGGGTGCTCAACCGATTTGTCGACATCATCGATATGGTTCGACGGGATGTCGTACGGGATCTTGCAAACCCCGAAGAAGACCAGGATGAACGCATGCAATCGCTTCAAACACTCGACGGACTTTTGCATTCGATTGAACACGCAGGTGACACATCCCAATTCACGGTCGAGTTTCTCGACCCGAACGGACATTCAATGATTCTCCACGAGGATGCGTCAGAGCGCAAACTTTCACCCGAGGAACTTGAAATGCTACCAGTCGGCCCCGACCCAGCCGTCTTTTCATCAGATGATGTGGCCAGTTAGCGTGCATCGTTTGCAAGGAACGTTTCGACCAAATGGGCTGTTTGGTCTCGCATCTCATGGAACTCGCTGAGCCATGCAGTAGCGCGCTCGATGCACAATTGCTTCATTTCACCAGCAAGGATTTTTCCAGACCTGTATTCGGAATGAAGTTCGGCAAGATATGCATCATCGTCTTCGAAGAAGTACATCATGTAGCGATAAGCAACATCAATATCGGGGTTGCCACCAAGACGACGGTGCTCTTCGATGGTGGATTGCCCGCCGGAAAATGCACGTTTGATTTTCTTTTCAACCAACGAAAGTTCATCGCCGAGGAAAAGCGTCGTTTTTGGTTTACTGCTGCTCATCTTTTCACCCGTTAGCCCGACGGCAAAATGATGGTATGTTGATGAAGGAGCGAGCAGCCCCATGCCACCAAGTGAACGTTCATACGCAAGGAGTTTCATCCGAATCTTGGTTTTGTCTTTCGCAGTAGCACTAGGAACGGTAACCGTACCTTGCTTAGGATTCGAGAGAATATCCGAGTAGCCGAGGTGTTGGAGACTGTCGACGATTCCAGCAAACACCGTATTGAGGCGTTGTTTATCCAAACGCCCATTCGGGAGCTGCCCAAGAACTTCAGCGTTGTCATCCTGAACTGAAAGCGTGACAACCACACCTGATGATTTACCATCGTTGACATTGAACCAATTGGTTTTCGATGCCAGTCCACGGGTGAGACGCAAGTGTGGGTCTTGGTCTACGCCAACGGGCACCACAATCGGCCTTAGACCACCGTAGTCGTCTGTTTGTGGGTGAAGTATGTCACCGACTTGCACCAAAGGCGCCTGAACATGAGCCAAATTCGTCTCACCGTTGAATCCATAAATTGACTCAAACTCATTGAGGTTGGTTCGCTTTCCAAGTTGAAAACCGAGTCGTTGCACGATTGGGCGAGAGGATTGGAAGTAAACACTGGTTTTTTCAGGGTCAAGTCCGAGCGCAGCATAGTTTGCTATGTACTCCTCAAGGGCTGTTCTCCGACCCTTTTCAAGCGAGACGCCTCGGGTTGCTTGACTCTCCAAATCAGCGACGGCGATGGTGACATCGCCTCCAAGTTGTTGAAACCATTTGACTTGGTCTATGACCATCGAATGCCCCATATGCATTTGTCCGCTCGGCATTAACCCCGTTAGAACACCAAACGGATCACCTTGTTTTTGAGCGTCCAAGACCGTTTCCAACTCACGGTGTGCAAATACAATGCCTCGTCGATGAAGCCGTGAAGGTGTGGGCAGCGACACAGAATCCATTGATGAAAGCCCGAACTGTTCGATGATGCGAGAGTAATCTGTCGATTGCGCACTCCCCCAAGGGTCGATAACGACATCCTCTTCAGCCATGGTAGGTTCCTCCGATTGTTGGGTGGAGCGTTCTCGGCATGAAGGCTTCGCCCTCATTTAGAGTCAAACGCCGATTGTTGATCCGCTGCAGCCGGTGGTGCTTCCAGATACGGTTGTTTTTCGGCGAATGGACCAAGGCCTTCTCGTTTGAGAATATACAGCATCCCTGTGATGGTTGATACTGCGATAACCATTGCAGCATAGGGCAACCAAGGTGCCTCACCAATACCATCTCGAGGTTGTACCAACCACGTGAATACAAGGTTCGATTCATCCGTGAATCGTTTCGACCATTTGAACAAGTCCGTCGTGTCGTGAGCAGCAATGGTAACAGCAGTAGAGTAATTGTTCCAAAATTGTGAGCGTCCAATCACGTCGTAATCAACGGTTCCGTTCACGACAATCGAGACATTGTGCCCGCGAACAACAGAAACATGAAGGTACCCTGAACCGTTCTGCTGAAAGCCTTCGGAAGTTTTCTTCACACCTTCAAGCGAGGGGAGTGATTGGTTGGAATCTCGAACATCCACAACCTCGTTCAAACCGATGTCGAAAATCCATGTCATTGGAACATTCCATGCCAGCGGAGCCACGGCCGTACATTGTTCTGTTAGAAGCGATTCAAACGCAATGATGGTTTGATTGTTGACCTGTGTAGTTGAATGAGCAATCTCGTAACAGTCGTGAACGGTCCAATACGACCAAGCCTCTCCCCATGTCGTCATCCACGCTTGTGCCTCCGTATCGAGATAACTCTCGATGTCTTTGTCGTGCCGAATTGTGGCGTCATTCATTCGACCAACCCAATACAAATTCACTAAACCGCCTTCTTCAACAGCGGTTTGGACTTGTTCCTTTGAGCCAATAATTTGTTCGAGACTACCGCCTCGACGACCCAAGTTGAACCAATCCCAATCGTCGTTGGGCGCATCCTGAGCGGTATGCCAAGCGGTCGAAGATAAACCGTTCATGTCGCCGTGAACAGCAAAACCTTGGCCTGCAATCGTCGTATGTTGGCTCATTGTGAGACCAGATGGTGTGAAGGTCGAAATCGGATTTGAACCCCAATGGCTTGCATCGATTCGTTGAGTGATGTACGCCTGACACTCCAGTGCTACAGCGCCTGGGTCGGCGTTCCATGAAAGGTGCGGCATTCCGTAGCAACCGAACTCATCACCATTGTCCAAGCGTTCCTGTGCCAGAGCAGTCCGCAGCCAGCCATCTTCTTCCCAGTTCACATCAGCCATAGCCACGGGGCTAAAGGTCGATGAAAGCAAACACATGAGAACAGTAACCACGAAACTGCGTAGAAACCATTGCTGATCCGCAGGAGGCATGCTGTTTGCTGTTCACCCAATGCTTTGATAGTTTGTATGGGGATGGGGTGAATGGAGACATGGAAAATGTGGGTTTTCGACCGAATGACGTGGGAACAGTCAAAACCCTAAGTCAAGTGGAAATGGTATGACTCAGGGTGCTTCATTGTACGAAGCGTGGCAAGCCCTAAAGCCGCACTGGCACATCGCTCCGACCAAAGAACCGCTACCAAAGACGCCGAGTTACAGCGCTCTGCGAATGTTTCTCTCACCGTTTCTGCGACCCGTCATGAACGCAAAACTCCTCGGGTTGCACAACATTCCTCGCAAAGGAGCGGTCATTTTAGCGGCAAACCACCTGTCACATGTTGACCCGATTCTCATTATTGCGTCCGCTCGCAGAACAACCCACTACTTGGCGAAGGATGGGCATTTCAAGAACGCCACTCTTCGAACAGTCATGCGAGCAACTGGCCAGATTGAAACCAAGCGAGATCAGGGTGG
>JAKMGM010000008.1 GCA_022424925.1 Candidatus Poseidoniaceae archaeon | reverse complement strand
ACACCGAAATGTGGAGCAAGCGTCGGTGAACTCAGTTCGCCACCACCCGTGCAGTTTCTTGCCTAACTCTCACGTATCGTATCGTAGTAAACTACCCAAGTTTCTGCATGGATGTTTCGCTGGCCGTTTCCAACGCCGTCTGAAGGAACATATTCTTGTCCATTGAAAAGACCACGGTATGTGAGATGGTTTGTTCCACCGTTCATGTCACTCCAACTTGTAATATCATAGTTCCATTGTTTAACATCTTGCCCTGCACACCATCCGGCTCTACCAAACGGCCATGAGCCAAACTGGTTTGCGACAACTCCGTTGTCGACTTCGTTTTCACAACCTTCATTCGAGTAAACGATTGGATGCCATTCATACGTCGTGAATCCATTCATCGAGTAGTGGTGTTCATGGTCGCAGAATTCAGCACAGTTTGCATTATCCTTGCCAAATCCGTGGCCAGTGATGGTTGCAACGATCTCAACTTTATCAGCCCATGTTGGTACGGTGAAATTCAAATCGCGCGTATATGTAGACAGGTTGTTGTACGTTCCGTCAAACTGCCCACCACTAAAGGCAAAGTCGGCATCATAGGCTCGCATTCCACTGCCCCAATTGCTCAGCAGCAACGTTATTGTTAGATCACCTTTGTTCGCACCCCTGTACTTGAACGTACGATTGTCGTTGTCCTCCAACATGAACAGGTAAGGGGAAATGTCTGTAATCCATTTTCCTTCACGACCATATGTCGTAATCCATCGCATGAATTCTGTTCCACATGCTGATGTGTTATCTCGTTCACAAATACGAAGGTTTGCTTCATAATCCCATTCATGACATCCACCGTATGTTCCATCGCTCTTTTGATAGCGATTCATGCGCTCGAAGCATGCATGTTCATGGTAGACTTCCATCGTGTCGTATTGGCTCATGTTGCTCGGGAGAACTGCGCTGACAGTCGAAGTAAATCCGGAACCCCACCCACCACTGTGACGGGAAAAATCCATGATAGTTACTTCTTCAATTGACGAATCATGCCTTCGAATTTCGACAGGGAATTCGGCATTCCACTGGGCTGGTTCATGAACCAGATGCATTGGGTCTTGATTCGAGGATGTCCATGCATACAGTGAACCAGTTTCACGAGCGTTTTGGAAGCGGTCGATGCCCATGAACATTGGAGAGTTAAAACTCGAAATCATTTGTCCAAGCCCTCCACCAATGCTGTTCGCTCTTTGGTCGATATAATGCAGGCGGCCATCCCACGCTTCTTCTTCGCTTGGATTAAGTGCATTTTCGACAGCAGCTTTTCTGCTTACGATGTCTGAGTGATAGGTTGAGTCAAACGACCCGTAGAACACATGTACATTTCCGGGTAACGCTCGCAAAAATTGGCCGGGGCTTTGACCCCAAGTAGCGGTATTCGAGTTACCTGATGAATCGGTGTACTTGAACAAAAAGAAGTAGATGTCGAAACCTGTCCATTGCTGTTGAAAGTAGTATGTTCCATCAAGCGTCGGTACTGAAAAGTGGGGGACAGTCTGCATCGGGCCATCAAGTGTTGATGACGTTGTCCAATCGACGGGAACTTGCAGTACAGCACATCCCGTGGCGTCTATGGACCATCGTGAAGGCGATTGTGGGCACACGTCGACGTTCGCGAAAACCCCGTCCCCGTCAATGTCTGCACAACCGACCGCATTCACGAGAAGCGATGGTGGAGTTCCGGGACATTGGTCGTTAAGATCGTTGATTCCATCACTGTCCGTATCCCGCTGAACTGCTGCACAACCGTGCTCATCAATATCAATCGAGTCGATTGGGGTTTGTGGACATAAATCCAACACGCTTCCCGTACTGTTGACGTCATTTACGTTGTCATTGTCATCATCAAGGTCTTCAGTTGCATCGTTGCAGCCGTCATCATCAAAATCACTCAAGATATCTCTTAGCCAGTTTGTGAGCCCTTTTGGGCAGGAATCAACGACATCCTCTAGACCGTCGTTGTCATCATCAAAATCTTCATCTAAATCCGAACAGCCATCTGCATCCCAATCGCTGAACGAACTTGAGCTCCACCTGAACAAGCCAGTTGGGCATAAGTCGTTGACATCCAACACGCCATCATTATCGTCATCATCATCTGCGTCAACATCATGGCAGCCATCTGAATCGTAGTCGGTATTTGGAAAACTGACCCATCCGAACGATTGTGGACAGAGGTCAAAATCATCACCTACACCGTCGTTATCGTCATCTGAATCTTCTTCCAAGTCATGGCAACCATCTCGGTCTTGATCACTTGCAGGAGTTGAGGTCCACCCGTCTGCAACTCCGTACCCATTCGGACATCGGTCAATTTCATCGGTGATTCCGTCCCCATCTGTGTCCGTGCCCGTCTCTTCAATCAACACTTGTGTAATGTATGAATCATTTTTCGTATCGTATGCGCCGCACGCTGCTACCGCTCGAATCTCAAAGGAAGTTGAGATATCTGAGATGTCAATGAGCGTTTTCCACTTTCCATCATCCCTTATCGCAACAGATTTGGAATCTTGTTCTTCTACGAAAATCAAGAGTGCACAGGTTGCTAAATTGCTATGCGTTACGGTTCCTTCGAGCCAAAACATTTCTTGGTCTTCAATTTCAATGAGAACTGGAGCGGTTAGGACAGGAGCATCCTCTTCAAGTGGGTGGACTGTTACGGTATGAACAACATTTTTCGGGACAGGGAGAGCAAATTCAGCATCATTCGTTGTTGCAAATTCAATTTGCACAGTGTAGTCTCCAACAGTTTGAGGCACGAAGGCTAACTGGTATCCACGTTGTGTTTCTTGCCATTCATATGCACCGAGTGCTGTGAAATCTGGTGTTAAAATTGTTGGGAAAGCTTTCCAGTTATCACCGTCGTTTTGGATGACGACCTCGAGTTGTATTGGAGTTCCATCGAGTACTGCGTCTTGTGGGACAACACCCCACGTTGCATTGAGACTGACAATTGTTTGTGTATCGTTGATGTTCGGTGTGGAATCTGTAGGCGTTTCAGTCGCTCCAATACAGCCAGATAGAACCAACAGCCCAACCAGTAGAACAGCATACAGCGAGCGTCCTTCCATGATTCGCATACATACCGTAGAACCCTTGAATGTTTGCACTTAAACCTGCACAGATTCTGCACGACCGTCGTTGGTTGGAAGGTCTTGAATCAATGAAACAGTTTGTGGATGCCGAACTGCGATTGGCAAGACCCACAGCAAAGGCCCACCCTTTGACCGTTGGATTCGTACGATAAGCTCCCAGTGGATACGAATCAGTTCACTCGATACGGTGCCTGGCCACTCGAGTTGTGGTGGCTCGAGTTCAATGATGGTGTCGGTTAAGGGACTGCTGCCGCCGCTCTCCATACTTCTCATAGGGCGTAAAAAGAGTCCGCCTTTCGTTTCCCTGGATTCCATGGGCGCCTTTTCTCCGCCTCCAGTACCATCATCCAGGCCTATCTCCCAGTGATGCGGTAGTTCTGTGGTCAATCCTGGAGGTGGTTGGTCAGCCTCAGAAAGCCCTAGCGCATCGAAGATTTTACCTCGTGCAGGCGGTAAAGCTCCAACTCTCCATGTGATGTTGATATCCTTCCAATCATCACGCATTTCATTCATCTGGATGCGGAACTTAAGGGCTTGTGCTGCCGTTGGTGGTTCAGTAAGGGTCACGACAGGGCTCATCGGTTCAGATTTCAAGAAATTTTGCTGGCGCACAAGGTCGACAAGGTTCGCACCGACGCGCAACAGCAAGGGCACAATGAGGAGTGGGATGACGATAATCGCCAGCATTGGATAGTCCAGCAACCCAATACGAACGGTGCCAGTTCCGAAACCGATGATGCCAAAACCGCGTAAAAATGGTTCGATGAACAGGTAGGCAAGAGCAATGAGCAGAATCACGACTGATTTGGATATGAAATTTCGAACTGCCGCATGTATTGGATTTGGAGTGAGATACCACCCTCGTCTTTGCTTTTTGATGATACGTGGCCGTTTGTTTTCTTCAAGGCTGTTTTCACTTCTAAAAACTGAACTGTCATCAACTGGTTGGCCGTTAAGAAGATACTTTTGTTCAATGAACCAAGAGGACTCGTTACCAAGCGTGAAACTCGGTGGAAGATCTTGTATGTGTGCCATCATGTCTTTCTTTTTCCCCGAATATAACGTCGTTTTTGATGTGGCGATTGGAAGTTCTGCAGGTTCAAACCGGTGCGGTTCAAACGGTGGATACCGGATGCGTTGTTGCAGTTGCAATCTCGCCATACAAACCCTACCTAAACAAGAGTTTTGAGCCTGCCCGGAGCGCTAATTTTCTGAATGCAGGTACTTTTTTGAGCAAGGCCAAGCCGAGAGGAACGGGCTTTTCAATGTCTCCAATCTCATTGATGAGCTCGAGTACATCTTCGCGTGCAAAGTTCGTAAAGTGGTTATCCAATTCGTTATCACTGGTGTCGCTGACCAATAAATTCCTCAGGGTGCGTGCCTTATCCTGGTCTTTTTTCATGGCTTTGAAATGCTTTGAAGTGATTTTCGACAAGTGCTTCTCTCCTAAGTTGTCATCAAAAATGGCCTTGCTCAGCGGTTGTAAAATTCCGCTAATCTGGCGGAAGCCAGGTCCGATGCCACCACCAGTGGTTGGTTTCGCCATTCCAGCCGCATCACCAAGCAACATGACTCGATCTTTCACCGTCTTCTTTACCATACCACTAGGGATTGGTCCACAAAATCGCGCCACTTCTGTCAGATTTGAGAATCTGTCTTTCCATTTCGGGTGGCTGCGAAGGTCATCGTAACATTGTTCGACACTACGACCGTTCAACCGGTCAGGCGTAGACCAGACACCGATTCTGTGCGTGCCAAAACCAGATGGAATGACCCATCCAAAAAAACCTGGAGCTATTTCAGAACCGCTGTACATGTCAAGCCACCGTTCTTTTCCTTCATAGCCAAGAACCTCTGCTTGGAAACCAATCATCATTTCCTTCGGCTTTCCCATCTTGAACGTACGTCGTGTCCAGCTGTGCGCTCCGTCGCAACCAATCAGTAATTTGCATGTGAGGGACACTTCTTGTTGTTCTGATTCGATGTCGAGTCGTACACAGTCACCAGTAACCTCGGCATGAATCGGACGTGAATCCAACCACAATGTTGCCCCAGCTTCCATGCCTTGCTGAACGACACCCTGATCAAACTTTTTTCGGCAAACGACGTATGTTCGGAGGATGCCGTCCGTGCCGACTGGTGCAAGGGTTCCACTCGGTCCGTGAATACGTGCGCCGTCAACTTCCTCAAGAACAGAATCGAACAGCCCAACTTCTTGGAGAGCCTTCGGCGTCACAAGACCAGCACACTGGAACGGTCTTCCGATTTCTGTGTGCTCCTCAAGCATGAGGACACGATGTCCGAGCGACGCCAAATGGGTGGCAGTTCGCCCACCAGTTGGGCCTGCGCCGACGATGACGACATCCCACTCGGTCTGCTTCATAGTATGGTAGAAACGACGCTTGGACATCAACCTTCGCTCTCGTAAAACTCAAAGTTATGCATTTACCGCTTCGCAAACTTGTATCCAATACTCTCGTTTTTCTTCAAGTACAGTTTCGAAGAGAACGGCTTCCCGGTCTTCTTTGACAGGAAATCATCATATGGACCAATCTCCCTTTTTTCGATGAGGATTTTTGCTTCTTCTCTCGTAATTTCTCGCTTGGAAACCTCTCGAAGAATTTGGATTGAACACCCGCTTGCTCCTTGTTCTGGTTGGTAATGGGTTGGAGTTTCGATAATGTTGACTTTGTGCGTTGGACAAACTCCAACTATACCCTCGACAACAGGGAACTTCGTCGCATCGGCTGCTGCCTCTCTCGGCGGGAAATCAAACTTAATGCGAGTTTTATCTAGAACGAGATAGGCTTTGAATGGGCGACCTCTCTTGGATATGAAGTCCTCGAGGAGTTCTGATTTTCCGTTTTCCAGAATGTATTTCGCTTCTGCGGGCGTGATTGGTCGTTTACACATTTCCTTGGAGACCCCACGGAACTTGCAATCGTCATGGTCACATGCATACATGGTTTGGCCGATACGGATTGTACCGTGTTCGCACGACGGACAAGGACAGAC
>JAKMGM010000144.1 GCA_022424925.1 Candidatus Poseidoniaceae archaeon | reverse complement strand
GTAGAGCGCAACATACAAACATCCCCTTCCAATGAGTCGCTTATGCACGCTGTTCCTCTCTCGGTTCTTGTTTTGGCAGTCGTGGCCCTCAACCGAAATAATCTGTTGAATTCCTGATGACGTTCCGTAGGATTCTCTACTACCGCTTCGAGCCTAAGAAGGGTTTTCAAACGGGTTGCAACAGGAGAGCCCATGGTTGACCTTCTTGGTTATGGCGAGAAGGATTCAACGCAACAGAGTATCGTTACTCTGGCTGTTATCGGATTGCTGTCTCTTTTTCTGTTCGTTTGGTTGGACCTTGGGTCGCTCTTGGAGGCAACATCTCCTTCATTCGAGTCCTCTTCGTTTCCGCTCGTTCTCGTACTGATATGGCGCCTGTCCTGTTTCTTGGTTTGCCTTCGAGCCGTGGTTTTCATGTGGCTAATGAAGACAGGCACAATGCATGTTATCGATCACGAAAACCGTCAAGAGCGATTGGTTCACCCTCTGAAATGGGAGAAATTCGTCACCTTTAGCAGTTGGACACTTCTTGTGACGTTGTTGTACTTTTTGACATCCGTTGTCGCAAGTTTCTCCAGCCTGTTTGACCTAAGCATACCGTCTCTGCTTGCATCTTCGCAAGTAGCCTTGTTTTCGACTGCCATTGGTGCTGCATTCCTCACATCGACCGTTGTTCGTCTGGTGATTTTACCGGGTGAAGTGCGAATTCGTCGGAACCACGACCACCAGTTTTTCTTCCACAACCAAATCATGCATAACTTCGCAGCTGTTTTTCTTACCGTTGAAATTTTGATTGTACAACCTGACTTACACGCTGCGTTTTCTTTGTTTGGATTGATGTTTGGCTTATTGTACGCCCTGTTCGCCTATCCGTTTGCTTTCTTTTGGAAAGGATACTATGTGTATGGCTTTATCGACCCTCGCCTCAGGTTTGCACCCTTATTGCAAACTGGATTGGCAAGTGCTGTCTCGTTGTTTTACATCGGGCTGTGGCTTGGGAGTGAAGTTGTTTCCCGAAACTGGGTGCTCGGGAGTATCCTGCTGTTGTTTTGGGTTTCGAGAATCGTTCAGTTCAAGTCGAGTCTCCCTCGAGAACTCGAGCTTTAAACCAGATATGGTAAACAACCGTTGCATACTGTACACTTTGAGGATTGAAACGACTATCGTCTTGGAAACAATTATGTGACCGATTGCACGTCTCTATCCATGAATCTTGATGCGGTTGCACGGCCTGCCATGCAGGTCAACCTTTGGGCTTCGCTTGGATATGGCGCCATACTTTTTCTCGTTCCTGACGTGTTTTGTGATGTGCTGAAGGCTGAAGCGGTCAATACCGCATGGTTGCGAACCATCGGTGCGGCATTGCTTGGAACCAACGTCGTTGGAAGTTGGTTATGGCTTCAAAGCCCTTCACTCGATTTGGGTCGCGTTCAAACGATGACTGCAGGACTGGAAGCACTCGCTATGACAGTCTCTTTGCTGCTTGGCGAGTTTACGGCTGAACATATCTGGATGGTTCAAGCCTCAGTCGTGTTGGCATTCCTCGTCACTTTCGGTCTGTCATCGTCTTCATTGTCTCGTTACTATTCATAGCAGTCCTGGCTTCAAGGTTAGGTTTACACGAATACGGCAACGAGGGGCCCTCCTGCACACACTCGACTTTGTGGCTAGCCGATGGTATGCGATTATTCATGTGGGTTTCCATTGAAACAAAGCCGGCTCAACTCTTATCATCTCACAGTTACTAGTTACTGCATGGTTCTTATCCAATGTCCTCATTGTGAAGAAGAGATTGAATTGGATGATGATGCATTTGGTGATTTCCAATGTCCGCACTGTGAAGGAGAATTTGAGTGGGGGGAAAAACCCAAAGCGAAAGCAAATGAGAGAGGTTATTCTGAGCCAATTAGCGGTGCCAAGCTTGCTTCTCATACCCTCCATGGGGTAGGGGGATTGATGTTGATCATTGGTTCATTCGCCGGTTGGATTGCAATTAAATTTGGAGACGTTCTAAGCGCTGGTCCATTTGGCTTGGAAGTCTCAATGTTTGGATTTAGTGCCAAAAGCGGATGGTTTAATTTCTTCGAAGAGGATTCTTTCCTTGCTGTTTTTGGCATCATTTTCATGTTCCTTATGATTCTTGCAATCGTAGTACAAATTGCACATTTAGTTTTCAGAGTAGTCATTCACATGGAAGATTCTGGAAACCTCGAAGTTGGTCCTGAAATGGCATACCGTTCGTACAATTACCGCTGGCACACTTCATTGGCTGCATTGGTCTGTTCTGTAGCAGGATTGATCGTGATGGAAATTGGTATATTGATTGGGTTTGGGGATTTAGGATTCCCTTTCCCTAGTTTCTTTGCTATTGTGTTAATTGGAGTTCTTGTCGGTCAGTTCGTTATGATGAATATGGAATTAGCTAATGAATGAAAAAGTCATTCCTCTATCATCCCTACTGCACAGAACAGCAAATCAATGTTGAACGCACTGGGCTTTGCGCAGGTTCTTTTAGTTGTGTGATTGAGTTTAACCGGCTATCATTTTATTAAGAAAAATCCATGGTAGAACATGTATGGTTGTCATCCAGTGTCCTCACTGTAGCATGGAGGTGGAATTAGATGGCGGTGCATCCGGACTCTTTGATTGCCCTCATTGTGGGGAAGAATTCCAATGGGGGAAAATGGATGCGGAAATTGAACAGAAAAGGCGAACTCGGTTAGACTGGACAATGTCAAGAGTTCCCCTGTATGTTGGAATTACGTTTTTTTTGGGGGCCTTGTCGTTGTTCCTTCCGGTCTTCCTTGGCATATTCTTTCTATGGGTGTTAGTACTTGCGTACCACAAAGTGAGATGGCGGATGCAAAGGTATAGGGATAAGGCAAGAGATATTCAGAGTATAATTAAAGGAATTAAAGAATTTGATTTAGATTGAATATAAGGGGGCCCTTGTATGCACATACGCATACAACGGTAGGGAAGAACACGGCCCACTGCGAACCCTTGTGAATGTATTATTCATACACAAGGGTGTTATGGTGAAACCCTCATGAACAAATGCTATTCGTTTATACAT
>JAKMGM010000130.1 GCA_022424925.1 Candidatus Poseidoniaceae archaeon | reverse complement strand
ACCATCAAAGCTGAGCGAATGCGGTGGATGGGACCCGTACGGTATGATGTTGGAATTTTGATGGCCATCATGGCCAATGTCCGCCGTCAGGCGACGTTAACGCTTGACGGCGTCAAAATGTAGGGGGATTACACGCTTTTTTTGATTCAGAACAGTCAAACTGGCGGCTCTATGCTACCGCTTGCACCTGGAGCTTCACTCGATGACGGATGGATGGACATCGGTATCTTGAAAAAAATGACGCGCAGGGATGTACTCAAAGCATTTGGTATGCTGAAAAAGGAAGGTCGGCATGTGTTCCATCCCCGAGTTGATTACCACACGTTTCGTACGCTGACCATCGAGACGCCATTGCCTGCTGCGGTTAACATCGATGGAGAAAACATTGGTTCAACGCCATTGACTATGGAAGTACTTCCAAGTAAAGTCCTAATTTGCGTACCAACATTAGAATGAAAAGTCTGAGAAATCATCCTCAGGTTCTTCGAATGTTTGACGCTCGGGTTGTTGCTGTGTGGGTTCAGTCTCTGGCTGAGCCTGCTTAACAGTGGCTTTTCGCTTTCGAACTGATTTCCGCTTTGGTGGGCCGCTTTGGGCTTTTTGAGGTGGAGCGGTTGAAGAGAAGTGCTCTGGTGGGGCAGTGGATGGTTTACTGGATGTTATATTGGCAGTGGACTGCCGGGGTGGGACTGAAGATCGTGCTGAAGGTGGGATGAACTCTGAAGTCGGTTTCGAAAATTCTCGCTCCATTTCTTTGGATTCTTCCGTGACCACGACCGAAGAACCTCCGCCACCAAACTCAGTGCTTGAACTCTTTTCAGGGCTTGAAGAAAGGACACTGTCTAAATCGAAACCTGCGAGCGCTGGCTCAGACGACTTTTTCTTCGATTCTTTCGGTTGAGTATCAAATTGCTTTCTCGATTCTTTTTGTCGTTCGCTCGGAGATACCAAGCCTGAGGCTTTGGCTGATTTTGCATCTTTCTGCGCCTGTTTAACATTCGCCATTCCGGACGCACCAATCAGGGTTTTCATCGTTGATTTAGCACCTTGGAGAACGAACATTTTGGAGAGGATGAATGAGCCAACGCCACCACCTATACCAACAACGAGGAAGAACAGAATAAACCCGGTTCGACCGAGGATAGCAACATCACCATACACCCATTCATCATCAGACTCACCGTCTGCACTGACCGTTGCATCGCTCAGTTCGATTGAACTCACCAAGACATAGAGGCTCTCCCTGTTGCTTGAGCCGATGCTCACACTGCAATCAGCGTTCGCTTCTTGAGAAGAATACGTGCCGAGGGAATTGCCCTCACTGTTTGTTTCGAGAAGATAGCCATAGATGGTAACCGGTTGATGAGGTTCATTGAGTGAAACCAGGCCATCGTGAATATTTTCAGTGGTTGGTATGAGGCCGAGCACATACCATTTCGAGTCAGTATCCGAATTGACTTTCTCAAGATTGACCGAACCAGTACCGGTTTGTGGCGAGAGGGGTTGCGTCCAACTTTGGACATCGATTCGGGAACCTTCACCCTCAACCACAGATTCAGCAAAGGCCAACGACATTTGTTCGATGGCCACACTGGCTGTAACAGCGAAATCCAAACCATCAGCGCCATCCGATTCCGAATGGGTGGCATACATGGAACTGGCTGCAAGATATCCGGAAAACGAAACAGGTGTCGAACTCGGGCCCAAATCACCGTCTACTGATGCGCAACCTATCGGCTGAATATCCGAGTAAACCTGTTGTCCTGAGCCGAGTGAGGAGGTGATGGTTGTCGCTTCTTGGTTGAAGTCAACATGGATCTCTCCACTGCCTTTTCCCCATGTAGATGTGGTCGGGCCCAAGCAACCGGCCAGAGCCATGCTCAGAATGAGAAGAACGGCGATTCGGCCTCGGCGCATGGTTACCCAGATGAGAAGTAGTTTGAGAACTCTTCCGTTCTCAACAAAGAATACAAGAAGATCAAAAGGCGCAGAGAGAGGGATTCGAACCCCCGTGTCCGTGGGACAGTGGATTTCAAGTCCACCGCAATACCGGGCTATGCGATCTCTGCTGATGTAAGGGTTGGAACCCCGTCATCGATGATACGGGTCGGGTGACAACTTGATATGAGGCTTACGCTTCTTCATGCTCATCTTTGGAACCGATGTGAACGATTGCTGCCGCAAAGGTAAGACCAGTAACGGCAATCAAGAAGGTCATGCCTGGCAGTGGGCTTGAGTCCTCCGAAGAGGATTGCGAGGCAATGACTTGCTCGACGTCCGCCCTGAAGTCATCGGCTTTCCATGAATCGCCACTCCAGGCAATTTTCGGCTTCATTCCATCCATGATGAAAGTAATCGTCGAATGGCCAACCGTGTACTCAAGGTCATCTGGGTTCGAACTCACGCAACTTAGCCGGTCGTCTTCACCCCATTCGTAACCCTCATCGCACATGCAATGCTTGCCTTCTCCAGAGCCCATCTCCCAACCGTGGCCATCACAGACCAACGGAGCCATGATGTCTTTTGGCCGAAGGGATTCTGGCATCGGAATATCTGAGGTGTTGGTTGAATTTGGAGCCCATGCAATGTATGTGGGGTCAACCAAACCATCTACACCAACCATTGATTCATCCCAGCTGCTGCTCGTCATGTTCCATTCGTAAAGTGACCAGTACCATGACCAATCGCTGGGGCTGCTGACATCGTCGATTGAGGTCAACATATGACCGTATTCACTGGTATCAAAACTCGTGTTCATGCCAACGCCGGAGAAAGCCCCTTTTGTGAGGTGGTACGCGTTAAAATCTGTTTGTAGCGTGTGATTTTCGGTTGAGTTGTCCGGGTATAGTATGTCGATAGTCGGTGTTGGGTTGTCAAGTGACGGAGCAGGAACAAGCGATATGTTCGAAGTTGAGGCGGCCCAAAGCAAGTTGTTGTTCTCCAATGCGTCAACATCGTCAATGCCCAGCATGGACTCCTCCCACGCTCCGCTTGAGTGATTGAAAACATTCAGCGACCAATACCATGACGAATCAGAAGGAGATTCAACACCGTTGAAGCCCGAAACAAAATGACCATACTGACCGTAGGATGCATTCACGGTCCAATTCGCTTCTTCTGCAATCAGTTCATTCATTGTCCAGCCGTTCGGTGCAAACATCATTTCACTGGAGTTTCCTTCACCGTCGACAAAAGTCACCGTCGGGTCGTTGTTTGCGACGTGCGCCTCGATGACTTCCTCTTCTACGATGATGCCGAAGGAGTTGTAAACATCTCTCAAGACTGTGCTGTCTCCAGTTAAGTGAGGCCATGAAACACCGTGGTATTCGGTAAATATGTTCAGTTGCTCAACCGTATCGTAACTTGGATCGACGGTAATGGAGAGGAATTCTACATTTTCCTTATCGGCATCAGAAAGGCCGTCTTGAACCAGTTTTAGAGACTGCGTGATGACAGGACAGACATCAGGGCAACGGGTGAACACAAACGCTATGACGTGAACTTCAGAGAAACTTTCCGAGAAGGTGAAGTTCTGATTATTTTGGTCTACAAGAGTAAAGTCGACAACCTCAGCTCTCGAAAGTTGATGCCCTTTGTAGGCTGTAGCAACTGGAGTCGTCGCAATCAAAAGAAGGGCGACCATCGCGATACTGATGACAACTTTTCTATCCATAATTATCCCAAGAGTGTGATGGGTATGAATCCTTTCAACAGTGGGTCTTCAGCGAGATGTGGCATAATCCCAGTTTGGCGTACACCAACTTGGGAGGTCTGTGACCCCAGCAGGATTGGAAAGTCCGATACCCCACAGCATGAGCAGTACAAACAGCACTGGGAAAAGTGCCGTACGGGTGTAAATACGGGGGTCATCTTTCAAGTGCATGAAAAAGGCCGCAATTCCGAACCCCTTAATGATACCAACAACAATCAAAATAGCCCAAACGGCAGTTTTGGTGATTTCAATATTTGTTCCAGGTACAACCTCGTAAAACACAGCACCGACTTCAAACAGCGTGAAAAACATCAGAACGATAAAGTTCCAAAAGTAGATGTCTTTGCCTAAAAATTCAATATGTTCTCCCATTAAATCACCTCAATACAGATAGAATGCTGGGAAGATAACGACCCAAGCTAAGTCGACAAAGTGCCAGTAAAGACCGAAGTACTCGATACCTTGGGCATTGTCTTCATCAAAGCCAACGGTGTCAGCCTTAAACACGAGATACAGCATAACCAGCAAGCCAATGAAGACGTGCAGGCCGTGTGCGCCCGTAGCGATGTAGAAGATAGAACCTTGAACGGTTCCAATGTCGAATCCTTCAGCAACCAGATGGCTCCATTCAACGAGTTTGAGGACGATGAACAGTGAACCGAGTGCCAGCGTGGCGATGAGATAGTTGCGAACTGCTGCTTGTCGGGTTGGATTGATTTTACCCATGATGCCCGTGGAAGGTTTCCAGTTGGTGTCTTTGGCAATCTTGAGTGCCAACACGATTGTGTACGACGATATGATGAGCGCAAAGGTGTTGATTGCACCGGGCATGAGCGTGCTGACATCGTAGCGGAGCAAGTCGGATGCGGTGACGACGGTTCCTTCAGGAACATCCTTACAGGCTTCAACACCGTCACGAATAGCCCAGTCAGTACACCACTCTGTACGCATACGGAGGTATGAAGAAAAGAATGTGGCGAAAACCATGATTTCAGACATGATGAAGACCCACAGACCGGCTTTGCGGATGTGCTCCCCTTCAAACGGATATGATGTCGCTATTTGTTCACCGTGGCCTACAAACGGCAGATCTTCAAACCACCAGTTCGAAACGGCAATGACGATTGTGAACAAACCAACCATACTGACTGCAAGCATGCTAAAGTCTGGGGTAACCTCTGAGTTTAACATCGCTTTGCAAGCAACAACAAAGTCGGGGAAACCAATTAGGAATACCATAAGACCGAAGGCGAAAACAATAGGAGAAGATGAACCGTGATGTTCGTGGTCATCATGCCCATCGCCATGATCCGCTTGTGGTTTACTGGCATTGAGGAATCCCCCAAGTCCTATGAAAGCAGCGTACGTAATTGTCATCAACAATATCGTCACACCTGCAACCCTGTAGGTAAGGTACGAGAGGTGAGCATCAATCTCTTCGTGATGAAGATGGTCGAGGTGAGCCGCTTCCTCTGCAGAAATATTATCCTGAGCAGCAAGCACTCCTTTTTCGTGATAGTAGTCGTCTTCCAACTGCTTCCATGTATCGTGCTTTCCTTCGGCCAAAGCGACACCAAGTATGCCAAACAGGACGATGCCAAGCGTGAGGATCATACCCCCCATCATTACTGCGCGCATCCAAATTCCATTGTCTACGTGAGAACCGCTTCCACTCATTCTTCCGCCCCCTTTGGTGTGGCTTTCCACATAGTTTCCCCAATCGAGGCTTTGGTAGAATGATGGCCGTACAGTTCGTTCATGTCGCCCTGGGTCGGTATGTCATGGAACGAAGGCGTAGGCGGCGGGGATGTTGTGGCCCATTCGAGAGACCAGCCACCCCACGGGTCATTGCCTGCTGGCTCTCCGCTTCTGTTTGACTTTATGATGTTCCAAACGAGGAGAAGTTGACTGAGACCAAAGATGAACGAAAAGATACTGACGGCCATGTTATACTCCGCAAAGCCACTTTCAACGGTATAGCTGTGTGTTCGACGAGGCATCCCCATGATACCCAAAGCGTGCATAGGCCAGAAGGTCGCGTTGTAGGCTGAAAAGCCAATCAAGAAGTGCCAGAGTCCTAAGGTTTCATCCAGTTTCCTGCCTGTGGCCTTCGGATACCAATAGTAGACACCAGAGAACAGAGCAAAGACCGTTCCACCGATGAAAACATAATGGAAGTGAGCGACAACAAAGTACGAGTCGTGGAAGTGCATGTCCATACCTGCAACGGGGAAGAACATACCCGATATGCCTCCAAGCGTGAAAGTCACGAGGAAACCGAGAGACCACAAGGTGTGTGTACGCATGACGAGGCTTCCGCCCCATATGGTTGCAAGCCAATTGAAGATCTTCGCACCGGTTGGAATCGCAACTGCCATTGTCGTGATCATGAATGCCGCTCTCCAGAACGGGTCCATTCCCGATGTGAGCATGTGGTGGCCCCAAACAACGAAACCAACAACGCCGATTCCAGCCATAGCGATAACCATCGATTTGTAACCGAAAATTGAACGACGAGCACTGGTCGCTAACACTTCGGACACGATACCGAACGCTGGAATAATAACCACGTACACTTCAGGATGGCCGAAGAACCAGAACAAGTGCTGGAACAGTAAACTGTCGCCACCCGAGGTGAAGAAGACCGTACCAAGCGTATGGTCGAACAGAAGGAAGGCAACACCGATAATAAACGCTGGAAGCGACATGTAGAGCATGAAAACGCTCACGAAAACAGACCAGGAGAACAGCGGCATCTTCATCCAACCGACGCCTGGAGCGCGCATGGTAAACACGGTCGTGATGAAATTCACACCACCGAGCGTTGAGGATGCACCGAGCATCAATATACCTGAGATGAAAGCAGTCGTACCTAAGTTCGAACCGTACTGCGCCATTTCAGGCCCAAGGTTTGATTCGGTCAGTGAAGAGTAAGGTGGGTACATAACCCACGAAATATCAGCACCTTCACCGGACCATATCCCGGTGTAAATCAGTGGGCTGGAGAACACCAAAATCCAGAGACCCATAGCGTTGATTCGAGGGAAGGCAAGGTCTTTGGCTCCAATTTGGAGTGGAAGAACATAGTTCATGAAGCCCGCAATCATTGGCATAGCTGCCAAGAAAATCATCGTGGTGCCGTGAAGCGTGAAGAACGAATTGTATTCCGACTCAGTAAGGAATGAATTCTCAGGTAAAGCGAGTTGAACTCGGAACAAGAGAGCAAGTACACCTCCGACGAGGAAGAAAATAAATCCATACAAGAAGTAGAGAATTCCCACTTCTTTGTGATCCGTTGTGGTGAGCCACGGTTTGAGATACGACCAGAAGTTCGCAATGGTGAACGTCTCCGGAGAACGGGTGTAGAAGACCCACATTACACCGAGAAGAACCATGCCGAGCGAGAGTCCGATTGCCGTCAAGAGGACGACAAGCGCACGAGCAGTAGGCCCGATATCGTCAGCGTTGAGACCAGGTATGACCAAGTCTGCTTGATTCCAGTAATCGCCACCAGAGCCTGCACCACCGTTGACGGCGTTACCGTAAATTGTGAACTCTACAACTTTTGTGTCATCAGCGGGTGCGACCCATTCAAAGTCCCACGTCCGTTGAGCGTTGCCTGCGGCGGTGTGTGTGAGGCCACCGTCCTTCTCGTAACCCAAGGTTTCGTCAACGGTAGAAACCATACCGCCGGTTGACAGGATGCGGAAACCACCAGCATGCCCGTTCCAGCCTGAACCATCTGCCTCAATGACGCCATCGTTGTACAGTTCCATTACATCGTTTTGTACAGTAACGGTGAACGCGTATGTTTCACTGGCATTAAAAGAATCTGGTAGGCCCGTGACGATGACTTTCGTATCAACTGCAGCGCCACCGTGGCAACTGCATCCGCCGTCACCAGCACTACCAATTCCAGTTGGCATTGCTTCAAATTGCGGCGCAGCGACAAGCATCATGAGGATGAGGGCGAGTATTGAGAATCGCTTCATCATCAGTAGCCGCCTCCAGAGGAACCGCTGTCACCCGATTCAAGTTTCTGAATGCCACTATCTACTTCGCAGGTTGCACCGTCTCGTGCAACAATGTCGATGTTTCCAATCATCTTCGAGTGGTCAAGACCGCAGTATTCTGCGCATCGAATTGGGAACGTGCCTGAATCATCTGGGAAGAACGTCATGACGGTGCCGCCTTCGAGTCCTGGAACTAAATCCTCCTTGACACCCCATTCTGGTAGCCAGAACGAGTGTTGAACGCCGACATAAGCGGGGTTAGAGTTGTCGTGCGGACGGGAATAGAGGTCGAGTGTTACGCTCTCGTCACAAGGTATGATGAGGTGTTGCCCACCTGCGGAAGAAAGAATCGTGCCGGTCGGTAGGTGTTCCCACGTGTGCAAGAGGTTCTTGTCGGCATCGTAGACGGTGATAACGCTGTGGAGTTCCCTGTCGAAATAGGTGTTGTTCAGTGTAAGCATTTCAGCAGCCAAATCGATGGAATACTCCGTTGCAACGCCATCGGTTTCAATGGTTACATTGGTCGCTTCGCTGCCGTGTGTGTGAACCATCAGCTTATCGCCTGTCCAATTGACATCAATCGAAGAAGACTCATCTTCCCAAGTGAGGTCTTCTTGATAATGGAACTCCCAGAACCATTGCTTGCCAACGATATCGACGTTGAACGTTTGGTCATCGTCAGGAATAGTCCAAACGGCTGTGTTTGAGGCGAGTGCCATCATCGTAAGCCATACAACAAGTATCGTTGGCAGAACGTAAAACATGACTTCCAATTTTGTATTGTGGCTATCGACCGGGAAGGAACCAACCTCGATATGGTACTTGTCCATGTTCTCGACTGGCTCAACGCCATCGCGGTAACGCAGCATTGCGATAAACATCCACCCAAAGGTGAGGATACCTACAATGATACTCCAAAACATATATTTGTCATACAGGACATTGAAAACAGTGTCTTCAGCAGGCATAGATTACCCTCAAAGACAGGGCCGGTGATACCAGCCTTAAACCCTTGGAGATTGCGACATGAACTTTGTTCTGTTCAATGCTGCGAAGGGTTGCTCACAGTGAATCGTTCTTGCGAGTATTCTACCAATCTTATTTTCCCTCTTTTTAAGTGTTGTTTTTTCCGCCGACTGCCAGCGGCGGTGGCAGGTTGAAATATACCCGATGAGATGCCGATTCAATGGGTTCTGCTCAGTACCTCCAATCGACGTTGGATGGTGCTATGGCCATTGATGTTGAAGTGCAGCCTGGCGCAAAACGCCAAGGTATTTTGGGAATCAATACGTGGAGGGGGTGTTTACGTGTCGCAGTTCGCGCTCATGCCCAAAGAGGAGAAGCCAACAACGCCTTGCTTCATGTCCTTTCAACGGCGCTTGAAGTACCGCAGAGCAGCCTTTCAATCGTCAGCGGTACAACCTCGAAATTGAAAAAGGTTCGAATCGAGGCAGCGTACGCAGACCTCGCAACTCTGCGTCTACAAACATGTCTGGAGGAGCGTGAATGAGAGACCAAAAGCATCGCTCTCCGCTCGGTAGTGGCAATGCTGCCCAGCGGTTTGAAATCGCTGGAATCGCGCTGGGTGAGGCGAGAGCAAAGAATCGGGACGCTTGGCCAATTCTCGTTGAAGGTAAGCGCGACCGATACGCCCTCGAAGCACTCGCATTCACCGGACCGATTGAAGTGTTGAACCGGGGGTGGGGACTTGACCGACTCATCGCCTATCTTTACGAAACATACGGCACTCGTGACGCCCATGGAGGGCCGTCAATATGCATGCTCATGGATTGGGATAGAACTGGAGGACGCTTACAAAAAACACTCACTGAACGATTACAGAGCATGGATGTCAAAGTATGCAATGTTCTTCGAGACCATTTGTCGAAAGCACTCAAACCCGAGACGCGAGTGGTTGAATCACTCAGCAGCCTTGCCTATGATTTGCTGCCGTTTATTGATGAGGAAGACCCGAGGCCAGTCTAATCATTGCTCGATTCAGCCGGAGGTTTCGGCATGCTGTCCTCTTTTACCGTGTTGAGGACAACGTGCGTGTACGAACGTGAGACGCCTTCATGGGTGAAAACCGTCTTCGTCAAATCATCGAGGTCTTCACGGTCCTTGACACGCGCCAATACCATTGAGTCCCAATCTCCAGTGACATCATACACGGCAAAAACGCGAGGGTCTGCCGCAATTTGCTGCTGGACATCAATCATACGCCCCTTGACGATGCGCAAACCTGCCATTATGGTCATGCTCCACCCCATCGATTCTGGGTCGAGAAGAACACTGTACCCTTTGATCACACCAAGTTCTTCCATTCGACGAATTCGATTGAGAACTGTGCCTTGGGCAATGCCAACTTTACGGGCAAGTGCCCGTTGGCTGATTCGAGCATCTTCCAGCATCGCCTGAAGCAATGCTCTATCGGTTTTATCAAGCGCCATGCGTATCTCCAACCGATGGTCAGGGTTCGTTGTTTTCAACACTTCCCTTCGGTTCATTGCGGACGATGAGAGGCGTAGTCAAACGAAGATATTGTGTCCATGTTCCTAATTCTTCAACCTCAAGTCCAAAAGAAACCTGGCAGTCAGTCGGATGGATTTCCTTGAAGCGTACAAGGAACTCATGCTCACTGTTCGCAGAAATGTGTTTGGTTTTGAATCCACCTTTCATGCCCCAAGGCAATTCTGTCTCGCATGACTTGAGTTGTACTGGAAGCGTCCCGGTATGGAACGAAAATCGGGCAACTGGAGGTTCGGTGGTTTTCCATTCCGCATTGAGTCTCGGCATTCCTTTTTCTCTTTTCATGGCATTCGAAACTGCGCCAGATGCAACGACACTCGCAAAGATTAGAAGGAAAATTGGCAAGGCGAAATTACCGGGTGTGCTTGCATGCCAACGGTTCGGAATTGGAGCATGGTACAACGCCAGCAATCGGTTGGTAGAATCGTTTTCTAGCTCTCCAAAAAAGGCCAATGTAATGTGCCATCCATACGGATTTTGTTCAAAGTCAACGCCCGCCGCACTCAGATGGTCCGCTGGAACGAACCATGTCGTATCGGTAACATTTCCCTGCCTGTTGGAAAAACCGAGTTCCGGTTTCATCTCTCGAATCAGGTGGGTTGTGGTTCGCCCATGTTGGTCGATAGCAGTGTCTTCAGAAATGAAGATATACAGCACTGTGTTGTTGCTGAGATTGGATAAAGGCGTCATTTGAACCGGGAGCATGAGCGACCACTGCCCCAACTCGTCACTGATGATTTCGATGTTGCCTTCCAAGGTGAGAACGGTCTGTTGACGAGCCTGCTGTTGAGCAGCAGCAACACCTTCATTGAAAGAAGCGTTTTCTGACATCAACTCGTTGAACACCGTTGGCGCCTCACCGCTCAAACCAAGTTCTCCGTATCGGGCTTTTGCATCGTCATCCGGCCAGTTAGACTGGGTCTCGTCGCTCCACCTCCACCATGAAAGTTGGATGACATCGTCCGATTGCGGAGGGTTTGACGAGCCATTTTGAGGGAGAAAGTGTTCACTCAATACGACGTTTGATGCGCTCTGTTCCGGCAAAGGTGATGAGACAACCAAATCAATACCTTCGGGCAATTCCGTGGCTGCTTGGGGTGAGAGAAGAACACAAAGTAACAATGCTAGAAGAGGTTTTTGAAAACGCATCATTCTTCCTCCTCGTGATGAAACGGCATGCCAAGTTTGAGCCGCAGTACATCTCTGCCTTTCTCGTCTAACATGAGCGTCAATCGCGCACCAGCCCACGCTGAGACCAGTTCCTCACTACCTTGAACCTGGCACGAGAGAAGCAGAGGTCCATCGATTTGGATTGGGTCGAATTCAGCGTTGTACTCCTCGAGTAAAGGCGCCCAACCACCAAGTAGGCGCTGCAAAATGTCCGATGAGATTGGAACTTTGGAGGCGGTGATGAAAGATTGGAGTGCGGGAACTGCCTCTTGGCGTGAGCGCCAATCGCCTCGTTTCTTGGTGAAAGCAGGAAGGCCAACATGAATCAATTTCAGTGGATGGAACGTTCCCTCAGGCCAAAGATTGCCTCGCTTGTTTGGGCATTTTTTATTGAAAATTCGCTCTTCGACCAGTTTAGGTGCGATGTTGAGGCGCTTACCCCGAACCCACCATGAGACCTTATCTGCATCAATGCCGTAGCGAGAAGAGGCTTCGTCTATGGTTTCTGGCGGCGCAGCGTAGATGGTATGACGGTTGGTGTGAGGATGGTCAAGAACCAAAGGCACCCAGCCTGATTCTGGATTCGGCTGTCGTTTGCGAATAAACGTTCGAGCGATACCTTCAGGCGTTGCTTCAGGCCGATGCCGGAAAAGAGCAACAAAAAAACCGCCAGTGTCGTTATCGTGATGGATGAGGCGTCTGCACTTAGATAATTGAGCCTCAATGCTCTTTTCCAATTGAGCATCAACGTCCTCTTCGATGTGCGCCATCCAATGCCTGCGCGCTGCGGGGCTCAAATGAGCTGGTTGAAGGAACGTTGTCTGCGGCAGTTGTTCACCCCTTCCCATCGGATTGGAGGTCTTGTCGAGGATGTCCCAGTCGGTCAAACCTTGTCGCATTTGAAGGCCATCCAGTCTCGTTTCGTCCACGTCCACGAGTTCAAGATAGGGGAGGGTACGCAAAATTTGAGCAACGACCGCTTCATTTTCACACGGGTCGATACTGCATGTAGAATACACGAGTTTCCCGCCTGGCCGCAGAAGACTTGCACCGCGTGAAGTGATTTCAACTTGCAACCGGAACAGCGTTCGGCTTTCTTTCGGCGACCATTTCCACCATACATTCCGGTTCTTTCGTGAGGTAGCCGAACCCGTACAAGGAACATCGGCAACGATTCCATCGTAACCCGGCGGAGGTATTCGACCGATATGTCGGCCATCTTGCTGATTGATGAGCATGTTGGCTGTCGACAATCTGCCCCGGTTTGAGACCAGCATGTTGACTCTGCCGGAGATCGGTTCATTGGCTATGACCACGCCGTCTGGAGATATTGCTTCTGCAATCTGAGTGGCTTTTGAGCCTGGTGCTGCACACATATCGAGCACAAGATCGCCAGGTTGGGGGTCTAAAACGACAACTGGGAGCATGCTCGCTGCTTCTTGACGGGTAATACGCCCTGACTCGTGCAGCAAAGCAAGAATGTGCTTGCTGCGAGCATTTGGGGCCTGTCCTCTTGCGAACGGCATTTGCCACGCAAAATCATTCGCAGCCCAAGAGAGAGGTTCACCTCCCAGCTCCCGCAACAAAGATTCTGTCCATGGTTTATCGATACGGTCTTGAGTTACTCGAAGCGTCTCAGGAAGCGAGGTTGTTGCGGCATCCAGCCACTTCTCAAGGTCATAACCAAGTGCAGTAGCAAGATTTGCAAGTGGTGTGTCACGGGCAACGGCAAGAAGGTCTTGCTCCTGCCATTCATTGCGCGACATGGTGTTGGGTCTTGTCGCCCATCTATGTTGCTTCCGCCATGCTCAAGGGCTACCCTCACCTCGAGCAACTCATGTTGGGCGATTCGCAACCGTGGATATTGCCCGCATTGGTGTTCAGCCTGTTTGCATGGATTTGGTTCGGTTCGATTGAAAGATTCGCCATGCGTAAGGGAACATCGTTCTGGAAAAATGTCGTGAAGGGAATTGGATGGTTGCCACCGCTGCTGTTAGCCATCATGGTATTCTCGAGATTATCGGCTCTGTATACCCACGATAAGACACATATCGAGATTGCAAAATACCTCTCGACGGAATCGTTTTCGACAAGCGATTTGAAACTCTTGTTCACGGGCGATGGGGGGATAGAGGTGGTCATGCTGTGCGCACTCCTGTTCGCACGTTTGAGCGAACACCTTCCCAGTCTCTCGTCTGCTCGTAGCGATTTACGACAGAACTTCCGAAACAGAGTGATGATGTTTGTCGCTTCGTTTGCTCTCGCGTTTTCAACACTGTTCTTCCCCGAGCAAGCCTACACTGCCCCCTTAGGGTTACCCTTGCAACCAATCGGACCAATGCCCGGCTGGGAACATTTCGTTCCTCTGGCTCTGCTCGGCGGGTTGCTCATGTTCGGAGGTGAATTGTTTGCCGTCTCGACGTTGTTCCTCGCTGGACCTCATTTCCAAAAACTCGCATCGAGAGCGCGTCTGAAAGTGGTGGCATTGGGTTTGGCTTCAATCACCTATCTTACATTTGGAATGGAACTTGAGGCGGAATGGTTGTACCAACTGCATGAACAAAGCATGACACTACCCCTCGTTTTGGCGTTGCATCTCGGCGTTTGTTTTGCCATCGTGCATCAACCGGCTGTTCGAACCGATGCAGAACTGAATCACGGTGAAGGGCGGAGCCTTAGCATACTCGTTCTTGGCATCATTATGGCTGTAGGAGTCGTATCGTTAACTGCGCTGCACTTCAACCAGATTGACACCTTTGGAACTGACCTGGGTCCAACAGCCTACAGCATTTGGATTTCCTCAATCGCCATTTCGTCGTTCATGATGGTTCAATTCTTACCAGCACTCGGGTTTGACGCCGCTCCTCGACCTGAACTGTGGTGGATGAAAACAACACTGATGTATACGCCCGTGATTTTGTGTATGTTCACGCCGTTCGCGGTTCTGCTCGTACCCGCAGTATGGATTGTTTTACCGTGGTCATCGATCGTCTCATGGTTCATTGAAAGGGATGTAACTGCCCCCTCGAAATCCTTTGTACTGTACCCGATGGTGGTATCGACGTTCGGTGTAGCCGCACTTCCATTCGCATGGGATGTTCCGTTTGTAATCGCCTTGTGGGCAGGATGGATTCCCGGAGCGATTGCATCAATTGGGCTGCGCCTGCATCTGAGAAGTTTACGTTCTTCACGAGGCGAAGGGAGCCAAGAAGTCACTCTTCACTGAGTTCCGATTCGAGCACTGCAGCCTCAAGTTCTGCCCAAGCCGAACCAACGCTCTCCTCTTTTCGCATCACCTGTAAATCGCTTTGTACCCGTTGCACCAGCATATCGTCGTCTTCGGAAGGAAACATGTTTGAACCCGATCCTACGAGACGTGAAAGCACGATAAAAAGCAAACCAAGGAGAGGGAACAGCAGACCCGTACTCAGTCCATCGATAGCAATCCGGTCTTGAACGAAACCAAAGCCTGCGATGAGGAAACATCCCACGCCCGTTCCCAGCAAAAGCGTCGAGGCTGTCTGCGAAGGTGTGGGCATAGCGTTGCGTAGAACACCAAGGCAATGAAACCAACGGCGTACACATCAATATGTTTCACGCATCAGTTTGTGAATCTTGTACGGGAGCAGAGCCCTGTTGACAGGTGTGACTTCCAAGATACGCCCGTCATCTCGACGGCGAATGTCTTGCAGCAGTGGATGACGGCTCTTTTTGTGGAGGGTAAGCAGTGTCGGTTTGTCGACTTCAAGAGCACTACGAACGACATTCACAAAGGCCTCGCTTTCAACGGCAAACTTTCCAATTTCGTCGATAACCAGAACTTCACATTCATCACGGGCGTATTCAATAGCCGGGATAGCGATTTCTTCGAGCGCTTTGGTGTCAATTCCATAACCGAGAACACGAAGGCGAGAATCGATATTCTTGTGAGCCATGATTGCGTTTTCACCCGTGACGATGTTGAAAACACTGTAGCCAAGTCGCTCGCTGCCTTCCATAATCGGCTCAGTACGCATACCTCCGATGATTGGTGCATCGGTAAGGCTGCCGCGCATTTGGATTTCTCGAGCACGCTCGTCACCAATCATTTCGAGCACTTTTTCCATAACGGCAGATTTGCCGCTACGTGGAAGACCTGTGATGCCGATTTTCGGATGAATACCCATTACTCAATCACCACGAACAATCGCTACATCATATTCCAGTGGCTTATCAGTAATAAATGATGTTGAACTCTTCTCAGTCTCCGAAGGATTGTAACCCGAAACAAGAAGCGGCTGATTTTCGGGATTACTGTGCTGAAAGTACGAAATCCGGAAGCTCGGACGAAACCTCGAGAGGAAGCATTTCCAGCTCGTAATTGTTAACATTGTTGTTCGCAGACCACGCTCTTGCCCATTCATCGAGGTCTTTCGCATTCAGGAGATTGCACATCCAGTGAAGTGCTTCTTCCAACGTCCCGTGGGTATCGACCAAACGAGCTTGTATCTCGGGATGCAATTCAATATGGTTCACGCTGTTGCCAAGAACGCATCCAGCGGGAATAACTGCCCATCGGAGTCTTCGTTCTTGATGAGCATTGACAATCGCTTGGCATGCGAGACGGGGACCATATTTCGGGTCTGCTCCACCGCACCACATTGCGAGTTGACGCTCATTGGCTCGAGAAGGAATATCTGTTCGGAAAGCAGGATGGCGAACAAAGACCTGACCGTCGTCATCTTCTGAGAAATGAACACCACGAATAAAGGGGCGAGAACCGCGACCCTTGACCCAGGTTTCAATCGATTTAGAGTGAGCGGTTTGATCGATTTCACCGACCCGTACTCGAACCGTATGACCGTTGGTTGCGATAGCGTGCTGTGGCTCACCCATGCGAGGGAGATGAGCAAGACGGTCGAGGATTTGAAGCGTCTGCTTGCGCTCAACTCTGTCACGAGGCAGACGAGGAATGGCCCAGGTATCTTTGGCCCATGCGACCCATCGCTCAGTTTCCATCTCAAACGAAGGTACACGGTTGGAGAGACCTTGCTGGTCTCTGCGAAGGTCTGCTCGGCTGATAGGACCGAAAACGACCAGTTTTTCAGATTGGGTTTTGGCAGAAATGCCAAGCACCGCTACACCTTGAGTCATGCCAGGGAACAGATGGTTCGCTTCCTCTATGGCCCATATATCGCTCCATCCATGGCGCTCGACCAGCAGTTGACGAAGCGGGTGAGAGGACTGTTCGCGCAAGATGCTGTCTGGTGCAATCAATCGCAACCGTCCACCGGTGCCGAGAATCTGTAGGCCTCGCTCAATGAACAAACGGTAGAGGTTCACATTGCCACGCATGGTCGAGTAGCGAGGCACGCCGTCGTCTGAAAGTGCTCGAAGTTGTTCTCCAAGTTCTCGGCGGAGTTTACTTCCTTCTTCCATGCCTCTAAATCTGTCTTTGATGCGCAACCATGGGGGGTTGGTCACGATGAGGCTCGGGGTTTCGCCCCAAGGCCAATCGCCTTGAAGCGTATCGCCCTGACGGACTGCGAGTTCGAAAAGGTCTTCTGCTTCCTTTCGAGGTAGGCAACCAGGCTTGTCCGATTTAAGGCTCACGAGGTCGAAACGAATACATTCGAGCAACAGGCGTTGACGAGTCGAGGCCACGACCAACGCATCGTTGTCGAACAACTGGAACGAGGACAGAAGTAGGCGGGTGTCTGCGATTTTCTTCTCTTCCGTGCTGTCTGAATGGCTCTCAGCATGCCGTCGTATGAGTCGAGCATGGAAGATTCCGCCGCCACACGAGGTGTCAGCAACCGGGAGAGGGATACCGCTCAACGTGCGCAAGCCCTTGCTGACGCGTTCAAATTCAGCCTCATCATCTACCTCAGGCTCTTGAGCGTGTTGGGGAAGATTGAGCTTCTCAAGATGCTGGCGGAAGCCGGGAGGTAGGTTGTTAAGGTGCATGGAAGAGGTCTGTGTCGGGGTTTTTGGGCGAGTTAAACTTTCAAGAAGTTCCGAAGCGATAACTGCGTCTGCCAAACGGGGAGGAGTAGGGTGAGCGCCACGAGGTGAACGGCCGTCTTCCTCAGCATCGTGGCGTGCCAAAAGATGGTCAAGTACGTGACCAGGGTCTGTAAGGAGATTGGCTGGCAAGGTCGGCCAGTCTTCAGGTAAGAGAGCAGCAATAGGCTGGTGAACAAGAAGGGACTTCTCCCAAGCAGCAAGCCAAATATGGATTTGTTCGGTGCGGTTTTCTAAACATCGGTCTAGTCGTGCATACCATCCACTTACTCCGCTCTGCATCTGCCCCACCCATCCAAGCGGGCTGGCTTGTCCGGTTTGAATGTGACCCTTCAAATCGCGATTTTCAAAATGCCAAAACTCTCTCACACAAGTCCGAGATATTGGAAACTTTGGTTGTGCCATTCCCATCCAGATTTCACCCATTCAAAAAGGTCTGAAAGTTCTTTCTTGCGAACGCCGGCTGCTTTGGCTAACGCTTTGATTGTTTTGAGTTCTGAGGCATCATACTCACCGTCGACTGCAGCGACGAGAATGGCATCACGGAGTGCGAGTTTCAAGACCACCGGGCTCAATTTTGCGACGACTAAATCCAATGCTGGAGGCGCCTCAAGCATGTTTCGTATGTTCACCCTCATCTCGGGGTGCATCATACACCGACCCATGAGCGCCTCGATAATGGCAAGCTCCTCTTTCACAAGAGTCCCGTCTGCTGATGCGACAATGACCATCAATTCGGCGTATCCGATGACATCATCTTGCGTGAAATCAACCACGAGATCGAGGTACACGCACTTCACTCCGAAATCTCGTTCAGAATGTCGTATCCTTTCTGCATCCAAGTGTAGCCTTGTTTCGTCCAATTCAAGAGACGTTCCATGGAATCTGAAGCCATACCGAAGTGTTCGATAATCTGTTCCAACACTTCTTTTTCATCGTCATCCACATCGCCATCGGCGGCCGCCATCAACGTTGCATCACGAAGCGCAAGACGGCCCGTCTCCTCACCCATATCTTGGAGGCATTCTTCAAGCGAAGGTGGGGTTTTGAGGGCACTGCGAATCATTTTGCGCTGAGCAGGCGACAGCAAGGCGGTCCCAAGACGTTGTTCAAACATGGCCATTTCATCAACGGTGAGTTCGTTGTCAACACGGGCCATGAACGCCAGCAGGCGTGCATAAGCAAAGCGTTCTTGTCGAGGGAGTTTGTGGACGGTATCCGGTAGCATTGCTGTGCCGTAGTCGACATAGACTTAGAACCCAACGCCGCTTTTTCCGGTACCGAATCGATTTATCGAGCATGTACGGATTCTCATATCGTTGAAAGAAAAATGCAAGAGTTGATGAGCAGGAACGGGGTCAAGTGTCCATGGAGCCCAGTAAAAACGTGTTAGGCCAGCCCCTCGACACGTGTTCATGTGACCCAAATACGGGATGGTTTCGTGACGGGTCATGCAACACCGATGAAAACGACCGTGGTTCGCATACCGTTTGCTGCGTGGTCAACAAAGAATTCTTGGAATACGCTCAAGCACAGGGCAATGACTTAATCACTCCCGCACCGCACTTTTCGTTCCCTGGGCTCAAACCCGGAGACTCGTGGTGCGTGTGTGCTCGCACGTGGCTTGCAGCACTCAATGCTGGCAAAGGCTGCCCGGTCGACTTAGAAGCAACCCACAGTAAGGCGCTGGAGATTATTCCTCTTGATTTACTTGAGACGCATGCCGTTTAATCCTGTTCTGTACTGAACTGGAACACGAACAGGCGCATGATGGCCCATATAATCAATCCCCAGAGCACCATGTTTCCGATGCCAATGAGTCGTATTGAATCACCGGTCTGGTTGGCAAAGAGCCCTATCGTATAGGTTGAACCTGTAAGGCTGAAAGTGTAGGCTCCGACAGAAGCACCCAACGTCCACTGCATGGATTTACGATTGTCAAATGTGAACCATCGATGGATGAAGTGAGCCATCAGTGCTGTTGCGCCCCATGAAATGGCCCATGCGGTTTGCAGACCGGCCTTGTCTTCATCGAGAAAAAAGCGAATGCACTCCCATAGAAGGAAAAAAACGACACTGTTGAAAGCGCCTGCGAGGGTAAAGCGTTGCAATGAACCACGTGGCGCAAGACGTTCTAAAGTTGAGATTTCGGTCATCTTAATCGTCGTTGGTTACGACATCACTCGGTTTGCCCGTCAGAACAGTACGAAGACGCGCATTATCGTTTTGAATCGCATCCATCCAGTCGTACTTGCAGCCCAATTCTTCAGCCAGAACACCCAGTGCCTGCGAATCTTTGGGCAGGCACTTACCTCCAAAGCCGCGATGAAGTCCAAAAATTGGGTCCAAATGTGAGGGCCCAATCGGTTGAGCTTGTTCTGCAGTAATCATGTCTCGAATGGTGTACCAATCCTCTCCAAGTCCTTGGCAAATATCGTACAACTGGTTGGCGAAAGTAACCTTCATGGCATAGAATGTGTTTTTTGTGTACTTTACCAACTCTGCTTGAGTTGGAGTCACGTGAAACGTTTGGTCTCGTCGCAGTACGCCGGCTTGGCGATGGTGTTCAAACACGCGTTCTGCAACGTCAGCATGGTGCGTGCCACACACCAAAATATCTTGATTGGCGAAGTCTTCAAGCCGCTGACGTTCAACAAGAAACTCTGGCGAATACGCAAGCTTGAGGTGAGGATACACTTCGTGATAACGTTGAGTCGTTCCGGGAACAACTGTACTTTTGATGACCGCAGTAAACCCCTCTGGAAGGGCGTCCAAGATGGATTCCACGATTCTGGTATCGCAGGCTCCGGTTTCTGGATGAGGGGGCGTTGGTACCGCAATGTAAGCAAAATCGACATTGTCAGTGATCACTGAAAGTTCTGTTCCACGCGCAGGGTCATGCACGAACACTTCGTGTTGAGGAGAAAAGCAGTGCTCAATTGCCCCTCCGACCATTCCAGCGCCGATGATACCGACCTTCATGCAATGATGGCGGCGGCCGTAGGTTTTGATTGTAATGCAAAATCAACGGTGAGGGTTGGGGTTTAATTTGCCGTCCTTCACCATTTGTGCGGCCAATAATAACGAGTCGGGTGTGCCGCAGTCCACCCATGTTTCATGACCGACTGAGAGAAGTTTAGCATTACCTTGCTGAACATACTGGCGGGTGACTCCGGAAATCGAGACCGAGCTTCCATGCTCAGAAACTGCGTTGTCTAAAAGGTCCCAAAACTGTTCATCAAAGAGATAGATGCCTCCAATTGCGAGGTTGGAGGGTGGGTTTTCAGGTTTCTCAACAATATCCACAACAGCACCTGATTCGTCGATAACCGCTACTCCAAACGCCTCAGGATGCTGCTCTTCGCGAGCAAGGAGCACGCAACCTGGTCTGCTCTGTGCGTCGTTAAATCGGGCGACTTCTTCGGTTAATTCGAGCGTTGTAATGTTGTCCGAAAAGTAAACTAAAACTCGACAATCTTGATTGTACGGGCGTGCAAGACTGAGTGCAGCGGCCACACCAAGCGGTTCTTCTTCGAGGACATAGTGTATCTTTTCGCCTTCAAGCCCTGCCCCAACATGTTGTGCAATTTGACCTATGAATTGGTTTGAGATGATCGTTATGTCTTGGATTCCTGCCCTTCGAATGGTGCCCAGTGCAAAATCAATGACCGGTCGATTGTACAGCGGAAGGAGTGTTTTTTGCGTATAGCGCGTGAACGGGTTCAAGCGGCTACCATGACCACCTGCAACGAGAATTGCACTGGTCTTCATATCACTCCCGAAGAGGTTGTACTTATTGGGCTTGTCTCAAACAGGCTCGCTATCGTCACCTGCTTCCATCAGTGATTGGACGGCTCCTTCCTTAGCGTTTTTCTCAAACCAATCAGTACGCACCAAATCACCAAGACGCTCTACGCCTGCTTCAATCAGATCTTGGTCGGCTGATTCCGCCGCATCCCAGCGTTCCTGTGCTCTCTGTTCATATCGTTCATTCGCTTGAGATACCAAAAGTTCGGACGGACGCAGGTCGTCTTCTAAACCGACATACATGGGATCTGACAACGAAGCATCTCGCCGTTTACGTGCACTGTCAAGAGGAGAGACAGTTTTACCCGAGGTGAACCCTTTCTCGTCAGAACCTCTCATCCTGCGTTGCGTTTTCGAAACCTGCAGTGATTGAAACGTTCCTGATTGGGCTGCCTCGAATGCAATCTTCATGCGCGATGGATTGTCGAAAACTTCTGGGTCTACCTCAAGCAAGGCAAAGAGGGTTTCGTGCCGTTCGAGTGTTTTCCTCTTTGTTCGAAAAAACATGTAGAACAGAACCGTCATCGCTGTGAAAAGGCCAGTTAAAGCTTGAACGAATGTCGGTTCAAACCATACGGTGCCAAGTGAGAGCGTGACCAGAAAGAAAACGAAAAGAGCGCGGATGAAGAGACGAGAACGGTGCTGCTTCTTCGCTTCGACAGCGTAGTGCTGCAAGAAAAAGTCACCTGGGTTATCCATTCAGAACCCTAACCTTTGAGAATTTTATCAACACGGTGCAGATATTCTTCATCAGAAAGCGTGTCTTCCTTCCAGCCCAGGTCTGAAAGTGCTTGGACGCGACTGGCTTCAATACTGTTTGACATTCGCTCTGAAGCGAATTGAATGAGAAGGCCGATGACTAGAAGTGAGGCAATACCGAATTGCCATTGCCGCGTGAGTATCCAGATAATGATACTAAAGACAGCACCCATGCCGACAGAAAAAACGAATCGAGTGCGAAGTTTGCCCTTTGATTCCAACGAATCACGGAGACGCTGTGCGCTCTCTTTCTTGGTCGCCATGGGATTCGCAATGCGTGGTAATGTGTCAATATACCGCTCAAGTCATAGAGACAAAACAATCATCGTCAATTTCGAGCAGTGAGCCATTCATCAATGAATGGTCGAGCGCTTCATCGATTTCTTCAGGAGAGATTCCCTTCGAATGTAAATCTTTGAAAATAGATTCAAGAGTAGCACAAGGGTTTCCCTTGCCAATTTCGGTCTCAACGTGGATGAGCAACATCTGACAGACGACAGCGAGCAAGGGGTCGTCGTTCTCATCACCAGGTACCAATTCGAGGAAGTTCTGAGCAGGATGCATGGTTTCTTCATGTTGCGAGGAGGTGTGGCTCGAGTCTTCACTGGCTGCAGTTCGCTGGCCTAAACCCTTGAGGCTAGAATCGATTTCAAGTTCAAAGCAATCAAAGATGTTTCTCTGGTTTGGATGAATGTCGTGAGCGGTTTCTTTCTCAAACCGTCCTTGAATTGCTTGCAGCCTATGGAGACGTTGTTCAACAACCAGTCGCTCTCTGTGAAGATCAGCATGGATGAGTTCAAGCATGGACGAGGCTTGTTCCGACAGCCAGTCTTCAAGGTTCCAATCGGGGTTTACACCATGCATGATTTCCACCAAGCGCTGGACTTCATCGGGCATGAGTTTCACATCAACTTGCTTCCCTGAAACCTTGTGTTGCTTGTCGCTCATGATACATGCTCTCCCCAATGACAGCCTATCAATACTCTCATGTGCGAGAAACCTTGAGTTCCACTGAAAAACAGGATGACTCCACCGTAAACCTAGGGCATGGATGCGTCCATTGGTCATGAGGCTCAATGGCTGTCCAGCCGCACAAAAATCTTCAACTTCAAAACTTCAAATCATCACTCAACGAGGGGCGTATTCATGTAGGGGTTGCTCATGCGAAAAAACATGGCTGACTATCGGATTGGCATTTTACCGGGCGATGGGACAGGCAGAGAAGTAGCGATTGAGGCGCAACGAATTCTCGAAACAATCGAGAAGCATACGAATCAGGGATTCGAACAAACTGTCATTCAATGCGGTGGCCAACACTACCTTGAGACTGGGCAAGAATGGGCTGAAGGCTCGTTCGATTTTTGCCGTGAAGAAGCTGACGCACTCTATCTTGGTGCTATTGGACACCCCGGAGCATATCTTCCAAACGGCGACCTCGCCGGAGGCTCTGTTATCCTCGGACTTCGAAGCGGGCTTGACTTGTATGCTAATCTTCGTCCAATCAAACTTTACGAAGGCGTACCACACAAAGTTCACGGAAAGTTCACGCAAATCTGGCAGCCTGGCATGGTAGACATGACCATTCTTCGAGAAAACACCGAAGGCCTCTACCACTCACTTTTGCGACGAAGTGCAGATCGCGCAATGGGGCGCACTCCTTACGAGCCTCCGGAAATGACCTTCCCCGGCCTTCAAGGCGAAATTGCCTACGACCCCCGCCCAATCTCTGAACACGGTAGTGAGCGTTTGATTCGCATGGGCTTCGACATTGCTGAAACCCGAAATGGGGCACCAATCGATGGTGTCAAACGAGTTTCGTGCATCGACAAATCCAATGTCACGCGAGGATGTCAACTGTTCCGCCGTACCTTTGAGAAAGTTGCAAAAAACTATCCTACGACTGAACTTGACTATGGATTCATCGATGCCTTCACGCAATGGTTAACGCGAAGCCCTGAAAGTTACGATGTCGTCGTGACTTCAAACATGTTTGGCGATATTGCTACAGACCTTGGCGCAGTTCTTCAAGGCGGCATGGGCATGGCAGCCTCTGGAAACATCGGTGACAAAAATGCGTTCTTTGAACCGGTCCACGGCTCTGCTCCAAAGTACGCTGGAATGAACAAAGTCAACCCGATTGCAAGCATTAATTCAATCCAACTCATGATGGATTGGCTCGGTCGAAAAAACAGCGATGATGAACTGATTCAAATTGGAAGTCTCATTGACGAAAGTGTTGCTGACCACCTACGAGATGGTAAAGGACTCACCTACGATCTTGGTGGAGACGCATCGTGTTCCGGTGTGGGTCAAAGTATTGCTTCTCGACTTTCCACGAAACTGCAAGAACGCTTTTGATATTCTGAGCGAGTGGATACTCAACGGAAGAGTCCTAGTTCGAATTAGGCGTAAAACGACGTGCATTCAGGCGTTCGGGAAGTTGGTTGAGCAACGTTGTTTTTCCGGACCCTAAAAAGCCAGTGAGGACGGTGACTGGAAGGAGTTGTTGTGCATCGGCATTGTTCATATTACTCACTGTTTTTCGCAGTGATAATAACTATTTATAGAAACTAATAATTGAAGTGGGTGGGAATAATAACGACGCTAACTGAAAATCTCAAGTCACGGCACTGAAGTACAGTCGCCCTTGAAAAGTGCTGCCTAGCCGGTTATGGTGGCTTGAGGGGGATCACGCCGAAGTGATGTAATCTCGAATGTGAACGAGAACAGCGCTGAGCGCATCTTCGTTTTGGAACGTGTCATCGACGAAGGGGTGAGGTTGGTTGGTAAGAGCGATGTTCATGTTCGCCACAACCCTTGTCAATTCGTCAACCATGGTCACCGATGCCATTTGGGCAGTCCGAGACAACGGATTGAGATCAACCACGAGTACCGTCTTTCCCATGGCCATCAATGCTTCACAGCGGTCGCCGTCTTCGAGAGGGACAAAGACAACATCAGAATCAAAGATGCCGCGTCGAACGCAGTTTGCGCGTGGACCTTCGAGGCCTGGAATTCGTGCATCGGGATTCGCACCCAAAATCTCAACATCGAACGATTCTTCTCGTTTAATCTGTTCAAGATGGCTCAACAATGCTTCCATTCGCTCCGGTGTTCGGTAAAAAATATTGATTTCAACAGGACACTTGAGTTGGTCTGCTAAATGAAGCAATTCTTTACCGGCCAATGCCACTGCATTCCCGTTTAGACTGATAACGGGACGTTGCGCTGCCAGAAGATAAGCCAGGGCTTGATGGGTCGCTTTCAATGCACTGGGCACAGTTTGCTCCCCAAGCAGGTAATCGAACGCTTCGCCACGGCCATGAGCGATGAGCGCGCTTCCAGCCAACATCCCTTTTTTTTCGGCCTCTTCAAGCCGGTGACGCATCAGCAGGGATTGATAGCGCGGATGCGTTGGGTCAGCAGCAATCTCGACCATGCTATCGCCTCAAGCGCCGTCAACAATCATCGAGAGATCAAGCGGGGGGACGCCTCGATTCACAGCGCTGGTTGAAAGGACGTCGATGCCGCTTTCATGCCATTGTTCAAGCTGTTCGAAGACGATGCCTCCGCTGGCTTCAAGCCAAACAGAATCTCGAAGACCCATGTCTTTCAACTGCGCAACGATTTCCTTACTGCGTTCGGGCCCGAAATTATCCAGCATGATGACGAACTTTGGTAGTGTTGCGCTCTCGAGTTGCGACCAAGCCGCTGCCGCCATGATGGCTTCTTTGTCTTCACGAACTTCAATTTCGAGGAATGCACCGCAGTCATCACTGTTGAAATCTTGAATGTAGGCCACGATGCGACTGGCGTGGTCGTCGTGCTCTTCATACATCGTGGCGAGGTCGTTTTCTTTGAGCATGGTTGCATCGTTCCGGTGCAACCGGTGCGTAAGTCCACCGCCCAAATGAACAGCCCATTTATCCAGTAGTCCCCAAACCGTTTTCCTCGTGCAGGCAATCTGTCCCGGGGCGCGAGCAGACCAACGCTTTGCTTCGGTAGCAATTCCGGATAGTTGGCCCAAAAGGTTGAGGATGCTGCGTTCCATTGCGAGGAGTGTCTCCTTATCACCTGAAAGAGTAGCGATTTCATCTCCGGCTGAAACTTTCTTTCCATCGCCCGCCATCCAGGAGATTCTGAGGGAGGGAGCCCAAATCTGAAGCATGTGGTCCACGGCAGTAGTGCCGACAACGATGCCATCAGAACGAGCTTGTATGGCTGCAGATACGGATTGTGTACCGCCCATAAATGGCATCGAAATGCCGTCATCGGCAACCAGTGCACCAACCCAACGGTCTATGCTTCCAAGCAAAAGCCGTGAAGGTCCTTCTTCCGCAGTCCACAATTGTGAGCCACGGTCGTGAGG
>JAKMGM010000115.1 GCA_022424925.1 Candidatus Poseidoniaceae archaeon | reverse complement strand
CGTGACTGGCGCTGTTGGTCTGTCGAACTATCGCTTCGGTAGACAGACAACCCTAACCTACCCTTACGGCGGTTGGATAGCGACTTCTCCGCTTGAAATGATTGCTGTCAACAAGGCTCGCGGCCTGCATTCCCTGGTCTTGTTCGACCTGGACCCAACCGGCCAAGGAACTGGAGACCAGCAACCAATGAAACCAAACGATGCACGGCGCTCAATTGAATTGATGTGGTCGAAACTCGACGAACGCGTGAAGCAATTCACATCACCTCCTGAAGCACAGTTAATTGCGGTCCAAGAAGCAATGTTCAAGACGCTGCTGGATGAAGACATGGATGGCGTACAGGTTGTATTGTGCTCTGATATGGGCACGCCGGAGCAGCGTATTGTTTCAACGACAATCGGCGGGTTGGAGCAGTTAGAAGGTGGACGCTTGAATTGCCTGCTTATTCCAGCACGGATGAGTGAAGTTGAAGAGAAAGCCCTTCATCGTTGGAAACTGGAGTGAGTGATTGTATGGCAAGTAGCGTTCTTCTTTTGGCATCTTTTCTCTTGTTCATGTTCTTCTTCGCAGGCGTAGGCTTGGCTTCAATGCGTGTTAAAGAAGACACGACCGACGATTATTTGGTTGCCGGAAGGGGTATGCATCCTGCTTTAGCAGCACTTTCAGCCGTGAGTACCTGGAATTCCGGGTACATGTTCATTGGTTTCATCGGTTTCATTTTCCTCAATGGCTACTCTGCGATTTGGATTGCTTTGGTTTCGACCATCGGACAACTTGTTGCGTGGATATGGCTCTACAAATATATCCAAAAACAGGGGGAAGAGCGTGGAATCCGTTCGTTGTCTTCACTTGTATCAAACACTACTGGCTCTCCTGAAGCAAAAACAGCAGCCGTTCTCTCGGTTGTTTTCCTTTCGATCTACGCTGCTGCTCAGCTTACCGCCGGAGGCGTTGCGCTTGAAACGATGCTGAATTGGTCGCCAACAATTGGAATTCTCATCGGATTTGTATTGGTCGTCGCCTATTGCTACGCAGGTGGTATTCGAGCTTCAATTTGGACAGATGCGGCCCAGTCGTGTGTTATGATTGTGGGCTCAACCATCCTTTGCGTCGTTGCCATCCAACAATCAGGTGGTTTCTCGGGATTGCACAACCAACTGGAAAGCATCGAGCCTGCTATGGTGAGTCTCTTTCCGTCCGGACTGAAATTTGGAGCAACGCTATGGATAGCAGCCTTTTTCCTCGGGGGACTGGGTGTTGCCGGCCAACCTCAAGTCGTTTCCCGAGTCATGACGCTCAAAGACGATAATGACCGCAAGCAAGCCATGGTGTGGTTCTTCGTTTGGCAAACACCCTTCATTGCGCTGATGTTCCTCATTGGCCTCGCGTGTCGGGTTTTGCTACCAGAACTCGGTGCAGACGGTGCAGAAACCGGATTGCCGTTGTTAGCAATGGAACAACTCAACCCGTTCCTCGGCGGACTTATTTTGGCTTCAATTTTTGCTGCTACAATGTCAACTGCTGATAGTCAGGTCTTGGCATGTACCGCAGCAATCACGGATGACGTCAGGCCACAATGGAGTCAAGACCACAAAACGACAAAGCGGGTAACGCTCGCAGTGGCCGCTTTTGCTACACTTATCTCGTTGGTTGGGCAACAAATGCCTGGTTTCGGGGATTCCGTATTCAAATTGGTCGTACTCGCCGTGTACGGCCTTGGCGGCATTTTTGTACCCCTTTTGTTGGTACGGATGACAGGTTACGAGCCGGATTCGCAGCACACAATTGCCATGATGATGGCGGCGCTTTTTGGCGTTATCATTTGGACAATTCTCGGCTATGGCGACGATGTTTTTCCATCCGTTCCCGCAATGGCTGCCGCCTTTGCAACTCACTTCATATTGTGTGCATTTAGAGACAGTTCGGCCGACAATCCGTTCGGCAGATATGCCGTTCCGGCACAGAAACCGATGGGCATAGGAGCGGTTGTCGTCCTGTTCCTTGTCGCAAGTGTTGAGGCATCGTATTTTGTACTGGAGCCTGAGGCTTCAGAATCGATTTCAACGACACCGGGAGACTATGAAGTCACGGCCGTTTTCGAATATTTCGAACTCGATAACGGAGGAGAATACATCGAAGACGGTGCTTCATTCACCTTGAGCGATATTTCCACCGATTCGCTCAACGATGATTCTCTAAACATTGTCGGGGCTCGGATTATAATGACCTATTCCGAAGACGAAACGCGCAGTGGGGTTGTCCCTGGAGGGTGTGCATTTAGCGACGACACATCTGGTGCAGACACCATTACCGGGATACTCTCGCACAGTGAATTCAACGGTTCAGCAAGTGGGCAAAACCAAGATTCCGGTCCAGCATCTCATGAAACAGTGGTTGAATGGTACGATGCATCGCTCATTGGAAACGTAAGCGGGGTTTCTATGGCAGATATAGAGGCGGGGCTCAATGCAGACGGCGCTGGACTTGGCACATATTCTATTGAAATCTCGGTTGATGCAACGGTCGGTGGCGCTGCCGGCTGTACGCATGAAGACAACGGTGAAAACGTCGACTATATCGTCGAAGTAATCGTTCTCAGCGACTACACTGTCACCGAAATTACAGCGTGAACCGTTGACCTTGGAGCGCTACTTTCCAGCCAAGTGAAGTAACGTGTGCCATCTGTTCACCATCGGGATTGTACAGCGGATTGGTGTGGTTGAGGTGAGT
>JAKMGM010000053.1 GCA_022424925.1 Candidatus Poseidoniaceae archaeon | reverse complement strand
CTTGACGCTTTGAGCATGAATGAGCGTGAAACACTGCTGGGAGCCTCGCTGTCTCGACGCTTCACTGCATTACCACTCTGGCTGTCTCACCCTTCCAATATCGCAGCATTTTACGGATTTTTGGTTTCACTGGCCTTGCTCCTGCCATACAGATTTGCCCAAGATTCTTCCAGTTGGTTGACAAATTGGATTTTTCATTCTGCACTTATCATGGTTGCATGTTTGCTCCTTGGCATGTTTTCACTGGTCATCGTCCGCTTCTCCAAACGGTTTCCGGTAACACCACCGCGTTCCATACTGTATCCGATGCCGTTTGTAGGCCTCGGCTTACTGACGATTGCATTAACCGATTTGATGGACCTCCCCTCCAGTTTGATTTGGCTTCTACTGCTCTTGCCAGGCCCGCTGTATGTTCATCTCTCATGGGCGCCACGATGGCGCTTGTTGTGTCTTCTTGAAGACGACCAAAACCCGTTTGAGGGGCTCCCAATCCCTGACAGTGAACCGATGAGAAATGCAGAGGAAATCGCTGATGGTGACAGTGAACTTTTGTCCGTTGTCGATGGGTTCGAGGAAGAATGAAGCTGTCGGTTTCCTGACATTAGATAAGGTCCAATGTGGGGCCAACTTTTTCAAACAAACGAAGAACTTCATCTAAATCATCTCGCGTAAGCCCAGCGGACATTTGCGTGCGTATTCTTGCCTTGTCACGTGCAACCATCGGAAACACGATTGCGCCTGCCATGACTCCTTCATCTCCGAGTGCTCTGGTCATTGCTTTTGCGACACTTGATGCTCCACACATTACAGGAATAATTGGTGTTACTGAATCCCCAGTATCAAATCCAAGGGACTGCAATTCTTTCCGGAAATAATTGGTGTTCTCCCATAGCCGTGCATGGTGTTCCGGCTCATCCATAAGCACTTCAATTGCTGCTTTTTGTGCGGCCGCCACACCGGGTGGTTGTGAACCTGAGAGTAGCCACGAGCGTGAGTGATTCAATGCATGCGTTCGCGTCATTTCGGTTCCTGCAAGAATGCCTCCTTGAACACCGAGTGCTTTGGAAAATGAGCCCGTTTCGAAATCAACCTTACCTTGGA
Source organism: Candidatus Poseidoniaceae archaeon (assembly GCA_022424925.1). Classification (GTDB taxonomy): domain Archaea; phylum Thermoplasmatota; class Poseidoniia; order Poseidoniales; family Poseidoniaceae; genus MGIIa-L1. The sequence continues at coordinate 4,776 of JAKMGM010000053.1, read as the reverse complement.
GGTTGAAGTGTGCTACGATTCCTGCTCCTTTTTCACCAAGAACCCCTTCACCATGGCAGTCATCCACATACACCATCGCACCATATTCTTGAGCCAACTTGTTAACTTCATCGAGCGGAGCAATGTCTCCGTCCATCGAAAACACGCCATCGGTGATTATCAATTTCCGTTCAGACGACTCGTGTGCTTTGAGAACGGCCTCCAGTTCGCCCATATCGTTGTGGGCATATACGCCTCTGCTTGCTTTCGTGAGTCGCACTCCATCGATAATCGAGCCGTGGTTCAATGCATCACTGATGATGACATCTTGAGGCCCTGTAACCAAGGCGGGAATGAGCCCGACGTTGACGGTGTAACCTGCAGAATAAATCAGTGAAGCCTCCACCCCTTTGAATTCAGCAACCTTTCTTTCAGCTTCGAGATGGATGTCCATCGTACCTGCAATGGCTCGAACACTACCGCTTCCAGCCCCGTATTTTTCGGTTGCATCGAGCATGGCTTGCTTGACCTTTGGGTGCGTGGTGAGATTCAGGTAGTTGTTCGCAGATAGCATGATTGTTGGCTTGCCGTTCATTCGGCATCGCGGTTCATTCGGACTTTCGAGAGTCGGTGGTTCCCACAGTAACGACTTCTCTGACAATTCATCATATCGAGTTTTCATCCATGAAAGGTCGCCTGGCATATGTTCTCCTCAAACGTCCCAAACCTCCGACATTCAAGTTCTTTCGCACTTGGAGTTCTCATGCACGGTGTGAACCATGCACTCAAAAAGGTGATTCAATTGGGCGTGTTATGCGCCTTACAGGTACTGTGAGCAGTGGACTCGGACGAGCCCATGTTTTCATGGCTCAACCTCACTACCAAGAGCAATTCAAGAACATACTTGGGGGAACGGCCTGGCCTGGAACGCTCAATCTAAACATTGAGGGTGAAGACTTGATACACTACATTGCGCTTCGCAAGAAATCAGGAATTGATACGCTCGACGCCTCGGACGAAAACCGCACTCTTGCGTCAAGTATTGATGTCAGTAAGCATGAAGCTCATCGAATCCGAGGTTTCCTGCGTGATGGTGTTTCATTCGGTGGCGCTACAGCTTTTCTCGCAGAACTCGTGCACGGTGATACCACTGTGGAATGTGCACTGTTGATACCTGACCTCACTCGTCATACCGATGTTGTCGAAGTCATCGCATGCTCCTTTTTACGCGAGCGCTTAACGCTGGTTGATGGCGATATATTGCATGTCAATGTAAAGTAATCACGTATGCCGTACGATAGGTAATTCACCAATTTCCGCCCATTCGTGGTAGAGAAGACTCTTCATTTCATGCCGAGCACCCTCTCTCCATCGCTTTCTCATCGTTCGCTCGACGGCTGGCCCTTTCGGTGGGGCGGTAAAACACTCGAACTCCAGCTTTGAAGCAGGCATTTTCAACCCATCCCAATCAACACCCCAGAGAATGAGCCAATCAGCAGGAGCTACGCCAAAGTCTGCATTAATGTCTGGCCGGTCAAGTGCGCGTTTAACCTCCTCAGGGGTGACTTCACCAATGCACATACGGTGCAAAGCCATTGCAGTTCTTCGAACTTGATTCCACAGAAACGCTTCTCCAATAATTTCGAATCCAACTGTACGGTTTTCGACAATCCACGGCGTACACGAATAGACGGTGCGAATCGGGTTCTTACCCTCTTCAAGGCGAGCGAAATTCGTTGCATCATAGGTGCCCTCGAACATGCGAAGCCATTGCGTGAATTGTTCCCCAGGGTCCCTCCAAAATTCCAACCCCTCGAGACGATAGCGGTACACACGATGATTGGCAAGCCGTGGATTCCACGTCTCATCAACTTCTCGAACGTCAAGAAAAGCGATGTCGTTTGGCAACCGATCATCCAACGCTCGAATCATTTTTCGAGGCGTCAGTGCAGACCACAACGCTCTGTCAATGTGAACAACACCACCGTTTACACGTACATGAACTCCAGCATCGGTTCGGCTCGAGAGTACGAGGTTATGCTCTTTCGAATCCTTATCGAGCCATTTCAGACTTTGAAACACGCGTATAAGTTCGCCTTGAACGGTTTTAACATCAGGCTGTATTTGGCTTCCATGGTAGGCATCGCCAAGGTAGCCTATTCGGAAGGCGAGACGAACACTTTGGTTCGTCATCGATTCACCTCACTCTTCTCGTAGAAGCATTTCTGCAGCTTCTTCTGGTGAATAGCCTAATCCACCCACAGACCAAATCAACGCTTGCTTCAACCAAGGTTGAACCATAGGATTCTTCTTGCTTGGGTCCATGACCTCAATAGCGTCGACAATGTTACGGCTTGCGGTGAAAAGAACTTCATCGACAGGGATGTCTTCAATCTCAAGTCGGCGAGCGTAGCGTTGGAATTCCTTAACTGCGACAGGGATTCTTCGGCATTCCAAAGCAAATGTAGCGAAATCTCCGATGTATTCCATGTTCTCTTCATCAAGTTGCATGGCTTTCTTGTACGCCATCATGATTTTACCACCAGGGATCACATCGTCTTGGGCCTCAGTGTTCTTCATGTTAGCGAATTCAGCATACATGTGATGAACTTGTGCGTTTTTCTTGTGCGAACCCATCAGCGCATCAAGTTGTTCCAGTGCACCGTCAAGGTCGCCGTCTCGCAATTTTTCAATAGGTCCTTGCAGTACTTCTTCATCGCTCATGGTATCGCCCCAAGCGGATGGAGTGGGATACAGTTTTTGAAACACTCGCTGAACTGAGACGGTTCATCAATCGTCAGATGTGGACACAATGGTGTCTTTGAGGTCTCGAAGAAGGTTCGATTGACTGTGTTCCTTGTGTTTTTCATTGAGCAATGCTTTGGCGCTTTCCCAGTTGCGAATGTTGTACATGCAGTGTTTTGGGTCTGCACGAACGGTGCGAATTGTTCTTTGGTAGGTGAGCAAGCCAATCACCGAACGAAGGATGCCTTTGCCTGCCTTTTCAGCGGTAGAATCTCCTTCTTTTTCAGTCGTGCCGGGGATGGCGCCAGAGATACCCGCTCCGGTGCTTTCTTCAACAATTCCAACACCAGAATCTGTCAGAATGGTGACGGTTGCAAATCCAAGAAGCGTTCCTACGGGGGTTCGTTCAACCAAGACTTCGGAAATGCGGTCGAACAGAATTCGACGGTGCGAGCGTGACAAAAGGAAACTGTGTTCAAAAATCACAGCATCACTGGTGACTGCGTAATGGAAACTTCGCTGGTAGTTGTAGGTTAACGCCATGAAGATGGAAACAAAGACCAAACCAAACAAGCTGTAACTGTACTGACCGATTGGTATGAAGTCGCCGATTGGTTCATCCATCCACAAGTCTGTAATCCAGTACAGCACATCGTCCAATTGAATCACAAGCGGCGTCAGAGTGATGATGAGTAGCCCAATGGTCACCCATCGACCAGAGGTTGAGACGTTCACAAGACGGTTCATCCAAGTGAGGAAAAGCATGACGAACACAAACCCGAATGGGTATTTTTCACCACCGGTAATGTCAATCATGAACAGTGCGAATTTGACAAATCCGCTGGAATCTTCGCTTGAAAGCGAGTTCGCATTGTCGAAGATGAAGTGTATGGCTAGGACAAGAAGACCGAGAAGATACATACCAAGGAAAGCAAAAGTGCTCGGCCGTTTGGTGAGGAGTACTTCTTCACCGGCAATGAGCCTGAAGGTCTTTGCTAGACGAGCTTGCTCCGCCTCTTGCTTTGCTTCATCCGTTGTATGAACGTCGGGTGTGGTGGTTTCAGCGGCATCGGATTCTTCGCTCATTGCAATGTCTCCTCTTCAGTGTCTATCGCTCCTCGCACATAATACCTTGCCTTGACAGCAGTGGCGCAGTTGTGAAAAGTACTCGGTTGTGATTTGCTCAATGAAGCAAACCCCAGGAGTGCTCAGCGTTACCTCGAGCCCATGAATAGTCAGATTCTTTTCGTACGCCAAATTCGTCTCGTATGCGCAGATATTCCATTTCGAGTGGGTATTCATTGTAGGTCAGATGCGACTTGAGCCCCCCTCGTGTAGGTTGGTTAAATGTCCAGTGTGCGCGCTCGATTGCATTCACTTTCAATTCAATACTCGTTCTTCCGTTCCACATTTTGATTTCAAACACCGGCAGTGGCGCTCCGGGTGATTGACCGTGCTCCCCTTCAGTTCGATTCGATGCAGACTTGCGTACGGATACATTGGTGAATTTCTCACTTCGTTTGTTCACTGGGTCATGGAATAGACCGCCCTGAGACAGACCAATGTGGCCGAAATCTCGACGTTTCCACGGCCGATTGTCCCGGGCACTCACGGTAAACGATACGTGTGGGAGAAACCAATCGATGTACGAGCCATCATCGAGGTGGAGCATGCCCCAATACCACGGAACAGAAGGCGCTTGAACGCAAACTTTCTGGAAATAGGCGGTTCCTGAAACCTCTTCATCATCCAGTTTTCCTTTAACTTTGGTCCCGTGAAGGCGGAGAATATCATAGCCCATATTTGCCGCATACGTGGCGGAGGCTTGACGTGCAGTGGACATTGCGGAATTCCAAGGTGTAAGTTGTAGATCGAATTTTTTCGGAACCTTTGGATGTTGTGCTGAATCATCGGTGAGGAGGTGAACCCAAAACGCAGTCAAGTCGCTCTTTAACCCCATTGAGAGGTCGTTTTCCAGTAAGGGTACCACTGCCCCCCCTCCTCGCCCAGTATCTGCGTGGCTTCCCGGCCATTTTGGATGCGAATCAGGAA
>JAKMGM010000012.1 GCA_022424925.1 Candidatus Poseidoniaceae archaeon | reverse complement strand
ATGATGCTTCACCGTCTGTCCGGGCGTCGTCACCAAGTTTGGACGGCGACGGGGGTTCAAGTTCACGAACAATGGCGTTTTTTTGTTGAGCATTCAATCGTAGAATTGGAAGCCATTTCTGATGAACGTTTGATCGAACTGGTCCTGAACGATTCGTGGGTCGGAAAAGCAGGTGGATACGATTTTGCCGGGCCGATGGGCCAACATGCATCAATCATTGAAGGACAGGAACCAACCATTTTGGGAATCGCCGGTGAGGCAATGGCGCTTTTGCAGTCTTTTTCCACGGGTGGAATGTCTTAATCCGACAGAAGCGATTGCAATCCGAGTTCGTGTCTTCCTATGTCCACAACGACGTCTTTTCCAGGTAGAAGCAGTAGTTTGTCTTCCGCATCAAGTGCGAATACCCCGATACCCGTTTCGTTTCCCATGTGCTGGAGTTCCCTTCGACAGACATTTTGGTGGGTGTCCATGTGAACCATCGTTCGTAAGTCAACAATTACTGAGTCGCCTTGTTGTACACGTCGTGCCATTTCACGTGTTGGGATTCGATTCATCGCATCCGGCGAAACATACCTCAATGCACGTCGCGGCAAGGAACGTTTGACGCGCACATGGGCGCCAAGGTCATGAAACGCTTCACCTTCGGCAGTCACTGGGCCTTTCCATTTCGGTGGAGGTGACTTGGGCAGGACATGTGCTGAAACCTCATCTTGTAACGTGAGCATTGGCTTCGCTGACGGCTGGGCAGGTTCTTTCGGTGTCACTGTAAGTTTTGGTGCCGATTGTAGGGATGGCGTTGGTTGCTCAAGGGGAGTTTCACGGGTTGGCGGCTTTGGTTCGCCTGCCGGAGCATCGGGGTTGGGTAATCCAAAAAACTGCCATAAACTCGCCATGTATTTCCACGCTCAGAGGTCAAAGTCATCAAGGAATGCTGACATATCTGTGCTTGCAGATGCGCTTTGGGTATTGGTAGTTGTCGGCTGAGCTGGCGCGTGTTGGCCCATTTGAGCAGCCAAGTACTGTTCGCCATAGTGCTGCCATTGTTCCATCGTCCAACCTTGTGGGAGACCGGTAGCAGGTAATGCCGGGCCGGATTGAGGTACTTGAGTCGTTGTGGGTTGGGCTGGCTGTTGTGCTACAGGTTCAGATAAGGCCGTTAAGGCATTGAGGGCATCGCTTGTTTGAGCCGGAGAGGCCGTGCTGTAATCTGCAGCATATGGGTCAATTGCTGCTGGTTGTGGTGCGTAGAGTTCGGGTTGTTGCGATGCGAACATGGTGTTTGGAGACTGCAGTTCAGGCGGTGCTGAATACGCAGGCTGTTGTGCCGTATACGCCGGTTGAGGTGCAGCAGCGGCCATTGGTTCCAATGTTGGTACAGCCGAGAACGGAGAAGCCTTCTCACTCGTTTCTTCCTCCTTTGAGCGCGTAATTAGTAGGAAGGTGGCAAGTACGAGAACAACGATGGCTAGTATGCCGATGATAGCAGTTGGCACTGAGCCAATTGCTTCGCTTACACTTTCAATGAATCCATCAGCAGGCTGTTCTGTAACGGTGAGCGTTATGGTTGATGTTGAGGTCTCTCCATCATCGTCGGTAACGGTTAACGTGAACGTCCACTGGCCTGGGTCGAGATTCGTAATGGTGTATTCTACGCCGCTGTAATCAACTTCTCCTGTCATTTGGCCGTCGAGGTCGCTGTCGATGAGGTCGCTATCCCAGTCGTATTGAAGCGTAATTTTATCGCTAGCAGTTTCACGAGAAGTGATTCCAGAAAGGGTGATGTTGTCCCCTTCCATGAGTTCAAACACGTTTGATGAATTCGTGATGGCTGCTGAAGGCGCGAGGTTTTGAACACTTACATTCACTGAAGTGAGGGCTTTCGCTCCGTCATCGTCAGTAACAGTTGCCGTAATCTGGCGAATGCCACGGGTTGGCCATGACATTGTCATTTCAAGTCCTTGCATCTCACAATCGTTGACCATGTTTCCATCACTGTTGCTGTCAACCATCGCATCTGCATCCCAGCACACTTCCAGTGTGTCCATGTCGGACGCCGTATCGAAGACATCGACGCTGAGCGTGACGTTATCGTCTTCGAAAATAGGAATGCTGGAACCGAGGCCTGAAATCGTAGGTGGTACATTGAGAATGTTCACCAAGGCAGTGCGAATCATTGACTGTGCGCCGTCGTCATCATAAGCAGTAACTTGAATCGTGTGTAAGCCGGATTCCGGCCATGAAAGGGTGACTGCCGATGACGGCCCCTTGGTCACTTCACTCCAGTTCTCTACGATGTCTGAAGGAATCCACTCAATGTTGAGGTCGTCACGGTCAGAAAGCGTATCGTCGCCTATTATTCGAAGCAATGCAACCTCATCTTCATTCAATTCCCAAACACCTGCGCTGTTCGGTGTCATGTTCATCCCGCCAAGATAGAGTTCCGGGTACGCGAGGGTTGGCGCTACATTGAGAACATCCAGTGTGCTGTTCACGGTTGTTGTCGCTCCATCATCGTCTGTTGCTACAGCGGTGATAAGAACGGGCCCTTCACCCATAGGTGTGAAGGTGCAGGTTGGTTGCGTAAGCCCTTCTTGGCAATTGAGATTCGGCCACGTGATGCTGACTTGTTGACCTGAAGGCGAAACACTGTCGATATCGCCGCTGTCAGTAGCGTCGAGTGTGATTTGGGATTCCACCTCGATACTTTCGAGCATGCTGAGGTTGAGGTAAGGTGCACGGTTGAGGACGGTTACGTTCATTTCAATGATATCTTCATCGAGTTCTTCATCAAAGACGATGACTTTGACCATCCAGTCGCCATCGTTACTCCAGTTCCATTGTGTTACACAATTAGGTGCTTCAAGGACTTCAATGAGGCCTGGTTTTGATTCAAGTTCGAAGCGGCAATCGACATCTCCTCCGTCCTCATCAAAACTCGCTGATGCGTTGAGGATGATGTTTTCGAACGTGTATTTGCCTTCTTCATAGGTGAACAACGCTGTCGGTGCACGTCCGATGAAAATGTCAACAGACGCATCGTTGTTTGAACGGTTTGCGTCTTCCGTTACCAACTCATCGGGGTCGACAGTGAACGAAAGCGATTGATTTCCTATCGCAGCATCAGCAGGTACGGTCCAATTGACCGTGATTCGTTGCTCGCTATAGGATGGAATAGCCGGTACCGATTCACGGATGCTGGCTCCGTCGGGGGTGGTAACTTCAATTTCCGTAGCAGGTGAAGTCAAGACGCCTCGGTTTTGTGCAGGAATCGAAAAGGAGAGTGTGTCGCCGGGCAACGCTCCATATCCAATGGCTTTGTTCAATGTCGCCACATCAGTTCCGCGCGTGCGTGTCACGATGATTGAATCGGATTGTGCAACCAAGTCAATGGCGACCACATTCAAATCAATGACAATTGTCGTTGCGCCGATAATATCGTTGACAGGGTCCCAAACGATAAGCCCGTTACTCGAAAAATCGTCACTCGAAGGTGTAGTATCTGTGCCGTTTGAGATATCGAGCAGATAATTGATGACTCCAGAGCCGTCAGTCGTTGGGCTTGCCAACAAGTTTGTTGATTCGTATCGAATTTGCATGTTCGTGTTGCCTTGAGGTGTACCACTGGGTGAGGTGGCGTAGGTCGCCGTAACCATTTGTTCTGAATTTGGGAGTGTTGCCAAAAATTGGAGGTCCACATCGACTTCGATGTTTCGTGTTCCAGGAGTCGAACTTGCCGAAACACCGTATGAGTCTGCAGGTGAATAACTCTTCAGCAACCAGTCTATGGTGAATCCGGCTGCGTTGCTCACTCGCATCCAAGCGTTGTAGCGTACCGCTGGGCAGTACCAGTTGTAGCCTTGTGATACGCCCGTTTCGTTCCATTCATTGACCTTGAAAGAATCATCACAACCCGTGTATTCTATGTTCTCAGTCCCATCGGTAGGTATGCCCTCTGCCGTGATTTGCCAGCTGTTGTTCTCAGGACTTTCTGTGTCGAATTCTGTTGGATCGAAGTAATCTGAACTGCCTGTTACGCCCGTGCCGCTGTAAAACGGCATGTACCACTGGTCGCCGGTATGGAGAGGGAAATCGAACTTCTCCTTCGCAGGTGAATAAAAGGTGTCAAAGGTGATTACTCCGATGTCTTGTTCAAGGAAGCCGAGATTGAATGGCCTAAACCGTACATCAAGCGTGAACTCTGAGTTCACAACGGCAAGGTCGCGAACACGAACGAGGTCTTCGCCCTCATAGCCAATATTGAGTCTTCCAGTCACCCCTTCAAGCGTAGCACCGTTGTTACCTGAGGTGAAGTCTCCATCGATTACCAGTTTGTAGACGAGTGTCTGGGTTCCGTTAAGGGTGACGAACAATATGTCCTCGACCGTGTAGGTCGTGTCACCCGTGAGGGTGTTGAGGGATGCCGAAACGTTGGCTTGCGCAATCAATTGAGCCACATCAAATTTGGTTTCATAGACCCACTCATCACCAATTCTCCATGTTGGGACGTCAATCTCCTTATTCCAACCTTCAGCGGACTGAACATTGCGTTCGGAAAGTGCATTCGTATGGTATGAGACCATGCCGCTAAGTGGAGCGGCAAGCATAAGAAATATCAATGCAAAGACCACTGGGCCAAAGCGATTCATAGTACTCCGAAAGCGTTCTCATACTTGAAGACTTGATTTGCGTGTGTTTCGTAGTTTACCGCTCTGGTGATTGCGCTTCAAGGTATTGATGACCATAATGCGACCACTGCTCAACTGTCCAGCCTTCAGGCAGACCTCCGGTAGGTATCGGAGGTGAACTATCAACAGATGTTGGTACTATTTCTCCTTGAATCAATTGAGCCGAGGCTTCATGCCCTGTAGTTTGGTCTTGGTTTGCAACACGGATAAACGACATTGTGTTTGGCTGAGAGGATGGTCGTCGTGAATCGACTTGATCGAGGAGCGCTTGGGCTTCAAATGCTCTGTTGGTGTAGTCGTCAGTATCGTTTTCTGGGTCTTGCCAGCCGTCAGTTGATTGCTTGACATTCCTCTTTCGAGTGAACATCGCAAGCAGCATCAGAATCATGGCTAACAAACCGAGTTGTGCCAGGCCATTTGCATCTTCGCCAATGAAGGCTGCACTCACCTGCTCAATCGATGTACGTTCGGGCGGAGCGACGTTAATCGTCACCGTTGATTGGCCGGGCCGTTCTGGGTTTTCGTCCCATGCCATGGCTTTGATTTGAACCGTTCCCGAATCGCGGAATACATGGCTGACAGAGGAGCCGACTACATCGGCGTCATTGTCTTTAATCCCGTCGCCGTTGCTGTCAATCGTGGTGTCTAAATCCCAAACAAACGTGAGTCCGCCAATATCGTTGAGAGAGTCGATGGTCTGTTCTGCGCTGAGGTAGCATGCTTGATAGGCGATGCAATCTGTTGTTTGCACCCGTACAATTGGTGGCATGTTCAAGACCTCGACCACAAGGACTTCACTCGTCTGCGCTCCGTCGTCATCTGTCACGTGATAGATGATGGTGTGGGAACCGCTTCGGTTCCACGCATACGTCAACACATCGCCAACGATGTCACAATCATCATCCGCTCCACCTCGATCATCACTGTCTATCCCAGGGTCGATGTCCCAACATTTGACAAGCGAGGCAATGTCGCTTGCCGTGTCGGTAGAGTTTCCTTCAATGGTCACCGTTTGTCCCTCTGCAACAGGCAGCAACGAAACCAGAGGTTGAACTACGGGTGGAACATTTCTGATGTTAATCCATCGCTCTTCAATCATGCTCGCTTCTCCATCCGTGTCTCGAACTTCCAATCGAACGGTATGAAGGCCTGAGTTGCCCCAATGCATGGGGAATGTCGATGTTCGTCCAGTGAACGTGTACATCAGCGAGGGTTGTTCATTGTCTGGCCACCACGTGTGCGTCAACGTTTCGACATCATCCACCGAATCAAGCGCTTGCCCTTTCACAATAACATCTTCATCTTCATCTAAATGCCAGATTTGTTGTTCATCACTTTCTAGAAATTGGTTGTTTTTCTGCAGCGCAATTGAAGCACTGTACGGGGCAATATTCGTGAATTGGATGTCGATGGTCGTAGATGTGGTTGCATAGTCATCGTCCGTGGCTACGGCAGTAAAGGTGTGACTTCCTTCGGTAGGGGCGGTTGTCGTACAGACACGGGTGTAGTATCCTTCGTTACACAGGGTGTCTGGCCAGTGGACATCCACCAGCCCCGGCCATACATCTTCTGAATCAGAATCGTTTGCGAAGGCGTACAGTGTAATCGGGTGTTCTACCTTCACCTCGGTTCTCGAACTCAAAATTTGAATCTCAGGGTTTCGATTGGTAATCACGACATTCATGATTGCAGTCCGTTCGTCTTTTTCTTCATCAATGACGGTCACTTCAACAGGATATTCTCCGTCATCCGTCCAGGTCCATTCGGTCAAACATGATTGTGAGGGTACTTTTTCGCGAGCCCAAGTTCGCGTTCCATCATCGAATGGAATCTCAAAGATGCACGTCACAGTACCGCCATCTTCATCAAAACTTTCGTTCGCATTGAGCATTACTGGTTCAAGTGTATTCGAAACAGTTTGTGCGACTACCGGAGTGGGTAACCGTCCAACAAACAACATGATGAGAGCCTCATCATTAAACGGATTTGCGTCTGCTGAATTAACGCCATCTGGGTCAGCATGCCATGAGACTGGAACGCCGCCGATTACTTGGTCACTTGGAACCGTCCACGTGAAATTTACTTTGTGTGCGTCATAGGTTGCGAGTGAAGGGAGGGGATGGGAGGAAGTCTGTCCGTCAGGGCGATTGATGCTCATTGACGTCGGCGCACTGGATGTTATGCCTCGGTTTTGAACGGCCACTTCAATCAAGAGTGTATCGTTGGGGAGAATGTTCCACCCTGAAAGCGAGTTTAATTCGGTAAGTACACCACTTCTGTTTCGAAGAATTTTCGCAAAATCATCACTTGCGATTAAGTCAAGCCCGACCAGATATTCGTCGAGCGTGAGTGTTGATACTCCAACAGCAGTTCCGTAGGCTGCCTCAGCTGATGATTGAACACTCGCAACGATGCCATGGCTTGCCCAGTCGAGTGCCGAATCAGATGCATCTTCTTTTTCGCCCGCATTGATGGTTACAAACGCACTTCCGTTTGAAGCGGTTGTGACCTCTTGCACGCTGTTTGCCGTTTCATGGCGGATTTCAAGTGGGATGCCACCGATACTTGTGAAGCAGTTTGCTGATGCATTGACCCAAACACCAACCGGTGTGTTTAGAGCGGTAATGTCGTTTTCCAATTCGACAGCCAAGCATTCGTCTCTCGTACCGGGATTGTTGTACTGGTCGACACCCGTGGATTCAATCGGCATGTACTGTTTAAGCCTAAAATCAATAATCAGTCCAATATCATCTTCGGTATGTAGCCACGCATAATTTCGTGCATCAGGACAATACCAACGGTAGCCACTCGGTTCGCCATCACTGTCGATGGATGAGAGTTCATACGAGGCATTGCAACCTCCGTAAGCAATCGTTTGACCGTAACTGTTGCGCGGTTTGCCCACACTTGTCACTTCCCAAGTCGTACTGTTGGTATCGCTAACAGGTACGGGGAACGGCGTGATGTAGTCGCTAGAACCAGACCATGCGGTATACGCCGTGGTCGAGGTGGTCCACTGTTCGTTTTTACGCAAGGGGAAATCATACACTTCATTCACTGGACTGTATGTTGTGGTGATGGTAATGTCGCCGAGAATCTGTGCGAGGCTTGACAAACCGAACGGTACAAATCGAATGTAGAGTTGTAAATCACTTCTCATCGATGACAAATCACTGACGCGAAGGTATTCGGTCTGCTCGAAAGTGATGTATACATTTCCAGTATAACCTTCAAGCGATACGCCAGATTTATCAAAATTCGCTGATGTTCGCAACGTGTAGGCGAGTACAGACATGTTGTCGACAGCGCGTTCGGAAATCGCCATGACCTCAGCGGTTGTGTCGCCATAGATTTCTCCAACAGTGGCTTGAACTCCCGAGTCTGTGACCAGTTTGGTTGGATCAAACGTTCCGGAATACACCCATTTGTCGCCGACTCTCCAAACTGGTACATCATTGACGCCCGGGTCTTCAGACGATGAATGCATCACTGGAGATTGGTCGGGAAGTTGCGATGAGAGGAGTGGTTGGCTGGATGCGAGCACCAGCAACAGCACGAGCATCAATGGAGATGACATGCGGAGCGGGTGTTTGCCCATGTTGGGCCACAGTCCCAATAGACCATCAACGCTTCTCTTGTTTCCTACGATTAGAGAAGGTCAGCGAGTTCATCCTTGATGATTTCGACTGCTTCAAGGATTTCATCCTTGTGCCGTGCTCCTGTAATCACCATTTTGCCGCTGCCGAAAATGAGACAGACAACCTTGGGGTAATCGAGTCGGTAAATGAGTCCGGGGAATTGCTCTGGTTCGTATTCCACCTTGTCGAAAGGAAGGTGGAATGTGAGGTTGTTCAAGTTGAGTTTTCGTGGTACACCGGCGAGAGGTTCGTTAGTGAACTTGTCGTTTCCGTCGTAGTCTTCGGGGTAGTGGAGGGCGTAGGTAGCAACCATGTTTTGTACTTCGATTTCGACTTGGTCGAGATCCCATGTCTCAATTCCAGCATTCCGCAGGTCAGCAATCATTCTCTCGATTCCTGTTTCGATGTTTGCTTCGTCCTTGCCACCGGTGCACACTGCACGGCCTGAGCGGAACATAAGAATGGCCAGTTTCGGGTCTGTTACTCGGTAAACGACACCAGGGAATTGTTCTGGCTCGTATTCACAGTTCAGCTGGATTGCAATATCCGGCAAATCGAGTTCTTCAGCGACACGGGTGCTCGCTACAACATTCACTACAGTTAGACGTTCTTCATCGGTTGTCATACTTGTCCCATATATAACGACTATATAAAAAGAAGGCAGGCGCCTTAGCGGTAAATCAGAGGTCAAAAGGGTCACTGAGGTGGCATTGACCGTTCACTCGACCATAATGGCATGTTTTCGCATTTTTCAATCGATAAGCCGGAGTTGCCGAATTTGGAAATGAGCGTTCGTCCACCCGCTAATTCAATTGCTTCGCTTGTTTGCTTGGGATTTCGAGTCAGCGCAACCATACAACCTCCTCCTCCTGCACCGGTGAGTTTGGCACCGAGCGATGTCGGCGCTGCGGCACGAATCAAATTCTCAAGTTCAGGACACGATACTCCAAGCCCCTGGAGCATGATTTGATTTTCGGACATTGCTCTTCCAACCGCTTCGTAATCGCCGTTCTTGAGGTGCTGTATTCCTCGCCTTGCAATGAGCCCAATCGTTTCAATTTCTTTGATTCGTTCTGGATTTGCCTTGATTGCAGATGCAACTTTGGCCACTTGCTGCGATGTCGGGGCATACACTCCAGTGTTTCCAATCACCAAGAAGACCTCCTTCGACGCTTCAGGTAAGTCGATGGAATGGAGGTGCCATGTACGTTCTCCATCATCCATTGCCAGTGTTCTCGTGTAGAGAAAATCAAAATCAGATTCAAGTTGATCGCTTAGAAGAACAACACCCCCGTGTGCACATGTCGAAGCATCCATTGGCGAGGCTCTGCCCTTCTGTGCGACTGCTTCAACAGCATGACCGAGAAGTGCACATTCATCTTCTGAAACGGTTTCTTCGCCGCTGAGGTAATGATTGGGAGAGGCGTTTAAGCGATGGGCAAGGACTTCTTTTCTATCTAGGGTGTAGATCTCTGCATGTTCGAGCGAATGAGCGTAGCCCTCTGCCCATGTTTCAGGGTTTTGTATGTCTCCGGGCTCGGAATACCATCGTCCACGGGCGCACCGTAACGCAGCGCCAGCCGCAACGGACAATGCTGCAGATGATCCCAGCCCAGAGGCCGGAGGTATATCGCCGTGGATTTGAATAGAAAGGTTTGGAGCACCTTGCGATGATTGCCACATTCTGTTGCGCAATGCTTGGACATGCGGGTGCTTTCGAGCGTTGAAGTGTATTCCATCAATCTTCCATGGACTCTCACTGGACTCCAGTAGAGCGAGTGTCACCGAGATTCTCTGTTCAATAGCGACCGCTACTGCCGGCTCACCGTAGACCACGGCGTGTTCTCCGAACAAGATACACTTCCCTGGTGCGCTTGCCGTGACCTGACCCATGCTTTCCCCCACATACCTACGACGGGAGTTCGCTTCATATCCCTTGTTCTTGGTTCTTCGGCTTTGAGCGAGAATTGTCGGTGCATTGAAGGGTTGAACGCGTCTGCCATTCTTTACGGGAATCCTCCCTTGAGATGAGTTGTCATGATGGAACATCCGTTAACAATGAATTATGGCCCAGTCTCAGGATGGATTCTCCTCTTGCTTCTTGGAGGTATTTCGGGGAGTTTCTTTCTTTATCAGGTTGTGAAAGCTTCTCGCCTTGTTCTCAAAGGTGCTCCAGATAATCGCTTTGACAACTGGGGTGCGCGAATTTCCGAGGTGCTCACCGGTTGGCTTGGCCAGAAAAAAGTACTCAAAGACCGCGTCGCTGGTGTGATTCACGTACTGATGTTTTGGGGCTTCCTCATGCTCTCTACGGACATGTTTGACCTTGCAACTGCGAATTGGTTTTCACACAATGTGCTTCCAGATGTCCTACGAGGGCCCTGGAACCTCGTTGTCGAAACAGGATATACCATTGCTTTGATTGGATGCGTGGCGGCTTTAACCCGTCGAGTTGTGTTCACGCCGGAGAAACTCAAAGGTAAATCACAACTTGAAGGCAATGCGATTTTGTTGTTGATTATGACCATTACGGTGACATCCTTTTTCGTCGAGGCTGGCGAAGACCCATCACCAATTTGGGAGCCTATTGGAGCCTGGGTTGCTTCGACTTTCGTTCCTACCACTGCAATAGTCGTGGGAGCATATTGGATGCACATGCTCGCCATATCGACCTTCTTGTTCTTGATTCCGCTTTCCAAGCACATGCACCTTGTCATGGCCTTTCCGAATGTGTTCTTCCATGATATGAGACCCATGGGTACGATGGAACCGCTCGCTCGAGGCGCTGACGGAAAAGCAGTCATGCTCGAAGAACTCGATTTGGAATCCTTTGGAACAGTCAACTACACCGACTTGACATGGCGTAACCTCATCGACGGTTGGGCGTGCACTTCATGCGCACGGTGCCAAGACGTCTGCCCGGCGTATGCATCGGGTAAAGCGCTCAATCCAATGCAAATCATTCACGACGTTCGCCACTATGCAAACGACAACTCTACGACTTTGCTCGCCGGTGAAACTCCCGAGCAAGACATCATCGCACGATTTGGTGAAGATGCTATTTGGGCGTGCACGACATGCCATGCTTGCGTCGAAGCCTGCCCAATTTACATCGACCACGTCCCCAAGTTGACCGACGCCCGCCGACATTTGATGATGGAACGAATGGAGTTTGATGCGTCGGTTGAAGACACTGTAATGCCCCTCATGGCTACCATCGAAAATCTCGAATCCGATTCGAACCCCTACGGCCTGCCTGCGCATGAGCGCGGTGACTGGGCTGCTGACTTGGATGTCAAAGTGGCTGAACCTGCTGAATACATCTACTTCGCAGGATGCGCTGCATCGTTTGATGAACGGAACAAGAAGGTTGCTCGCGACACCATCAGCGTGATGAAAGAAGCTGGACTTGATGTTGGGATCCTCGGTATGCAAGAAGGCTGCAGCGGTGACGCTGCTCGACGTGCAGGAAATGAATACCTCTTCCAAATGCTCGCAGAAACGAATCTCGAAACCTTTGAAGAAATCGGTGTTAAGAAAATCGTTGCTTCATGCCCTCACTGTTTCCATACCCTCGGTAAGGAATACAAAGACTACGGCGGTGAGGACATCGAAGTGATGCATCATTCACAACTTATCAGTCATCTGCAACAGGAAGGAAAGTTGCCAGAGCCTCAGCATGACGGCTCAGTCACCTTCCACGATCCGTGTTACCTCGGCCGAATCGGCGGGGAACTCGATGCACCACGAGACGCCATAGGTGGAGTGGATGTTGAAGCGGCACGTCACGGTAAAGAATCGTTCTGCTGTGGCGCAGGTGGAGCACAAATGTGGATGGAAGAACATGTCGATGATGATCACGACCGAGTGAACATCATCCGTTCGAAAGAACTTGCTGAAACCGGTGCAGATACCGTAGCGGTCGGATGTCCTTTCTGTTCAACCATGGTCACCGATGGCTTGAGTGCCATCGGCTCGGAAATGGAAGTCAAAGACATTGCAGAAATTGTATGGGAACAAATCAAGGCCAACGATGCTGCGATTGAAGCAAAGAAGGCCGAAACCGTCGAGGCTTGAGCAACCACCGAGGTGGTCAAGTGAGCCAACGCCTTTCGCAAAGTAAACTGCTGGCTTGGTACGCTGAATCAAAACGTGATTTGCCTTGGCGGAACACAAACGACGCCTGGAAAATTTTGCTCTCTGAAATCCTTCTCCAACAAACACAGGTGAGTAGGGGCATCGCATACTGGAAGAAACTGGTCGCTCGTTTCCCGACACCTCAAGCAATGGCTGATGCACAGGTCGACGAAGTTCTCCTTCTTTGGCAAGGTGCTGGTTACTACAGTCGAGCACGCCGCCTCCATTCACTTTCGCTGATGGTTTGCCTGCCCTCGAATGAAGGCGGATACGATGGACGGCTTCCACAGACTGCAGCAGAACTGCTCAAGTTACCTGGTGTTGGTCCTTACACGGCAGCAGCAGTAGCCAGTATTGCCTATGGAGAACCGGTGGCTTGTGTCGACGGTAATATCCGTCGTGTCATGGCTCGCCAATCGAAAAACCCCGAACCTTCGATGAAGGAAGTTGACGCTTGGGCACAAGACATTCTCTACGGCGCTGATGCCGGAAACTGGAATCAAGCGCTGATGGAACTTGGTGCCACCATCTGCACGCCAAGGCGTGCACAATGCACTCAGTGTCCTCTTGCCTCATCATGCAAGGGTCGAGAGACTCCGACTGCGTATCCCCTTCCGAAAAAAGTGAAGCGCAAACGACTTGACCTTCAATGCACATTGCGATTTGATGCAACTGGAAAACCTGAACTCGTACAGCGAGGGAGCGATGGAATCCTTGCTGGGATGTGGGGCCCACCTATGGCGGAAAATCTCAATACGGAAGGGTTGGAGTTGATTGGAATCATCCAACATGCCCTTTCGCATCGAGACCTCTATGTCGAAGTCTGGCTTGGTTCATGCAGCAAAGGTACAGATCCTTCGAGCGTTGCGCTTTCATCACTGGCTCAAAAAATACTTTCACTCGGCGAGTAAAGACGGCTCTGGTTCATGTTGAGTTGCTGGGTGACCATCGTCGAGCGCACGTATGTCTTTTCCAATCGATGCCATGACAACCAGCAGCCCCCCTATGAGCAGATACTCGGCCGGAGCAGCGATGTTGATTGCCGGCTGAAGCAGATCGAGCATGCCAATACCCGAACCCCACATGTCAAATTTCTCTCGATGAAGGAGGATGTATCCTCCAATCGATACATGCATGGTAGCAATTCCAATCGCTGTCATCCACAATCCTTTGATTCGCAGTTTCTTACCACTCCCGGTTCCGAAGGTGTAGAGTTGATGCATCGATGCGCCCCATGCAAACCCCCCTCCAAACAACACAACTGAAGCAAGAGTGTGGAGTATGATTGCGTCGTAAATGTTCGCAATTGCAAGGCCGGTGAGGGCTAAACCAGCGAGTGGCCCTGCTACACTTGCCGTTCGATGCCATCCCGATTCTTTGTTTTGGATTCGTCGATTCAGCCGGTATGATAGGCTGCAAATGACGACACCGGACACGGCTAGGCCGCTGGTAAAAATCCAACGCTCGAGGCCAGGATAGTCAGATTCCGAGACGAAAAAGGGTATGGCTCGGGCGTTTCCACTCAGTGCATGAACCGACATGGAACATACGATAGTCACCAACGGCAAAACCCAACCAATCCAGATGAGCCGGACATCCGAAATGTGGACGCCTGCGAATGTGATGCCGTCGTCCTCGTTGCGAATCACGGTAGAAATTCCTCCACAGTATCTTTGATGCAGGTTTCAAACGAAATCCATTCGATACCGAGGACACGAGATGCTTTTTCAGATGAAAAATTGGCATCTCCCTCGAAATAACCCTTGACTGCTTTTCTGGTCATGCGGCGTTGAGCGCCGAACAGACCCATCAGCCAATCTTGAAACACGACGACGAACATCAATGAGCGTGGAAGAGCTCGTTTCGGTGCTTTCGTATGCGGAAATTGAACTTTTATCGCTTTGCAGACATCTGCAATAGTCTTGTTTTTGTGCGGAGCAACGATGAACCTACCTTCCGCTTCATCCACTTCGTATGCACGACGGTGAGCGATTGCGACATCCTTGACGTGGATGATTGGAATCGGGATTTTCGGCACGACAGGGAATTTTCCTTTCATTGCATCTGGGAAGTAGTCAATACTCGGTGTTGGATTGATGAATCCACCCCCCAACACGCCGCCTGGATTGATGACACGCATGTCCAGTTCAAGTTGGTCTGCTAATTCCCACGCTCTTTTTTCCGACTCTGTCTTTGCCATTGTGTAGGGTGAAAAACTTCCTGTTTGCCAGTCATCTTCCGTTTTTTCCCGTCCTTTCGGCGTACTTCCAACTGCTGCAATACTGGATGTGTAGATAACTCGAGGGATGTTTGCTTCATTGGCTGCATGCAGCAAATGTGTCGTGCCTTTGACTGCTGTATCGATGATAATGTCGGCTTTCTCGGAATTGGAGTACACAGTTGCTGTGTGAAACAAGGCATCGCAGCCCGCCAACTTCTCGCTCCACCCATCGGCATCCAATACATCGCCTTCAACGAGTTCTAGGCGGTCGGTCTTGTCCAAATCAAGAGCATGCTGACGAACATGGTCAACCTTGAGTGGGTCGTTCAGGTTGCGAACCGAGCCAATGACATGGTATCCATGCTCAAGCAGGTCACGTACGATATGATTGCCGATATGACCGTTCACGCCGGTGACAAAAATCTTCTTCGGATTCTCACTACTTGCAGCAGCCATGTGCATCCCACGAGTGTTTTCGACTTAACTTTGAAGTGAGGCTGATTGCAGCGGTGGTTGAATCCCATGCCAATTCGACTGTACGACACCCGTCGAAAAGACAAGGTCGTCTTTTCCACAAGAGAGCCCGGCAAGGTCTCCATGTACGTGTGTGGCGTGACGGTTTACGACCGATGTCATCTCGGCCATGCACGATGTTATCTCGCTTTTGACTTGATACATCGCTGGCTAGAAAAATCGGGGTATGACGTACACTATGTCCAAAACTTTACTGACATTGATGATAAAATCATCAAGCGTGCGAACGAGACCGGCGGGGATTGGAAAAAACTCGTCGATGACAACATTGCGACGTACTATGAAGACATGGATGCGTTGAATATCCTACGAGCTGATGACTATCCGCGTTGTACCGAATATGTCGAAGACATGATCCGTATCACTCAAGACTTAATCGACAAGGAGCACGCCTATCAAACCGACGAAGGCGTGTATTTTCATATCGATTCAGCACCCGAAAAATATGGGCAACTCACAGGTCAAAACATTGAGGCTGTACGCTCAGGTGCTGGTGGCAGAGTCGCCTCGACAGGTTCTGCTAAGAAAGACCACAAGGATTTCGCGCTGTGGAAATCTGCAAAACCTGGCGAGCCGACATGGGATTCTCCGTGGGGGCCTGGTCGTCCGGGATGGCACATCGAATGTACGGCCATGTCGATGGACTTTTTTGGTGCACAATTCGATATTCATGGAGGAGGTCACGACCTTCGATTCCCACATCACGAGGCAGAAATCTTCCAAGGTGAGTGTCACACGGGATGCAGTCCTGTTGTTCACCACTGGTTGCACAACGGCTTCGTGAACATTGATGGAGAAAAAATGAGCAAATCGCTCGGCAATTTCTGGACCATTCGTGATATTCTAGAGAAAGTCGATGCTATGGTGCTAAGATTTTCGCTTATCAATGCGCAGTATCGTTCACCTATCGACATGAACGAAACGCTCCTGAAGGATGCTGAACGGAACTACAACCGACTGCTTGAGACCTATATTCGTGCATTGAAAATTGCCGCTGGTTCGCTAAATCCAGTGGATTTACCGCACGCAGACCTCGCCAGCCAACAACCGCTTTCAAAGTCGTTGGGGCTTCTGGAAAAGATGGGTGAAGGGTTTGCACACGCAATGGATGATGACTTCAACAGCCGAGATGCCGTCGGTAAGGTGTTGAGCGCTGTTCGTCAAATGACGAAAACCTTTGACAGCGGTCTTGACGATGCAGACAATCATGCCTTCGCTCACTATGCTGTCGACTGGCTCGAAGAGACCGCTGGTGCAGTTCTTGGCGTGCTACCAAGCCGTGAAATGGCACTGGCTGAACCGGAAGAAGACCCGCGCAGAGCTGAAGTAGCTGAAGAGGTCGAACAACTTCTCATCGCTCGAACTGAAGCTCGTTCAACCAAAGACTGGGCTCAAGCAGATGAAATCCGTGATCGCCTCAAGGCCATGGGCGTCGTGGTAACCGATACGCCTGAAGGCCCTTCATGGGCGCTTGAGTGACTCATTCTTCCTCTTGATTCAAGAATTGGTTTACATCCATCGGTGGTAACGACGGGACGAAATCGGGTTTTGAACCTGCGAGTTGCGTCGCATCTTCAAGCGAATCATCATTCCACATTTTTTCGATATGGGCTTCCTGGTTGAGATTCAGTTCATCACCGCCGCCTCGACTGACGAAATACAAACCTGCGAGGAGTACCACAGCACCACCAACCAACAGAAGTTGCGCACTGCTTTCGTCTGAATCACCTGCATTCGAATCGACCTCAGTATCGTCACTGTCATCTGTTGAACCGGTTGTTCCAGTGTTGCCATTGTCTTGTTCACTTCCGGTGTTATCGCCGGTTGTATCTTCGCCTCCATCGGTGTTGCTCGTATCGTCAGTCGTGTCTGTCGAGCCTGAGTTGCCGCTGGTTCCGCCGTTGTTCGAAGCGTCAGCCGGGTCGACTGTAAGGTCGACATTAACGCCATTTCTGTTGCCATCGGCATCCATTGAGATGTTGTAGTATGCGTACAGTTTTGACAAATCCACATGCGTATTGCCGTGCGA
>JAKMGM010000152.1 GCA_022424925.1 Candidatus Poseidoniaceae archaeon | reverse complement strand
GCTCAGTCAACGCTTGAACCTCTTCGACCACTTCATCCCAATCACGGGAAACCACGCTGACTCCCGGCACGCTTACTCCTCCTCAGCCTCTCCATCCTTGACGCCTTCATCACTCAAACGTTCGACATCTTCGATTGAGCGACCAACCAAACGAATAAAGACATCTTCAAGCGTTTCTTCATCGGTTTTCTTGAGCCCTTTAACGGTGCCAGCAGCGAGAACCTTGCCGTTGTTGATAATCGCCATGCGGTTGCACATGCGTTCAGCCATCTCCAGCACGTGTGAGCACAGAAAAATGGTGCCACCGTTCTTGACATGCTCAAGCAGCCACTGTCTGCACTTTCTCTGGTAAATCGGGTCGAGGTTGGCGAACGGTTCGTCTAAAAACAGCAACTTTGGTTTGTGAATAAACGCTGCAGCAAGCATGACTTTCTGGCGTTGCCCCTTGGACAAATCTTTGCACATCGTGTCGCGTTTCTCTTCAAGGCCAAACCACTCAATCCAGTGTTCGACATTCTTCTCAATGTCTTCAACGCTGCGAAGTTTGGCCACGAATTCGAGAAATTCATACGGTGTAAGGAACGAAGGCGGGGATTCAGATTCTGGAACAATGCCAATATTGGCTTTGACTTTTTGAGGGTCGCTCACCGCATCGACACCAAGTATCTCGATTCTGCCTTTGCTTGGACGCAATTGTCCGGTGAGCAGTTTGATGAAGGTCGACTTTCCCGCTCCGTTGGGGCCAAAAACGCCGAAAAATTCACCGGCGTGAACCTCAACATTCAGCGGGTGTAAGGCGATGAAATCACCGTACTTTTTGGCCATATCAATTGCCTTAACAAGCGGTGCCTGTGATTCAACCATATCCGGTGTAAAGGGTCGTGGGCTTTGAGTTCTTGCTCTGTACCACATGAACGGTGAAATGATGAACTGAAACCGCTTGGAACATCCATGAGCGCCCCCCAATCCGACGCAGTGTCCATTGAAATCTTGCCCGTTGACGAAGAGAACGACCTCGGTTCAATCGCACTGGTCACCATCAACCGCCCCGACAAATTGAACGCACTGAATGCCGACGTTATGTCAGGCCTCAAAGCCATGGTTGCGTGGGTTGAAGCAACCGATTCAGTACGTGTTGTTGTCATGACTGGAGCGCAACCAAACGCTCCACCTGAAGGTAAGCGAGCCAAGCCGAACGCCTTTGTTGCTGGCGCGGACATCACCGAATTTGTCGGCAAGAAAAGCGATGACATTCGAGTCATGTTCGCTGATAATGCGGTTGAGGCTCTTTGGAACCTTAGCAAACCAACACTGGCAATGGTTGATGGATTCGCTCTTGGCGGTGGTTGTGAAGTCGCATGTTCGTGTGATGTACGTATTGCAAGTGACCGTTCTCGATTTGGTACGCCAGAAATTAATCTTGGACTCATTCCTGGCTACGGTGCAACCCAACGGTTGGCACGCTTGATTGGCTACGGTAAGACCATGGAGATGATTATGACGGGTGAAATGATTTCTGCGAACGAGGCTCATCGTATTGGACTGGTTAACCATGTCTGTCCACCGGAAGACCTGCGTGCATTCACGCTCAAGATGGCACAAACCATCGGCAGTAAATCATCGAATACACTTCGTGTTGGCAAGGCGACCATTCGAGCCGCGCTCGATGCAGGCTTGACAGAAGGTGTCGCTATCGAGGCCGAAGCATTCGCACGTCTGTTTGACTCGAGGGACAAAGAGGTCGGCGTCAACGCCTTCCTCAATCGAACAACCCCCGATTGGGAACACAAGTGAGCGTCGGTCGCTACCCTTCGAGGGCTAAAGCCCACTTACCTATCTGGATCGATACCCTTTCTCTCGGGCAAAATCGCGAAAGTGTGGCATGTGCTGAGCGTTCTTCTTGACAAAGCGGCGCGGCATGATACCTTCCCATCGACCGAGGTTCTCGTTCCATACGCGGTCACAGACGGTTGACTGAAGTTCGCGTAGCAGTCGTAGGTTGGTCGCTTGCTTCTCAGCATCGGTTGAGCAGCATGGGCCATTGGTGTTGGCTTGTGCAGCAGCAGCCTTCAACTCGCGTTCGAGAAGCTTTTCAGCAACCCATGCTAATCGTGCTTGCTCGGCGCGGGGGTTGTTGGATGTCGCTGGACCCTTGTTGGTACGTGGGTTGTTCGACTTCCGACCTGTTCGACGGTTCTTGCCGTTGTGGTGGGGCTTAATGTTACGGTTCGTTCTCATGATATATCTCCAATTTTCCTTATGGCGTTGCCATGGCTTAGCCACAGCATTGCGTTTCAGGTATTGGAAATTAGTCGTTCATGTTCTCACCGATGCATGCGGAGTAATACTCTCTCGTGCTACAACCTAATGTGTAGTCCACACTATATCAAGCACGCTTTGGGATATCCCTTTTTGGCTGTTTTTTGGGTGATTTAGAATCCAATAACAAGGTTCCATGCTACAGTAAAAATCGCCACATCTGCGCAGGCGTGGGCAATCCATGCGACCCAAATGCTTCTGTATTCAAGATACAACCACGAAAAAATCGCTCCGCCGATGAACACGCCAAGCGAGGCAATGCATACGCCCAGGGGTTCAAGGAAAAAGGCCAGAGCAATCGTATGGTGAAGTGTGAATACGCCCGACGCAAGGAAGATTGAACGCCATTTTCCACCAATGAGTTGTTCAATTTTTGATGTGATAAACCATCTGAATACATACTCCTCGAGTACTGAGTTAATGAACACCCAAAATACGATTGCAGCAGCGAATTTCCAGGGAACGGTTAACCCTACGGGGTCGAGAATTGCCTTCAGTGCTTCTGGCTGCAACATCTGCTCTCCAAGTAGAAAATAAGCCCCCCAAACAACGACCATCATTCCACCGCCGAGAAGCAGCGACATACCCCATCCTCCACGGTTAGCTGGTGACCATGAAAACTGATTTTTTTCTATTTTTAGATGCCATAGACCCGGGAGTCCAAAAACCCATATTTTTGTGAGTACAAAGATGAATATGGCGAGAATGCCGACTTGGAAAACGAACCCTGAGACAACCGAGATGGTAGGTGCACTACCTACAAGCAGCAATCCAAGGATCGCCGTGTTTCGACTCGATGTTTTCGTAGCGTTTCCTTGGACAGCTGATTCAAACATTGTTTCCAGTTGTGCTTAGGTCCTGTTCGGTTTGAAGGTTACTCCGGCAGTCTTCAGTCATCCATTTCTCTTTTCAGCTGAGCGAGGGCACTGCTTGCATCTGGCATTGGCAGATTCGGAACTGGAAGCGGGACGCCATCGGAGCCCATGAGTGGCGGGAGCGGTAGACCATCCAGTCCAATCAATGGTGCTGGGCTTACCTCTTCTTTCGTTTTCACCTGCTGGAAACCGTCATCAAGCGGTGTTCGAAGTTTGAGAATTCGAGCCTCGTCAATTCGAATGAAGGTTGCCCCATAGACGTGGCCAGGTGGTGGGTGAAGTGGCGAATCCAGAACGGCGTGGCCGTGTCCCGGTGTTTGAAGAAGTTTGACGAGGTCTTCGCCAGCAGTTTGCTCTTCCCACATTCGGGCGGTTGATGCTCGAATATCTGCCAGTTGACCTCGACGCCGCAACTCAATCTTCTTTCGGATTTCGTCGTGCTTGATTTTCCGCTGGGAGATAGCCATCTCGATGTCGGCGTTTTCGACCGATTCGGGACTGACTTCAACCACAAACTCATCGGCAACGTGAACATCTTCCATTTGCAGTGTTACTTCAACCATCTCTTCCCCGGTTGCCGCAACTTCGGCGACGAGAGTCGCTGCGAGAAGTTCTTCTTGCTTGCTTTGAGCAGATTGGATTTTAGCGAGTTTTCGTTCACGAAGCGTCGCTCCGTCAAGTTCGTTTTCCGTGACCGGTTCAGGAATGTCGATGTCGTTTTCAGGTTCATCTACGGATTCAGGCTGCTCGACAGCAACGGCTTGCTCGGTTGGGCGCTGCGGTCTGTTCACCTGTTTGGGTGAGCCCATGGTAATCCATGCAAGCGAAAGCAAGAGGATTGCAGCGATACAAATCCATTTGAAATTCACCGTAAGGGAACCAGCAAACAAGAGATAGAACGCTGCGATACAGACGGCTGCTAGGCCAGTAACTGTGCGTGCAAATCCCATGTCCCTCGCCTCATCCCAGTTGGCTTTAACTTATCATGCTGATGGCAATTGTCGAAGTAAGTCATTCAATGCTCTTGTTCGGTGACTGAAGACTTGTTTCTCCTCTGGTGAAACAGCGCCAAAGGTCTTCCCATGCGTACTTTTCTCACCGTACTTTCCCGGTTCGAGCGGTTCTCCGTCAGCATCTAAATCAGCGGGTGTGAAAATAGGGTCAAAGCCAAACCCTTGTCCTTCACTGCTTTGCAGAGCAATCCAGCCGGGGCATCGTCCATTTCCGTAAAAGATCTCACCCTTGCTCCACAGTGCCGCAACTGCTTGGAATTCAGCAGAGCGCAAGCGCGCACTTTGAACCGTATCTTCGCTGTCCAAATGGGCAAGTAATTTCAGAACGCCTTGGTTTCCAATGGTTTTCAGAGCGTAGGCAGTAACAACTCCGGGAAACCCATTGAGGGCGTCAATGAACAGACCCGAGTCCTCGACAAGCAGGAGGTCGTCTGATTGTTCCCCTCCAGGTAGATGGAACAGGGCTTGTGCGATTTTTGACTGGGCGACTTCTTCCAACGTGTCCACTTGGGGTTCAATAATTGCGCCGGAATCGACAACGAGTTGTCGAACAGTGTAACCGAGCGGTTGGAGGTGATTGGTTGCTTCTTCGATTTTACCGAGGTTTCCAGTAAGGAACCAAATTGTCCGTGTCATGCTACTGCTACGGCTTTTTCCATATTGAGATATAGGTTGGAAACAATGGCTCTGCTGAAGAAACAACGCGAGGCTTCAAAGCCTTATTCACCGAGCGCAAATCATGTTGCAACAGATTGGATTGGTAGCCGTTGGAGGGGCAGTAGGTGCGGCATTACGCTACGTAGTCGGCGAGTTTCTTCCATCAGACACCTTTCCCTATGCAACACTTTCAGTGAACCTCATTGGGTCTTTTTTCCTCGGTATATTGGCCGTTGGCCTCGCCCAAAACCTACTCTCAGCCAATGTGGCACTGTTGATTGGAACTGGCGTTCTGGGTGCGTTCACCACGATGTCGACTTTTTCGGTTGAAACCATCCAGATGCTTGACCAAGGTCACAATACCTCGGCTATGGCCTATGTCATCCTTACCATGACGCTGAGCCCAGTTCTCGCCTTGGTTGGATGGAAACTTGCCGAGTCGATGTTTTCATGATGAAGTGCCTTTATGTAGGACTTCGTTAATGCTTATCCATGGAGGGCGAAGTCAATCGATTTCGTCTGCCCTAAGAGTTGATACTATGACCGAACACAACCTCATTCAAACCTTGAACGAAGCCCTCGGATGGGAACTTCGAGCCGCCAACATGTACGCACACTATGCTGCAAATATTCGTGGCATTCATCGTCTCCAACTCTCGCCAATGTTCACGACTGAAGCAACGGAATCCACGATGCATGCAGACATTGTCCGCAAGGCAATTGTAAAGCTCGGTGGTATCCCTGTAACCGAGCGTAACGCACACCCGATTATCCACACCACACTGTACAATGAAATGTTGATTCATTCCCTCGAAACTGAAACCAAAGCTGCTTCAGTCTATTCCTCAATCATGGTTGAAATTGAATCGATTGGCGACCAAGAAATGTACGATGCAATCGAACAAATCTATCTCGCAGAACTTCGAAGTTTGGAAGAACTTCGACTGCTCATGGAATAATCATCCGTGGTATCGAACGCGTGAACGAACTTCTTCCAGTCGCTTCAGCACATCCTGTGCAGTTGGTACTGCACCGCCTGATTGTTCTGGGGTAGGTCCAAGCGCTTCCTCCTCAGCCATGTATCCTTCAATCAATGTCGATATCGCACCTTCATGCTCAGGGTGCGAGGCGCCCAGGATTTGATCGATAACGTGAAGGTCAATACCGAACCGTTCAACCTCGTAATCAATGACGGCCAAGCCGAAATCGATAAGCGCAGGCACACCGTTTTCGTCGACCAAAATATTGTTGCTCGAAAGGTCTCCGTGCGTGATTGCTTCACGATGCAGGCGACGAATGAGTGCTCCAGTATTGTGCAAGACGGTGTTGATGAACGGTGCGGAAAGACTGGTATCTCGAAGCACTTCGATGAGCGGTCGACCTGGCATCCGTTCAAGCACCATTCGTCCATGCTCTGGGTCCAAGTCCCACACTGCCGGAACTCGAACGCCGCAGCGTTTGAGGCGAATCAATAACCGAGATTCACTCATCATTCTTCGATAGCCCAAACGATGGTCGAGGTCTGGATGCCGCCATTTTCTTGCACGGCGTAGTTTTCGAACAGCGTCTTTACCCATCCACGTACCGGCCCAAACTTCCGCTTCAGCACCGAGATGCAACCGTTCCGTCGGTTCGAACGCCATACTGACCGCTTCCGGTCCCTATTTATCAACACTTCAGCAATGGTTTGCTTGAAAAAGGGTGGACGTGTGCACAGAACGAAGCGCATGACTGTATCCCTACCAATGTGTTCCGTGGATTTCATGGATACGTCCCTTTCTCCGGAAGAGCAGGCGATTTCTGACCGAATCGCAGAGCTACGCGCTCAACTTGGTGATGCTTTGCTCATTTTGGGCCATCACTACCAGCGCGACAGTATCGTACAACACGCTGATTTTCTCGGTGATTCGTTCATGTTGAGCCAAAAAGCGGCAGAATCCGATGCAAAGTACATTGTATTTTGCGGTGTTCATTTCATGGCTGAATCTGCAGATATTCTTACTTCGGATGACCAAATTGTCGTTCTCCCGAATTTACGAGCTGGGTGCTCAATGGCGGATATGGCGACGCTACCTGAAGTTGAATCTGCATGGACATCGCTGCTGGAGGGTGCAGGTCTTGATGACCCGATTCATCGCGATGACCCCACGGCTATTGCTGGACCTGGCGAGCGTTTCCTCGTTCCGGTGACCTACATGAACAGCAGTGCTGACCTCAAGGATTTTGTTGGCCGTCATGGTGGAATTGTTTGCACTTCAAGCAATGCACAAGGTGTACTCAACTGGGCGTTTGAAAGAGCCGGAGCCGACGGAGCAGTCCTGTTTTTCCCTGACCAACACCTTGGGCGAAACACGGGGAACGCCATGGGAATTCCACTTGACTTGATGCCTACTTGGACGCCCGGCATTGGCGCAATGGGAGAATTAAAGGGCAGTCGAATCATTCTATGGCATGGATTCTGCTCGGTTCACAAGCGATTCACTGCGGGTCAAATTGAGGATTTTCGCTCTCGTCATCCTGAAGGAATCGTCGTCGTTCACCCCGAATGTCCAATTGAAACCGTTGAAGCAAGCGATGCCAACGGTTCGACACAATTTATTCGTAATTTTGTTGCCCAGCAGGCACCTGGCTCTCAGATTGCAATTGGGACGGAAATCAACATGGTAGCACGACTTGCCAATGAGCATCCAGACAAACACATTGAGTGTCTCGATGAAGAAATATGCCCGTGCTCAACCATGTACATGATTCACCCTGCGTATTTGATGGATGTTTTGGAGCGAATCGTGGATGGCGAAAAGCCCAACCAAATTGAAGTACCTGCTTCGATTCAAGAAGGCTCGTTGTGGGCGCTTGAGCGAATGTTGAGCATCAAAAAATAATCACTCTTGTTCGGCGTAGTATGTCGCCATTTGACGTTCTGACTGTCGCTGTACGGCATACAAGAATACCAGAAGAACACCGAGGATGATTCCAATCTGCAATATGATGTTGGAATAAACCGTTAATTCAGGCTCCCATGAATGAATGTGAACGGATACTTCCCCATCGACTGATTCTTCAAAGTACACCAAATGGTGCTGCAAAACTTTCGGGTTCCACTGGTGAAGGGAATCGGAGGTCAGTGTTTGGGTTTGATTCTCGGTCAGGTTGAGGTACTGAATCTCTCCGTCCATGTACTTCTCGAGCGGATTGGTCGGGTCGAGATGGTCACGGATTGACCAGGCTAAAATTCCGTTTTTCATCGAAGGGTCACTGACGGCGTATTTTGCATCGCTGGCAAGCCACTGCTCGTCAGTGGTCCGGTTGTAAACGACCAAGCGTTCAGTCGCAGAAACGTTCACCGTCACGGCGATGTATTCATCGTCATAGACAAAATCTGTTATGGATGCATTGTCCATGTCCACCGGTGTGCCCCATGCTTCAAGGATGGCGTCCTGTTCAATCGCTGCTGAGGCATTGATTTCTTTGATGGTGATTGAACCAGATGAGCCGATTCGGGAGAATTGGATGGTTGTCGGTTCGTTTTCAGCAACCATGGCCAATTCAAGACCGTTCGCTCGAACAAGCTCAACACCGTCCACTTCAAAGTCGAGTTGAACCGCTTCACCTTCGAGCGTAAATACCTGCAAACTACCATTCGATTTGGTCACGATGTATTCGGCATTTTCGCTTCCAGCGAGGAGAACATCATCCGCTTGAGGCATTTCCATAACCATTGCAGGTTGTGAGTTGACGCTGATTGCATTGAGGTTGTACAGGGATAAGGCGCTTTGGTTGGAAACCGCTAACATCGAGCCTGAAATGGAATACGGAGAAGCGTAATCGATTGATCCGTTCATCACTTCCCACGTGGTCTCAAGATCGGTTAAGTCGTGAACAACCATGACCGGACCCGTACTTCGGTTGTCGATGGTAACCATCCAACTGTCGTCACCATCAACGCCCTCTGGAGCTTCAATACCGCCGGCTGGCAAAGACTGGTGACTCAACTCCCATGTGATGATGGCGAACATGAAGATGAAAATGACAACCGCCATTCTTGCGGTTTCTCTGCTTGAAGGGTGGCGATATCTTTGGTACATTCCGCCAATTCTGCGAGATACGATGCCGTATGCTTTGCCTGGGTTGGTGAGCAGTGTGACAATTCGTGCGTTCATTGTGCGTTCATCAAATACGTTCCACCAACTGTTTGAGGTTCGGTCAGCGAACGAAACTGCCAATGCTGCAATGAGCATACCACCTATGATGTCTGAAAACCAATGGATTCCAAGATAGATGATGGCGAACGCAGTAACGAGGGTATAGGTGAGTACCATCGTTCTGTACTTGTTCCAGCGTCGATCCTCGTCAAATCGAGTGAGGCACAACCACACAGCAAATGGGATGCCAATATGCAGGGAGGGCATACCGTTGGTGAACGGGTCAATACGGCGAAACCAATCGCTGATTTCGGGGGTTAAGTCATAGGCAAGTGTCTCCATACCGGGGACATAATCGCCCGTCACTCTTACATTAAAAAACAGATAAAACGGTATTGCTAAAATGTACACCCATGCTATGCTGAGCGTCATTCTGTCGGCAATCCAGCGGTCATCGAAAAAGGCAAAGTAAAACACTGAAACATAACAAATAAACATGAATCCAGCGACATAAAAATGGGTTAAAGCGACGGTTAACCACTTCGCTTCAAAGGTTTGCTGAACCTCCAATACCAAACTGCCTTCAATGTTGTAGATAAGGGGTGTCATGTCAAGACCGGTGTTGGCAATAATGATTCTGTCAAGCTGGTCCAACAGGTCTTTTGAGTTGTATATGATGAATACGATGGCAACGTGAATCCAGTACCTTCGAAACACGTCGATAAAGGTCGGCAGGGTGATTTTCATCCACGGTGGTTTGAACACCGGAAGGAGGATTACGCCGAGGGTGAGTGCACTGATCATCCATGTCAGATAGATGCCGTCCATGCCAAACCCCAACCCCTACGGGGTTGCCACCTGCACATGAAACCTCGCTGATAAAATTCAGTGATACGCGACTTTTGTTACCAAGCGCCGTGGACGTAGGGCTTGCCGTTGTCGGGGTCACGACGATTGGCTAAATCCCACAGGCGTTCAAAGCGGAAAATACCACTTGAGCATCCCTGTGTCCATTCGAATCCCAAGGCATAATTGCCTACGGTTCGTACTTTTGGTTTCTCTTTTGGAAGTGCCTCGACTTGTCGTCGAAGGGTTTTGCTGGTCTCGTCATCGTTGCGCATTGGGGAGCATTTGGCACACGGACAGGCGTGACGCATGTCATCGTAGGTAATGCTGTACTCTGAATCATCGTCGTAGGTGAGATGAGCATCAAACTCTCTACGCTCAAACCGTTTGAGCGTCGGCATATCTTCGTACATGGATTCACCTTCAAACAATTTCAAGACCGGTTGAATCGCTGTCGACTATTTGCTCTTGGAGCGCCGAAACCACGCTGGCGAAAGCAATTGCAGATGCCCCTTCGGGTTCACTGACAATGCGGTGAACACCATCATCGCCACCACGAACGAAGCCCGGGTCGAACGGAAGCGCACCGAGGAACGGCACACCAAATTCTTCTGCGGTTGATTTTCCTCCACCTTCTTTGAAGATGTCAAGCGTGACGCTGAAATTACCGCCGCTGTCGGATGTAGTCGTCAAGGTCTTTCCGGCAGGTGCAGCGATTTCGATTTCCGTTCCCGGAGCTGCTTTACCGGTGATTGTGTAGCCGCTCATGTTCTCAACGACACCGAGTACGGGCACTTTGAGTGATTCAGAAAAGGTGATTGATTTTCGACTGTCGAGCAGTGCTACATCTTGCGGCGTTGTAACGATGACCATTCCGTCGATGTCTGGTAAGGATTGAGCCACCGTCAGCGGTTCATCTGATGTCCCTGGTGGGAAATCAATAATCAGATAGTCCAGATCTCCCCATTCAACATCACCGATGAATTGTTGGATGGCCCCGAGTTTTATCGGCCCTCGCCAAACGACGGGTGTGTCTTCATTATCGAGTAAAAAGGCCATTGAAATGACCTTGACGCCCAAATGCCCTTGAGCGGGATGAATACGTCCAGATTCAACATGCAGGCGACGTCCATCGAGCCCCATCATTTTCGGGACATTGGGCCCAGTAATATCGATATCAAGAATGCCAACCGACAGTCCTTGCTGGGCTAAGGAGAGAGCAAGGCCCGTTGAGACTGTTGATTTACCAACGCCTCCTTTTCCAGACAAAACCATGACTTTATGCTTGATTTTCTTGCCAATTTCCTGCATTGACATTTTTCGCTTCATCTGCGCATACGCCTGCTCCATCTTTTTTTGCTCTTGAGGCGAAGGGTCGGCGGAATCGCCAGGTGCTTTCGGGTCGTGGGTGGATACCGGTGAATCCGACATGGGTTAAGCACCGACAGGCTCTACTTCAACCCATCTTTCAAACCGTGTCTCGCATGTAGACTGCTCGGTCGATGAAATGGACTGTGAGCGTGAGGGCAATGAATGCGAAGGTGAGCATGGGGTCAAACGACTGTTCTGCATAGGCCCACGCGAGGCCTGCCGCCAGCGGGATTCCGAAGCAGATGCCGGTTACTGTAGCGCGTTGCTTGTCCTTTTTTTGACTCAATCCAGCAAGCATACGTATGCATATACCGACGCTAAATGTGAGTAAGGTGATGAGCAGAGCCACTGCTCTGAACACCGTATTCCATCCACTGGCTGCGGCAACAATGTGTGCAAGAAACAGGACAGCATACACCGTAGCCGTGATGCAAGTTGCACGGAACAGACTGCCCTTCTCCTCATTCATGCTTCGTGCATGTCTGCTCGACATTAGATTGTTTGTACATAGAAAATGAATATATACACTGGATTGGATGGAATCACATGCGCCTTCTCTTCGTATGTGTAGGGAACTCTTGCCGTTCACAAATGGCTGAAGGAATTGCTCGGTCTCTGGGCCATACAGCGGATTCAGCCGGCACGCATCCAGCCGAAAACATCGCCGCAAATGCGGTCGTCGTTCTCAATGCACGAGGTATTTCCTCCGAAGGTATGAAGCCGAAAAATGTCGATGACTTTTCGGCAGAGGATTATGATATGGTCATTTCAATGGGTTGCGGTGTCAACTGTCCTTTGATGAGAATTGACGAGGATTGGGGGCTTGAAGACCCAGTTGGTCAGCACTTGCGTGTGTACGAAGCAACAGCTGACGAAATTGAACGCAGACTTCGAATGCTCGATGCCTAATTATTCCTCTTCGAGCGGGACTTCGCCAACGCCGTCCAGTTCGATGGTTAAAACACTGACAGTGCGGTCTTTTTGCCCCTCTTGTGTCAAGACTTCCGACGAGCATTGTATCTCCCCAATGAGTACCGTTTCGGGCAAACCTTGTGCAATGATGCCGTTCCGTCGGCGACAGATTTCAGCCACATCAACTGCCCGTCCAATCGTTGCTCCACGAGCGACCAGTTGCACTTGTCGTTGGCCTTCTTCCATAGCCATGACGACGGCTCGAACGTAGGCGTGGAGTGGTTTTTTGCCAATGTAGATGGAACGTCGTTCAGTCAAGTCTCTCCCCTAATCGATTGAAGCAGGCCACAGCCGTTAATACTTAGGGATGATGAAGGCAAGCGATAGGCATCAAAAAACGCAGAAAAACGAGTTACTGAGAGCCAAAAGTGCGAGCGCCGGGATTTGAACCCGGGTTCAAGCGTTGGCAACGCTCGGTGATAACCGCTACACTACGCTCGCAGGGATATTCATCCCAAAGAACGGGGGTATAAACGGTTGTCGGCTCACCGAAGTGCTCACTTGAATCCAAAACGGTCCTCGCCATCTTGCTTTTGAGGTGAATTGCGAATTGACAAAAAGACAACTGCTGCTCCACCGATTGCAAAGACTGCCAGCAGTCCGATGAGAACGTTTGTCGACAGGAAGGCGCTTTCGACACCAGGAACAACACTGTCTTCTTCTGTCAACTGCACTGCCAGCGATTCTGTTTGGCCTACTTCACCAAAGATATCCGATGCCTGAATGAGGATTTCATGGGTTCCAAGCGGGATACTGTTGCGCACTTGCAGTTCGACTGAATACACGCCATCACCAGCAATTGCATCGCCATTACTGCCATCATCGTGCATGGTTTGCCAGGTCTCTTGTGATGTGAACGGGGTGAAGACGCCAAGGTTTGCTCGAGCGACAAGCACCCCGTCATAATCGCGAATTGGAACTTCGAGCACGACGGTCGTACTACTGGATTCTCGAACGATGGACAGAGAGCCTGGATTGGTAATCGTTGGAGGGGTATTGAGCACATCTATGGTGATTTCTTGCATGACGTGATCTGAAATATGATGTGGCCCGTAAATCGCTTGGCGTGAGGCATTCATGCCATCAGCATGCCAGTATGTCGTGATGGTTCGCTGTCCGTAGGTGTCGGTCAAGACAAATGTAATCGGTTGTTTACCGGGTGTTGTCGAATTCGGAACGGTGAAATTTCCAGCCCAAACACCACCATTTTGCGTCAGAGCGTCAAGTTCTCCACCGAGGTCCCTCAAGTCAATTTGAACGCTGGCGACACCATGTCCGTCGTAGGCTTCTGCGTTGACAATCATGACCGTTCCTCGTGGTCCCGTGTTCGGGAAAATTTCCAAAGCATGGAGGCGTGGTCCCTGATTGAAGACCTCGATCGTTCCAGCCTCCTCAGCGCGAAGTCCCCATTCATCTGTAGCCGTCACGTTCAGCGTGATGTTCCCAACCGCTAATCCTTGAACCAGAATGCGAGTGGAGTACCGGTCATCGCCAACCGTTGAGTCACCGTCGAGTCCTCTATCGTTGAGTGTCGTTACGTCCCCACCGATAGGGGTAAGGTCTACTGTGACCGTTTCGACATTAAATTCAGCATCCTGAACGTGCACTACCAGCGTACCGGCATTGCCTCCCTCTCCGTACACAACTCCTTCAGCAATGTACAGTTCAACCATGCTTGGAGCTGTGTTGTTTTCTGCCGTTACAATCGATGGAGAAACAATTCGCTCAACAGCCTGTGATTCTGTAAAGTTTGCAGATTCGTTTTCTTCACCATAAGGAAGTTCCAATACTCGATTGACGCTTGATAGCAAGCCCATGAGCGGTCCTTGGTCGACGATAGAACCTGATGCAGTACCAACGTTTTCGTACGCCCCTATCCAGTTCACAACATGTAAATTGAAACCATCTCGTGGGTCATTTCCGGTCGACTGAGCGGTAACGACAAGAGCCAACCCATCTTGGTCGGCAAGACGTAAGGTGTCGCCAGGGACCATTGGGATGGGCATGAGCCCTGTTTCTCGAGAAATGGTGATGTTACCGAGAATTTCTTCAGTTTCGGGTTGCGTAGCATTCACTTGTTTCGGGCTGTTTTCAGGGCGCTCGTCACCGCTTGAGGGGTCTGCTCCCGATTCGACCCAAACCAGCCGAACCGTTCGGTTTTCCCAATCGGATTGAACCACTTGATAATCCCATGATTCGTTATGTGTGGCTCCAACTCCTTGGTCGTCGAAAAAGTTACCACCGTTGATGCCGGTAATGTTGAACCACGTGTCTTGGTGAATCACATTGACTTCGAACTCAACCTGAGTTGCGTTGGCTTGCATTCCGGATTCTTCGATGGTTCGCATGATGCCAAAGGTACCTTGTGCATCCCCGGTTATGGTTCCATCCATGTGTAAATCGTCGATAACCGTGAGCCCCCCCTCGGTCAATACATGGAAATCGTAAATGGTGCCGTTAATCATGATGCTTGCGTTGTCCTCTTCCTCATTGAGGCCGAATGTTCCTTGCCCGATGAGTTCGTTTTTCTGTTCGGTACGAACGTTATCTTCCCACCGTTCCAAAACCGTTAACCCGTCGAGCGAAATGTCCATTGTAAAATCTTCATCCGTCAATTTCATGTCAGCAAGCGCCTCAAATTGAGTGTGCTGAAGTTTTCTGACGCCATTTTCATCCCATGTTTCGAGGAAAAAGACACCGACATCTCCGGTGACGTTGAGCGTTTCCTGTCCGTTTTCGTCAACATCGGTAATATCCAAATCGCCAGTCGCTTCAATGCGAAGCCGCTCAGACAAATCGCCATCGATCATCGAACGGTTGAACCAGCCTTGTGAGACATCAGCGGTAATTTCGCTGACAGAACTGCCGTCGTAGGTTACCAAATGCAACATTCCACTCCCTCGAGCGTCAAAGACCTGTGAGGTCAAGACGCCGGATTGCACCGTTTCGTTCTTCCATATGGAGTCGAGATGAAGCGTGAGGTTCGTCGAACTGTCGTCGGTGTTTTCCAACGTTGTCAATGTACCGTTGCCAAGTTCCCACGAGTTGAGCACATTCCCTTCACGCATCTGCCAACCCTGTCCGTTGAACGCCAGAGAGAAACCCTGTTCCCCGTCATCGGTCATGTAGGTCTGGTCGAGGTCCCAACTTGTTTTCAGCAACACTTCATGGTCGGCCATAGGTTGATTCCATGTTCCTACCGTGAACGAGCGCGTTGTTTCGAGTGGTTCACTGAGTGCAACGCCATCCCATGACATAACCGTCACGCTGACATGAATCTCGTCGCCCCATGAAAGGCTGGTATTTGCAACGGCTCGTGCCGTTCGCTGACCGTCATCCGATGACCACGAAATGAACACGTCATTCTGCAAATTCTCTCCGTTGCTTCGATGCGTAACTTCAACTTCGATTTGGTACGAGCCGTTGTCGGCAAAGGTCAGCATGTAGGCATGTTCGTTGAGTCCAGAATCCCCCTCGAGCCATGAAGTCGTGATGGTTGGTGCAGCCGGTTGTTCTTCTGCTGACACGGAGACGACCAATGGTAAAACCATCATTGCAAACAAAACGATGGCGAGCGTAGGTTTCCGCGTGCTCATGGTTTTGTGTCGCATCTACTCCTCTTCAAGACTTGTGCCTTGCTGTATTCGCAGCCACCGGTTGGCTCACAGGTCGAGAACATAGCCAAACAACATTGGCGCCACCAGTGTTGCATCGCTTTCAATCATGAATTTTGGCGTATCGACTGCCAGTTTTCCCCAAGTGATTTTCTCGTTTGGTGGGGCTCCTGAATAGCCACCGTACGATGCAGTCGCTTCGCTGATTTGACAAAACCACGACCATAATGGAACATCACGTTCCAAGTCTTGATGCAACAACGGAACCACGCATATTGGGAAGTCTCCAGCAATGCCGCCTCCGATCTGAACGAAAGCCAATGGTTGTTCCATACGCTCGTACCAGTGTGTGAGTTCAATCATGTATTCGATACCGCTTTTGACGGTTGAAGAACTAATTTTGCCTTCAATGCACCGAGCAGCGAAGATGTTGCCTAGCGTCGAATCCTCCCATCCAGGGACAAACAGCGGGAGTTGAGCCTCAGCAGCAGCCAGTAACCAGGAGTTTTCTGGTTCGGCTTCATACTCATCTTCAAGAGCACCACTGTTCAAGAGGTCGTAAAAGAACTGGTGGGGTAGTTTTGCTTCTGATGCTTCATCAGCATGTTTCCACGATGAGAGAATATGTTTCTCGATTTTCCGAAAGGCTTCACCTTCAGGGATACACGTGTCTGTGACCCGATTTAATTTTTTGAGCAACAGATTTGCATCGTCCTCGGCGGAAAGTTCTCGCCAGTTTTCGATACGCACATACGAGTTGTG
This sequence comes from Candidatus Poseidoniaceae archaeon, assembly GCA_022424925.1. Lineage (GTDB taxonomy): Archaea > Thermoplasmatota > Poseidoniia > Poseidoniales > Poseidoniaceae > MGIIa-L1. The sequence goes on along the minus strand of JAKMGM010000152.1, from coordinate 9,627 downwards.
AGCGACTAAATTGAACATGTCTTCCTCGAGGTTTGCTCCAGTACATGAAATCCCTGCGATGTGACCGGCGCGTATCATTGGCGCCAAACTTCGGCCGAGTTCTGCCGTACTCATCGCACCAGCAAGGGTGAGGAACATTTTCCCTCCGTTGCTAAGAAAATCGGTCAATGATTTCGCTGCAGCAGCAAACTCGCCGGCGTTGAAATGACGAAAATGTTCTTTGACGAAGTTTCGAATTGTCACCTTATTCCCCTCCATGCAAGAATCTCGGTTGATGCTGTCGACGCTTCAGTATGATTTGGGGCATACGCTCGGTAAGGTACTGATGGATGAGATCTGCCAACGCATTGGGGTCAGAACCGCCGCACGTAAAACAGTCAATTGCCAGCCAACCTTTCTCTGAATAACAATGAGCGGTAACATGGCTTTCATCCAGCAGGACGACAGCCGCAAAACCTGGTGGTGAGAGGGATCCGTCAAATTGCTCCACATGGGCGTGAACCCTTCGAATACGACACGCATCGACGGCTCGCTCCATGAGTGAAAGCATCCATTTGCCATCTTCGCTCTGTTGCGGTTCATAGCCGGTGTAATCGAGGAATACATGAGCGCCGTGTGCATCGAATTGTTCCATCGTATTCACCTCGTTCATGTATCTATCATGCTCGTCGAGAGCCATCAATATGTTCGGTAAAGTATGTTGAAGCAGTCGTTCCACGTTGCTTTCCTTTCGCGGTTGAACGTGCTTCCCAGCGCCCTTCATTACGTGCTTTGATGTGCGAAGCGATGACTTTACTCACCAGCATGGCTGCGGTGAACTCGGTAAGCGGTGCGTCTTCTTGAGCGGCGATTTCGTTGACATCTGCACTGATAATCACGGCATCAGGGGCGGAAAAAACCGCTTGAATTGTTTCAACCGCCTGCCAGAACGACAAACCACCCGGCACAGGCGTTCCAGTTGCTGGAACGAGACTACCGTCCAATCCATCGATGTCGATGGTGAGGTGAACAGGTCCCGAGAGTGTTGACAAGGTCGCCAGCCATGCACTCCACGCCTCTTGACCGTATGTTGGTGATTGCGTGTCTCGAGCGAAGAAGGTCGTGATGCGTTCATCCTTACGTATCAGTTCAGCCTCCTGTTTTGAATAAGCTCGGATACCAACTTGCAGCAGGCGTCCAATGCCGAGATCTAAACTTCGCCCTGCGGCGCATGCATGAGAGTAGGGTTCACCGTCGAGTTCGTCGCGCAAATCAGCGTGCGCATCGATTTGAACCACGGTCAGGCGACTCAGGTCGCCGTCGATGAGCGGGTGATGTAGCGCCGCCTGAACAAGTGGCGGCAGGATGCCGTGTTCTCCACCGAGGGCGACCGGAAAACAATCACCGCCGAACCACGGTCCAAGGTAGGAACATATGTTGTCGAGTTGTTCAGCAAGCGTTCTGCCCTCTCCGTCCCATTCCGGTGCCGTATGGATGCGAAGCGAAGTCGGGAGGTCGGCGCCGAGTTCTGCGTCGTAGAGTTCGACTTGAGCGCTCGCAGCCAAACATGCAGCTGGACCTTGCGCAGTTCCCTGCCCGTAGGACGTTGTGAGTTCATACGGGAGGGGCAGCACGACGATGTCTACATCGTCACCCGTTTCGGGCAACCCGAGGAAATTCCCCATGACGCTGTCTTCGCTCACATCCCTGCCCTAGCACATGTGTTCTTGAGGCTGTTGTTTGATGTGGTTTAAGTCAAGTCGACCACTGGAATGGTTGTACCGGGGGACGACAGCCCCCGTTACGCAAACTTTGGAGTGGTAAAAAACGCTGATTTTTTCGGATTTCATGAAATATCAGCGATGGGTCTATATGTGTCGGTTGACAATATAATATACTGTCTGCGAAGGGTTTGAGCGGCAAGCGGGGGATAAAAAAATGACAATGACATTATCAGAACTCACACGAGCGATTCAGCAACACATCGATTTGGAGATGGATGCTGAGGTAGCTCAAGGTATGGCGGAGCATGCACTCGGTTTCTTCGGATTTTACAATCGGATTATCGATAATGCGCTCGAACCAACTGACCGTAACTTGTTTTACATGTTCCAAGATTATGACCTTCTAACAACGGAGTCCGAAGAAACCACGCTTTGGGATGGACGAGAGTGGAGGATTCACTATTGGAAGTTCAAGCCTGACTTGAGGGAGCGAGTCGAGGCATACATGCAACGAAACCTTGAACCAGAGGAGATAGATCCGTTCGCCGATATTTACGGTGGAAAGACCGACATCAACTCCATTTGGACCCGTGAATCCGAGAAGGTCACCAATCCGAATGCATTCACCAGCGACTGGTAACCTCTGTCGTAGCGTTTTTGATGTTGAGCGGAGACGGACAACCATGCGAGTCGCGGTAGGTTTGGTACTCTGTCTCATGCTTGCTAGTGTCCCAGTGGCCTCTGCCCAATCCGATTCGAACGAGGATGAGGCATGGCCTGGAGACCCGATTGACAGCCACGTTCACATGACGTGGGCGGCCTTGACACTCGAAGTCAACGGATGGGCTGACGATTATCCGGACATCGTGGATTTGGCCGATGTCGGAGAATCAGAACTCGGAAAGACCCTATGGGTCGTTCGTATCTCTGACTGGTCGATGGAAACCAAAGCCAACGGAAGTGTCAAGGAAATTGTCTACATCGATGGAGGACACCACGGTAATGAATACCTGGGTACAGCACTGGCGTACCTCTCGGCAAAGTGGTACATTGACGGATGGGTTGAAGGAAATCAAGAAGCGGTCGATGCTTTGCAAAATACCGAAATTCACGTGCTCATCATGCTGAACCCTGATGGCAACGACATCGATACACGTTGGAACATTAACCAAGTTGATTTGAACAGAAATTATGACCACTATTGGAACACATGCCCAACGACTCAACCCGGCAGCAGTGCGTTCAGTGAATCTGAAACCGCAGCCAATTCAGACTACATGAACACGGTTGTACCGAATGCAGACCTCTATGTCACAATGCACACTGGCGTGTGGATTATGCTCTATCCGTGGGGGAAGTGGCCAGAACAGCCGCAGGATTGGGAACTGTACCATCAAATTCGAGAGGATGTCAATCAAGATATTTCCGATATTCCAATCCAAAACGCCAACCAAGGACTGTATCCAAATTGCGGTACGAGCAGGGATTATGGCTACGGTGTCATGGGTTACCCAACCTTCACTTTTGAGACCGATGATGAACAGTTCGTCCCCGGTTCGATTGAGAATCTGAACGACCGGTTGGGTGAGGAAATGGACGTCATGCGGTATCTCATCACGAATGTCTGGTATTGGCGCGCACGTTTGGATGTCCAATCGCTCGAAATTATGGATGATGAAATTACCATCGATGTCGAAAACATGGGACAAGCATCTGCTGCGAACACAAGTTTGCAATACGTCGATTCGAACGGAAACGCGTTGTGGACTTCGTCGCTGTTCACGGTCAATGCCACAAATTCTTCCACCGTAACCCTCGATGCCGAAAACCTCTCAATGACGACGGACGGTACCTGGCAGTTGTACTACCAAATTCGTGTGGTTGAATCATCACGATGGGTTGCCGAACCAATCAACCAAAGCGTAGTTGCAACGGTTGTGGATGAATCATCTAATTTGCTCATCGGATACGGTTTATTCAATCCAGTTTCTATAATCGCTGGTTTTGTCCTGGTTACGGCCTTCGTACATCGTGAAGAGTCGGACGAAACTGATGTTTAGCACCCTTCCTACCTGAAAGCCGAGCGCGAGGTTTCAAGTGCTTCTGTCCGCTGGTATACACAGGTGAACCCATGAAAGTAACCGTAAGCCCAGGACACAACATCGACGGAACCCTCCTTTTGCCCCTGTTTGAGAACAGTGAAAGCGTCCCGACTTCTCTTGAAGAAGGACTTCACACCTCGCTGAAAAGCCAAATCAACCGTATCCTTGCTGGTGGGGATTTCAAAGCCAAGTTGAAGTCAACAATGTCGATTATCGGCAGTGAAGGCGGAAAGGCGATGCTGGTTGGCCTTGGAAAAGAAGACGATGCAGACGCTCACGCCTACCGTAAGGCTGGTGCATCTGTTGTTGCGAACCGAAAGAAAGCCCACGGCACAGATTTCACTGCACGATTCAGCGGAGCCTCAGTCGATGCAATGGGTGCTTTTGCGGAAGGTATGCTCCTGCGCGATTACACCTACGACCATTACAAACTCAAGGATGAAGACGATGAAGAAGAGGCTGAACTGTCTGTTCGCATCACCTGTGACGAAGGCCAAGAGAAAGAACTCAGTTCGCTTATCTTCACCCATGCTGGTGTCGCTTCGGGTGTTCATCTGTCACGAGACCTCGGCAACTGCCCTCCAAACCACATGTACCCAGAAGCATTCGCTGACCAAGCATGGGAATGGGCAAAGCAGTACGATAACGTGGAAGTCACCATTATCAATTACGACCAGGCCAAAAAAGCAGGCATGGGTGGATTGGTCGCAGTCGGCATGGGCTCAGCTCGTAAGCCGTGCATGGTTATCTTCGAGATGAACGCTGGCGTGAAGGGCCGTGGACCAATGCTGGTCGGAAAGGGAATCACCTTCGATACCGGCGGTATTTCACTCAAACCTGGCGCCAACATGGACGAAATGAAGTACGACATGGGCGGTTCTGCGACCGTCTTTGGAACCATGCAGGCTCTCGCTTCGACCGGCTATGCCGGCAAGGTAACCGCCATTACCTGTATGGCTGAAAACATGCCATCGTCCAACGCTCAACGCCCCGGCGATGTCATCAAGACCCTCTCTGGCAAAACCATCGAAGTTCTCAATACCGACGCTGAAGGCCGACTCGTACTCTCTGATGGCCTGTGGAAGGCCGGCGAATATGATCCCGAGTACATCATCGATTTCGCAACACTCACCGGTGCTTGCGTCGTTGCACTCGGTCACGAAGCAACCGGACTGTGGTCCAACGATGATGATTTCCGAACACGCATCCACGAAGCAGGAAACGCAGTCGATGAACTCGCTTGGCCTATGCCTCTGCTTCCAGCCTTCGAGAAGGAAATGACAAATTCAAAGATCGCAGACACTCGAAACCTCGGCGCTGGACGATGGGGCGGTGCGAACACAGCTGCAGCCTTCCTCAAACAATTCGTTCCAAACCGTGGGTATGAGAAGGATGGAGAGAAAATCCCTTGGGCACACATGGACATAGCCGGAACCTACTGGGGTGCAAAGACCAATTCAATGGTCGGCAATGGCGCAACCGGAATCCATGTTCGCACCATCTATCACCTCATCACCAATGGTTGATTTCGAACGAGTTGACGCTATGCGACGGCGTGCTACAATTCCTGCACGCATCAACATCATCGGTGAACACACCGATTACGCTGGCGGTAAAGCCTTACCTTTCGCACTCGATGTTCATTTAGTGCTGGAAGCAACTGCACTGAATGCGGGATTCGAAGGTGGTGCAACCGTCATTGAATTGTGGAAAGCGGCAGGTGGTTGGCCTGCCCGCCTTTCGGTTGAAAGTGAGATTCCAATCGGTGTTGGAATGTCCTCTTCAGCAGCGCTTTGTTTGGCTGTGGTCTTGTGCGTTCATGGGCCAATGAAGCCGCTCGATGCGTGCAGGGAAGCACAGCGTATCGAGCATGAAGTGCTCAAAACTCCGTGCGGTCTTCTCGACCAAATGGCCATGATGCACGGCAAACAAGGTTATGCCTCGTTGATTGATTTTTCTCGCAACTCCATCGAGGACTTCCCAGTTCCAAACGATTGGTTGTTCAAACTGGTTGACTCTGGTATCCATCGAACACTGGGGGATACATCCTACCGTGATTTACGCAATGAAGCGGCTCATTCGGCGCATGTTGAATCTGAAAACCAACGGGTAGATTTTGCTCGTAATGCCTCACCAAAACGTCTTGGAGAACTTCTCAATCAATCGCATACCTCATTGCAGCAATGCGGTTTGAGTGTGCCCGAGATGGACAAGCAAGTTGGCGCTCTCCAGCGAACCGAAGGGGTTCTTGGTGCTCGAATGATGGGGGGTGGCTTCGGTGGTATGATTCTCGTCTTGGTTGCCTCAGAGAAGGTGCTGCCCAACCAACGGTTATACCGCCCATCACAGGGTGGTCGAGTCGAGGAATTGTTCGAGTAAAGCAAGTCGCTCAGGCGTCCCCATATCCCAGAAACGGGTGTCATCGAGGTGAACAGCAGCCTTGCCAGCAATCGACGGGTACACCTCGTGTTCCCAACTCCAAGTGCCGTCCTTGCCGTGGCTGAGCAGTGTAGATTTTTCAACAACACTTGTTCCTGCTTCGTAACCGTTGAAGCCCTCCGGAGCTTGACTTTGTTTATCGTACTGTATCAGCCGTCCACCCTCATGCTGGAGGTTCATTTCCGAGTGTTGTTCTGTCACCGTCATTGTGAGCGGCGCTTGGGATGCAAGGTGCTGATTGAGTAGAGGTCGGTAATCGATTGGATGCAAATCATCACCCCACACGAGAATGAATCGCTCTTCCAACAGGTCTCGGGCGTTCCATAACGCACCACCCGTTCCAAGAGGTTCGGTTTCCTGATGGAACGTGAGTGCCATTCCCGGATGGGTCATGCCGTCGAATTGTTCTCCATGATGGCCGGTGAGTACCAGTGCACGCATGCAGCCTTGCCGTTGTGCCCAGTTCAGAATATGCGTAAGGATGGGCTGGCCACTTACTTCGATTAACGACTTGGGTTTGTGTTCTGTCATCGCCCCTAGGCGCGTTCCCAATCCGCCTGCCATGATGACCAGTTGCGGCATAGTATGGGCTTTCACAATCGCAGCATATTCGTGGCCGCTTTCTTTGAGGGTTCTCTTTTGTGTCTCGAAATCTACATGGTACAATCCGAATCTTTGGTCATATCCTTCTGCCCATTCAAAATTATCCATTAAACTCCAGTGGTAAAACCCTCGCACATCGATTCCGTCTGCAATGGCTTCAGAAGTGATGAGAAGATGTCTGCGAATATGTTCAGGGCGCATATCATCGTCATCATCTGCCACTCCATTTTCAGTTACCAGAATAGGGATTTTGAGATTGGTGACCATGTCAAAAGCCCGTCGAAGTCCTTCTGCGTACATCGGGTATCGGAAATCCGTTCTCTGCTCCCACGGCCGAATAAGCGGGTCAATCTCAACTTTTGTTGGCATGAACGGCGTTGTCAAGAGGTGCGTGTAGTAATTCACGCCGATGAAGTCACTGCTGCCTCGAAGACCTTCAATCCGTTTTGAAAAGAGGGCGGACGGTGGTCTGAATTTTCCAGTTCTCAGCGATTTTAACCAGCATTGATTGAACATGCCATCAAGAATTTTCGCCTGCATCCAATGAAGGGGATTCCAACGCCGATAAGGATCGAAAATATTGATGTTCTTTACCAATCCAATATGGCGTTCCTTTCCATGTTTCATGGCTTTGAGTGTACGGTAGCATTGTGCGTGAGCACGCATTAAGTTGAGTGAGACTGTTCGGACTCGTTTGAACGAGCGAACACCGGGTGGAAACTCACCTAAGACATACCCCATCGTTGCATAGACTGCTGGCTCATTGATTGTGCACCACCATTCAATTCGGTCGCTAAGGTGTTCAAACATTATTGAACAAAAGTTGACCCATCCGGTGATGTTTTCTTCTTTTTCAAAACCTCCACGCTCATCCCACCATAAGGGTTGAGTGAAGTGGTGTAAAGTCGCCATTGGTTGAATGCCTCGACTCAAGAGTTCATCGACCAAATCCGAATACCACTGGATTGCTTTAGTATCGAACTGCCCTTCCTGGGGTTCGATTCTTGACCATTCAATTGAAAATCTGTAATGCGACACACCGAGTTCCTTGATGAGCGTAACATCTTCCTCTCTTCGATTCCAATGGTCGCACGCATCACCGCTTAATTGCTGACTCTTCGAACGAGGTTCAAAGGCAGACCAATTGTTTGTATTCCCTCCTTCGATTTGATGTGAAGCTGTAGCGACACCCCACATGAAATCTCTGGGAAACGCACTCCCGTCTTTCAGCGAACTGTAATCAACAGTATCCCATTGACGGTGTTCTTCGGTCCACACATGCGTACCAATGATGGAACAGCCATGAGGGTTTTGTTCACCGCATGAATTGAGCAGTGCACATACATCGAGGTGCGGATAGCGGGAGTCGAACCCGCGACAAGAGGTTGGAAACCTCCTATGTTACCACTACACCATATCCGCACGATGTGATATATTCGCCGAGAAGCCTCTCCTCTTTGAGTGAATCGGTTGTACACTCACCCATCATGCACGAGGTGGCGGAGGTGGTGGAATCCGGCCATCCATGCCAAAGCCTTGACGAGCCTGAGCAGGGGTATTGATGCGATTGTACCGTGCGGTCAAAACTTCTCGAGCACGCTCTTCTCGTTGTTCAGCCATGCGTGCTTCTGACGCTTTGCCTCGTATCATCAGCATACCCATCAAGAAAAACAAGACTATAGCACCAAGCAATGCCTGCACGATTGGCATCTCCATCACTTGATTGAAAGCATTCGTATTTTCCGAAACCAACGAATCCTCGTCCACGATACGCGAGTCAAAGACATTGAGTGCGATTGATTCAGTATCCATCGCCACTTCTGCACCGGGTTCTTTGATTGCGATAATCAGGAGGTACTCGCCCGCAGTTCTGCTTTCACCGTTGAAAACCGCAACTTGTGTGTCTCCGGTGATATCGGTAAAGGTGAGCACTTGGATTTGTGTTGCGCTGATTATCGAGGCGACAGGTTGCCATTCTGCGCGAATCGTGACGTTTGAAATCACACTCACGATGGTGCAACTGAACGAGAAATAATCCTCAGCAGCAAGGTCGAGTTCGATGGTTTGAGGTGAACATGAAATCGAGCCTTCGGCAGCATTTCGAGTGGGGTCATCTGGCCAGTGATCAGGCTTTATTGCACCGGAAGTTAGGTTTTCACCCCATCCGTCGCCATCGGAGTCACGCCACTGGCTTGGTTCAAATTGGAAATCATCGTTGATATCAGCGTACATATCGCCGTCCGAATCCAAGCAACCTGGAGAAGTGCCGAGGGCTGCTGTACCGAATTCATCCGGACACGCATCTCCGTCGGTACCTTCTGAGTTGTCTCCCCAGCCATCTCCATCGGTATCGAACCACTGCGTTGAGTCGTTCAACCACAAGTCATTGAGGTTGCTTGCACCGTCGCTGTCGCTGTCAAGGCAGCCAAACACATCGATGAACGATGTCCCGACTTCATTTGGACAACTGTCCGGCTCGCTTCCATTTGGATTGTCGCCGTATCCGTCACTGTCCGTGTCAGACCATTGTGTCGGGTCGTCAGGGAAGGCATCACCGCTTTGCGATGAACCATCGTTGTCTTCGTCATAGCAGCCGAAAATATCGATGTTTGAGTATCCCTCGACTGTCGGACAGGAATCAGGTTGGAAACCGTTTGCGTTATCGCCGTATCCATCACCATCGGCATCCGCCCACTGGGTTGGTTCGAGCGGCAGTGCATCCGCTCCGTTTGAGGCGTTCCATCCGGGATTACCGTTTGCAGGAAGTGTGGGGTCAGAGT
>JAKMGM010000129.1 GCA_022424925.1 Candidatus Poseidoniaceae archaeon | reverse complement strand
TGTGTTCTGCTGGTAAGCAATGGTTGGGTTGATGAAATCGGGTTCTTGGTCTCCGTTCAAGTCAGCAATTGCCACGGACCAAGAGAGGCCGAAGTAAGCAAGGGTCGGCGAAGACCACGTACCAACTGCCGAGGATGTAACGTATGTGACATTCTCAAGGTTGCCGTCCATCAGAACCATTGCATCGATGACATTGTCGCCATCCATATCACCAATGTCAAAATTTTCCGAGGTGTCGGTGTTCATGTTGACAACGTGAGAACTTGGAGGTGGGCTTGTAGCGCTGAAGGTGTATGTTGCAGGATAGGTGTTGGTGAGGCAACTGAATTCGATAATTGTCATGTTGTCATCATGTCCAGGGTTGGTGATTTGACCAGTGGAGTAGTCGACACCTTGTGAGCGTTGAAGCCACAGGTCATCATCCGTACAGGTTCCAGAGAGCCCGGTCTCGGTTTCTCCCCAATCACCGACTTCCAAGTTTTGGTATCGGTTCTGTTGCGAAGAGCCCAAGGAGGTAACTGCACCCTGTGTGTTTGAAGTGATTGGTCCGCGATAGGTGACAACACGCTGCGTTGACAAGTCAGCAAGTAAATCAAGAACGAAAACATCATCATTGCCGTCTTGGTCTGCATCGCCCACTGTTAAGTCCCAAGCATAAAAGTGAGTGAATCGAGCACCGATGCTCCATGTTTTCTCGCTGCAGCCACCGTTCTCGATGATGGTTACGTTTCCTGGCTCGCCTGCAGGTGCACCGTTGGCATCGGTCTTGAACGGGTTGTTTCGCTGATAGATGACAATATCAATCGCTTGGTCGCCGGTGAATTCACCAACTTCGATGAATTGAACGTTTGAAAACTCGTCCCATTCAGCGTTACGGCTGGTGTTCTTAGAGACCCAAACGTCTTGGCGTTCGCTGAAGTCACCGTTCCCATCGTTCCAAAGAATACTGATGGTGTGCGTACCGTCGGTAGCCATAGCCAAATCATTGTGGCCATCGCAATTGAAATCGCCGATAGCAACATCGTGTGGGTCACGGTTGGTCGTGTATGAACGAGCCATGGAAGCACTCGCTGTCGAAGCGATTGCTGCTGTGGTGGAAAGTAACATCAGCATGACGAGAAACATGCTTAGGGCGCGGCTTTTGAGGTGGTGGTTCTTGGGAATCATCAACATCACTATCCTTCCCCAAACTCTGTTGCACTTTAATTCCTTTGCTTTCAAGTTCTCTATCGAAAACAACAAATGTCCCGCAGTGTCCCGAATTGCAGTTTAGAAAAAACGACAAACTCAATTCCGGATTGCGTAAGACACGACCGGTTCAAATCAGCTGAATTTGCCGGAAAGCCAACGTGGCGAAGGACCCCATCCAGTGGCATCTCCACCGTGAACCTTGACCAATTTACCGGCTGTAAAAAGAGATTCCAACCAAACCTCAAGCTTGGTACCCTCACGATCTCCGAGACGTTTACTGGCAATCTCCTCAATGTCTTCGGTTTTCAGAGCGGTTATACCGTACTCACGAACGACTAAACTCAGCAACTCACGCAACCATGCTTCGGCCATTGGGTCAACGCTCATTGCACCCTGTACCGGTCGCGGTGGTTCCATTTCCTCCAGGGCTTCCATCAACTCAATCGGGTCCGGTCGAACCGGAGCCTCAAGTCCCAAAAGGTCGAGTTCTTTTCCGAGATTTAATTGCCCAATTGGGCGACGAACAACAGGAATACGTGAAGGGTCTGGAGCCGGACCCATATCTTTCGGCTTTTGTGGGATTGAAGACGATTCCGAGTCCAGCTCCCCCTCGTCATAAACGGGCATTTCAATGCCCGAAGTATTGGTAGGACGCATTTCAGAAGCGAGAGGCATGGTCCAGCCAACACCGGTCAAGCCAAGTTCTGACACTTGTTGCTTAACCCATGATGCTTCGCCTTCAACAACGACATGAACATCGTGTTCATCCGCTCGAAAACGGTAGCGTACCTGACCACGTAATTCTGCCATTGCATTCATTCCATTGCGTCAAGGGTCTTCAAGTTGGCGTCATGAATCAAGTCATTCCTCTTTCGCGAGTTGACGCAAAACAGTATGAAGGATTCCACCGTTTCGATAGTATTCGACTTCGACGGGTGTATCCAAACGAACCTGGGCATCAAACGTTGTTTGTTTACCGCTCGGGTGCGTTGCAGTAACGGTGAGTATTTGCAACGGCGCAACATCGTTGGTTACAGGAATAGTGAATGATTCTGTTCCATCAAAACCGAGTGATTCGTGTGACTCTCCTTCGTTGAAAGTCATCGGTAAAACACCCATTCCAACGAGGTTCGAGCGGTGAATGCGCTCAAACGAGGTGGCAATAACGGCTTCAATTCCGAGTAAATAGGTCCCTTTAGCAGCCCAATCACGCGAAGAACCCGTACCGTATTGGCTGCCTGCCAAAACGACTTTCGCACCGTCGTATGAATGTGCAGCATCGTACACAGATACAATCTCGCCAGTCTCGAAATTCGTTGCGTAACCGCCCTCCGTACCCGGCGCCATTTGATTGCGAATTCGCACGTTTGCAAAAGTACCTCGCATCATAATTTCGTGGTTCCCTCTTCGACTGCCAAACGAGTTGAAATCTCCACTACTGATGCCTCGCTCAACTAACCATTGGCCGGCAGGGCCATCGGTAGGGAACGAACCGGCCGGTGAAATGTGGTCGGTCGTGATAGAATCGCCAAGTTTGAGCAACACCCGAGCGTCTTCAATAGCAGCAATGGGTTGAGGTTCTGGTGACAGTCCAGAAAAGAATGTCGGCAGGCGAATGTAAGTGGAATCGGCTTGCCAAGGGTACAGCGGACTTGGTTCGGACGGAATACTGTCCCAGCGTGGTTCATTCATTGCGTCAGCGTAGCGCTGGCGGAACATGTCGGGTGTAATGACCTTGAGTGCCTCTTGCAATTGCTCATCGCTGGGCCACACGTCGCTCAACATGACAGGTGAACCGTCACTTGAATAGCCCAACGGTTCGGTGGACAAATCAACTTCGAGTGAACCTGCAAGAGCATAAGCAACCACCAACGGCGGACTTGCAAGATATGAGGCTTTGACCTTGCCATGAACTCGACCTTCGAAATTTCGGTTACCAGAGATTACCGAGCCAACGATTAGACCTGCTTCATCAATCGCAGATTCAATGTTTTCCGGCAACGGTCCTGAGTTACCTATACAGGTTGTACAACCGTACCCAACGACATTGAAACCAAGAGCGTTAAGGTCTTCTTGAAGACCTGATGCTTCGTAATATTCAGTGACAACGCGACTGCCTGGAGCGAGTGAAGTCTTCACCCATGGTTTGACTTCAAGACCGTGCGCTCGCGCATTTCTTGCCAAGAGGCCTGCAGCCAACATAACGCCCGGGTTGGATGTGTTGGTACAGGAAGTGATGGCTGCAATAACAACATCGCCATGATTGAGGTCATATGTTTCTTCATCATCAGAAACAAGTGCACCGTTGGAGAGTTGGTCGTGAGAAAGACCGTGTCCGTGGTGGCCAAGTTCTGAAGTCAATGAGGTTAGGAAGTGCGATTTCATACTCGAAAGGTCGACTCGGTCTTGAGGACGTTTTGGACCTGCTAAAGCCGGCTGCACGGTTGTAAGGTCGAGTTCAAGCGTAGCAGTGTATGCTTTTTCTTCATCTCCAGATGAATACCACAAGCCTTGTGCACGAGCATACGCCTCGACACCCGCAATAGCGTCGTCTTCTCTACCGCTTAGTCGGAGGTATTCAAGTGTACGTTCATCAACTGGGAAAAAGCCGCATGTAGCACCATATTCGGGTGCCATGTTGGCAATTGTTGCTCGGTCTGCCAAGGTAAGTTCCACCATGCCAGGGCCGAAAAATTCGACGAACTTGCCTACAACACCGTGCTCTCGAAGCATTTCCACAATTCGCAGCGTCATGTCCGTTGCTGTAACGCCGGGCTTGAGCGTACCTGTAAGTCGCATTCCTACAACATCGGGCGCAAGCATGTAAATCGGTTGGCCCAACATGACTGCTTCAGCCTCAATACCGCCAACACCCCACCCAAGGACACCTAATCCGTTAATCATGGTGGTATGTGAGTCGGTTCCTACAAGCGTGTCTGCAAGCCAGACGCCGTTTTCTTGGCGAGCGACGCTCGCCAAATATTCAAGATTCACTTGATGGACAATACCTCGTGAAGGAGGTACTGCTTGGAAGTTTGCCAATGATTGCTGACCCCATTTAAGGAACGTATATCGCTCCATATTGCGATGGTATTCAATATCGAGATTCATTTGCAATGCATCACTGTGCCCACCATCAACATCGACTTGTACCGAATGGTCTATGACCAAATCAACTGGAACCTGGGGATTCACTTTTTCTGGGTCGCCACCCATCTCAACCATGGCGTCTCGTAATGCGGCGAGGTCGACGACCGCTGGTACGCCCGTGAAATCCTGCAGAATGACCCGTGATGGGCGGAAGGGTATCTCGCCTCGCTCACCGTTCGGCGTCCATCCTGCAATGTTGAGGATGTCCTGATCGCGAACCAAGAAGCCGTCGTTCCCACGCAGAGCACCCTCAAGCAGAATACGGATTGAATACGGCAACGAAGAGGTGTCAATACCGTTCTCATCAAGGCCATCGAGTGCGAAATAATCACCGCCTACCGAAAGACTTCGTCGGGCGTTATAGGGGTCAAGAGTCGTCATGGTTGAACCCAAAAGGCCGATGTCTATGAAGAAAACCCATGGTTCTGCTCGTCGAGCAGTACGGGATGTTCGTCACCAAAATTGATACCACGGCGAAGATTCACCGGAGAACGAGGCTTGTTCAAGCGAGACGGTGTATGTAGGAGTACTTCCTTGACTACCGCCGGTGTCAACGGCGTCGATTTTGTCAATGACGCCTTGCCCTTCAATGACCTTACCGAACACGGTATGAACGCCATCAAGATGAGAGGGGGTCGAACCTGGAGACACGATGAAAAACTGTGAACCACCGGTATGTTCAGCACTGGTTTTCGCCATTGAAAGTACGTATGGTTCGTGGATGTATCCATTGTCTGCTTCATCTGGTAGAGTCCAGTCGGAAAGGGCGCAGTTTGAAGACGATTCTTGAGCCTGTCCGTTACAGTAACCAGACCATACAACTGCATGCCCACCGGTGCCGTCTGCGTTGGTGAAATCACCGCCTTGAAGCATAAATCCGGCGATTATACGATGATAAATCGTGTTGTCATAACGGCCGTCACTGACCAGTTGTTTGAAGTTTTCAACGTGGAACGGTGCTGCGTCGGCATAGAGTTCGATGGTGACTTGTCCTGTCTCTTGTACGCCGTTTGAATTGGTCCACGACATCTCAAAAATTACTTCGTCACCGGGTGAACTGGGGTTGGCTAAAACCCCGAGACCAGCAAGAATCAGTATCAGACTCAGAGCGAATGCGGTAATACCAGCAAGGGTAGGCGTACCGTCGTTGACAAGCCTCGGAAAGACGTTTTCGCTGATACCTTTTTCTTGCATTTCGTTGAGAATGTCGTTGTAAGAAGAGTTTGCTTTCTTGTCTTTTGCGTTCATCTTGACTGAATCGCGCAGCAGTGAAGCTGCCTTTCGATAGTCTGCCTTCGAATTGGAGCGTTGAGCGATTTGTCGAGTTGCTTCTCCAGCGAGTCGCAGGGTCGTTGGATGCGTACCGCTTGAATCTACTTCACGTAGAGCGAGCAGCGCCCCCTCAGCCTTGCCTTGAGAAATCGATTTCTCGGCCTTCGTCCAAGCTTTCTTGCGCTTTTCTTCAACGTTAAACGGGCTGTTTTTGTTCAGAGCATCGGTTTTCGATGCTGTGTCTTTCGTATCCGCCATGATGTCGCCAATAAGCCGAAGGTTTTGAGCGTGGCGTTAATTTTCTCAAGTTTTGACGGAGCAAATCGTCTGTTTTGGCGGAACTGCGCATCAACATGTTCAAAGGGTGCATGCGAAACCCGAGCATAAGAGAGGCCAGTGAATCACCACTGCTGCTCTCAGGGGAAAACACACAATGGAAACCATTGCAAACGACTTCACCATCAACATCGCCACTGCAAACGGAACCGGTTCGCAATCAGCAAACCTCATTCTCCTCCAATCTCTGTTTGAAATGGGCGTGCCTGTGAGCGGAAAAAACATGTTCCCGTCAAACATTTCTGGTCTGCCAACATGGTATATTGTTCGTCTTTCAGACAACGGCTACCAAGCACCAGGCAACCGAACACACATCCAAGTCCTCGTCAACCCCGCCACATGGGATGAAGATTTGGCAAGCCTTGAGGCGGGTTCAGTCGTGATATGGAACGAAAATGCAAAGATGGAAATGACTCGAGACGATGTCATATCCTACCCCATTCCAATGTCTTCATTGGCTCGCAAAATCAACCCGAAAATCGCTAAACTGGTCACGAACATCATCTATGTTGGTGTTCTTGCTGAACTCCTTGGTATCGATCAAGCAGAACTTGAGGCAGCTGTTGCCAAGCAGTTCAAAGGCAAGACAACCGCAATTGAACTGAACATTACTGCTTTGGGCCTCGGTCGCGATTACTTCAAAGACAATCTCGCCAAAGAAGATCCCTATGTCGTCGAAAAGCGGACCATTGAGAAACCACAATTCTTCATTGAAGGAAACGAAGCGGTCGCTCTTGGGTGCATCTTTGGTGGCGTCCAAATGCTCGCTTGGTACCCAATTACACCTTCATCATCACTCGCTGAAGGCATCATCAACTATATTCCGCAACTGCGAACCGATGATGACGGGAACGCCAACTGTCCCGTTATTCAGGCAGAAGATGAGTTGGCTGCTGCAGGCATGGTTCTCGGCGCCGGATGGGCCGGCGGTCGTGGAATGACAGCAACGTCTGGCCCGGGTATTTCACTCATGCAGGAATTCATCGGACTCGGGTATTTCGCCGAAATTCCATCTGTGTTTTGGGATGTCAACCGTGTCGGTCCTTCGACAGGCCTTCCAACTCGAACCCAACAATCCGACATCACCATGCTCTACGAAGGCAGTCATGGTGATACCCAACACATTGTTCTCATACCTGGAACCGTTGAAGAGTGCTTTGAATTTGGTTGGAAAGCGTTTGATTACGCTGAACGCTACCAAACCCCAGTTTTCGGTCTAAGTGACCTCGATTTAGGTATGAACCGCTGGGCCTGTGAAGGATTTGAGTACCCCGACCAAGCGATGGACAGAGGGAAGGTAGTACGCGAACGAGATGTGTTTGAAGCATTCGAAGAGTTTGGTCGATACTTGGATGTCGACGGCGACGGAATCCCGTACCGAACATTACCAGGCTCTGGCATGGACCCTATCCTTTACCGAGGTACTGGTCACAACACAAAAGGTGTCTACTCGGAAAAACCACACGATTATTTCGATTTAATGCAACGCTTGAGAAGAAAAATCGACGGTGCACGCGACGACCTTCCGGCTCCGATTCTTCGAGAAGAAGAGGAATGCGAAATTGGTATTATTTACCTCGGAAGTATGGAAAATACCATACAAGAAATTGACGATATTCTTGAAGCGACAGGAATCAAAGTCAGCCAGTGTCGAGTTCGAGCGTTACCTATGCACAGCGGAGTTGAAGATTTCATTCGCCGCCATGAGATGACCATTGTTCTTGAAATCAACCGTGACGGCCAACTGTATGGTATCCTTCGTAAAGAACTACCAAATGACCTCATCACAAAGGTCCGTTCTGTTGCGTACAGCGACGGCGTGCCACCACGCGCTGGAATCTATGCCCAACGCATCCTTGAAACCCTAAAGGAGGGAGACAATTGAGCGATAAACCTGCACGAGCCATCAAACTCAACGTCTTGAACGAACCAAAAGACAGTTACACCGGAGGTAAATCTTCGCTTTGCCCGGGTTGTGGCCACGACCAAATCTCAAACGTGATTATATCGGCTGCTTGGGAAAACGGAATTGAACCGCACCGTGTTGCAAAGATGTCCGGTATTGGATGTTCGTCGAAGACACCTGCATATTATCTGGGCCAATCCCACGGTTTCAACACCGTTCACGGAAGAATGCCTTCGGTGACTACCGGCGCCTATGCCATCAACAAAGACCTGCTTTACATAGGCGTGTCCGGCGATGGTGATTCAGCATCCATTGGTATCGGACAATTGATTCACGCCATTCGCCGAAACATGGACATGGTGTACATTGTCGAAAACAACGGCGTATACGGTCTTACCAAAGGCCAATACTCAGCTACCGCTGACATTGGTTCGAAGAAGAAGAAAGGTGAGCCAAACAAGACCCAACCAATTGACTTATGCGCCCTAGCGATCAACCTTGGATGCACATTTGTTGCCCGTTCGTTCTCAGGTTCGAAGAAGCAACTCGGCTCACTGTTGAAAGCAGCAATGTCGCACAAGGGTTTCGCTTTGATTGACGTCATTAGCCCCTGTGTCACCTTCAACAACAACGATGAATCGATGCGTTCATACGGCTATGTCAAGGAAAATGAGGTAACGCTGCACATGACTGATTACATACCTCATTTCAATCCGGTCGAAGAAATCGATGTTCCTGAAGGTCATTTCCGAGACATTGAACTGCATGACGGCTCTACGATACGCCTCGAAACAATTTCTGCTGAACACGACCCCGGTGATGCTATGGCTGCTCTATCTGCACTGCATAATGCTGAAACCAACCAGAAGCACGTAACTGGTCTGCTGTACTTCGATAACACGAAACCTTCACTCGCTGAAGACCTCGGTTTAGTTGAACGCCCACTTGTCGATATTCCGAATGAGGAGTTGAGACCAGACCGTGAAACGCTCGACAAAATCAACGCTGCTCTTCACAGTTAAATTCTGTGAGCGTGGTGAGCAATGGCAACCAGAGCAATACTTGCCTCCCTCGCTGTTGTTGGAGCGGTCACATACTTCCTTCTTCGTTCTAGACAACGTCGTAATCGTTTGCTGAGTATCGCTGCTCGCAGAGAAAAACACGCACCAAAGGAGATTATCCCTCCGCGTGCAATTCAAAATAAAAGCAGAACGAACGCGAAAAAAACCGATGAGAGAGACGGAAACAAAACGCCAAGCCAAACACGCGCTCCCAAGCAGTTGGAAACGCCCGCTGCATCCTCTGAACTTGTAGATTCCAGCCGCCAAGTTGACCAACTGAATCGGAAAGAACGTGAACAATACGACACACGGGACCAAGAAAGAAACGAAAACTTACGCCAGCTGAGTCTGCTTGTTGAAGATTTATTGGACGAAACCTCGAATGAAGGCGGGGCACCGACCGAAGCACATTTAGACGAAGAACAGATTGAAGATGCGTTCAGCAATGCCTCAATTGACTTACGAACGACATGGATTGAACAGAACGAAGAGCCGCTTAACCAGCATGCTTCACTTGTCGAAACGGAAGAAATTGGCAGCGGCATTCAGGTTCTTGATGCCGAATCAACAGCGAATGACGATATCGAAGAACGGTTGGAACGAGAAGGTGGTAAAACTGGAGAGGTTCAGATTTCACTGGCATGGGATGATTTCAATGACTTGGATTTACACATCTTTTGCCCGTCGGGAGAACGCATTTACTTCAACAACAAAACGAGTGAATGCGGTGGTGAATTGGATGTTGACATGAATGTTCGTCCAACAAGTAACAATGCTGTCGAGAATGTCGTTTGGATCAAAAATGCTCCACTGGGTCAATACAAGGTTGGCGTCCATTTCTACAAACACCACTCGAAAGAAGGCACGACTCAAACCTGCGAATTTCGCGCTCGAATTACAACCCACGGCATCGCTCGAGATTATTCAGGCGCAATAACGCACGGCCAGGCCATGCAAATGGTCACGAGTTTTACGCTGGAAGAACCGGTGTCGTAACCTAGTAGATCGCACCGGTTAATCGACGCATTATTCGAGTCCACAGCGATACTTTTGGACGTTCACAAAGCCCCAAACGCCAATCCAATTCACCAGCCTTATCGAACTTCAAAAGTTCCTCAAAACCACCAATCCATACATCATCGATGAACACTTGTGGTATGGTCTTGCTACCGTTGGTGCGAATCTGAAACTCGACATCCGTTCGTCGTGAACTTCCGAGTTTCTTTTCCTCATACTCTACTTTTTTCGAATCAAGCAAGCGTTTGGCGTTGACGCATGCACCACATCCTTTGTTGGTGTACACCTCGACTTTCGCCATGCTTCAACGAAGCAGTATCGAGATTCAAAACCTTTGATTGATGCGGTGGTAGTCCCTCTCGGATTTGAACCGAGGTCGGAGGAACCAGAATCCTCCATGATGGACCGCTACACTAAGGGACTTTCACCCAGCCCAACAACCGTTCCTTCTTCAATTGAGCGGTATTCGGTTGTGGAGAAACCCCCGTCACAGCAACCGAAGTGCACGGAACGACAAACGGGCTGAGGGGGAAGTGCAGATGCAGTGGATACCCTTCCAACAGCTGGGTTTTGCAAGGGGGGCCCATGCAATGAAAAGCGGAATCTGATTTCTAT
>JAKMGM010000110.1 GCA_022424925.1 Candidatus Poseidoniaceae archaeon | reverse complement strand
GCCCTGATGGGACTCCCTTGGTGTACGGTGCACGCTGCATAAGCAGAGGATCTGGTTCGATTCCAGACAGGAGCTCACTCGCCAAGACGAGCAATAAGTTGGGTTTTTGTTCCAGATGCCGCTAAACCCTTATTTGTACATAGTTCAATCAATTCTACCTTTTTTAACTTCTTAAGCTCTTTTTCAGTAGGTTTTGTTTCCTTAGGTTCTGAAGTGTCTTTGTCAGTTTGAGATGGCGAGTCTTCACGTTCACTTAGGTTTGAAGCGAGAGCCATCCATTCTTTTGTTTCGGCTTTCTTTTGCGCCCATTCCGTTTGTTCTCGTTTTCTGCTGTATATTGCCCATGCTTCGTCAGGTTCCAAAACACCGGTTTCGAGGTAATTTTCAAGAACATTCATGGTTTTGTTAACAGCTAGATTGAGGGCACTAATCTCTGCATCCAATTGAGCCACTTCATTGTCGATAGTTTTCAGTAAGGTATTGTGAGATGAAATGATACTCTCTCGAATTGTTTTTGCGATGCCTTTGTAATGTTTATCTCTTTTAAGTAAGAAATTCAGTTCGGTGAGAAGAAATTGAATCACACCAAAGTGTAACTTATCTAGTGGTCTTGAAGCAAGAGTCATCGAGCGAGCAATTTCGTAAGCGATTTCAAGATAAGTAAAATTATTATTTTCCGAATCAACTTTGACAATAAATCCAAACACTTCAGGGTAAAACAAAATCTGTTGATCCCCAATTTCATTGATTGGATTGAGCCGTTCATTCATCACAAAAATAGAAAGGTTAGATTTTTTTGTTGAGCGGGTCTCAAGAAGCTGTCCAATTGCAGTGTCACCTTGGCTTCGGAATGAAGTTTTGTGATTGCTCCGGCCGCCTGTTTCGATATCACCGAGACCATAACTACTGGAGAATTTAACCTCAATAGCGAGGTTCTCCACATTTTTCCCATCACTAATTATTGCCAAAACATCTCCGGTTTTGTTCGTATCATCATCGTCAGAGTCTGTACCATCGTGCTGGATATCGTCAAGGTATCCTTGACTTCGAACATATTTTTCAAGAGCGACTTTGATTGTTATCTCTTGGTCAGTTTTGTATTTGTTATCCTTTTCTAATTTCTTTTCCAAATCCAACATATACATCTGTACAAGCTCAATTTCAGATTGCATTTTATCTTTGAATTGATTCAAACTGTGCGATACGCGACCTTGCCATAAGGCTAGCATTCCAATGCTGAGTGCTTGTTGAATTTTTTCACTTCGTTTGCCCACAAGGACATTGTCTTTGTTGAAAAACCATCCCGAAAGAGAGGGATGTAATGCAAATTTACCATTAATCGAAATAGCATTGATTGCACTTTCCCCATCCTCTATTTCGGCCTCTTCGATAACTTCTTGATTGGTCAATTTCTCAAGTTGCTTCACCTTTTTTCTTAGTTCGGTGGCCTCAGACTTCCAATCCTTCTTCTTCCCCATAGTGGTACTAACTCACATACATCAATAACTACTTCGGTTCCATTTGTGGTAGCACTACGTCCAATTCGGTGAATGTTTCAGCGCATTCGAACGTTGCGTTGACTGTCAGTGGTCCTCCACATGGAATCTTGGTCTCGGAAGGATTCACCCATGTCGTGGAATACGAACGGGGTGAGGTTCAACGGGTCGTTGCTCGGCGCACCACCGCTTGCGTTCGCACAGAATGCAGGCAATGGGAAGTTACCGGTTTGGCCTGGCTGTATGTCAATCCAGACGTCTTCCTTGACCACGAGGTTTTGGTTACCGTTCCAATGTTGTTGTTCAAACATGGTGCCCTGGGGCACGACAACGCGTACATGGTTCGAGCTGGTGTTGGTAAGGCGCATCTGAACCGCATTTGCAGAATTAAAACCGTTACCGGTAATGGAGTCAATTTGAATCTGTCCGTTGCGTGCAGCGTGATAGACACTGTCGATGCGTGATTCAAAACTCATGTTCAGAGCTGCTGGTGAAAAGATGGCGGTTGTGTTATCACGCGCACTTCGCAAGTGAGAGAATTGAGCGAGCAATTGTGTACCGCCCAAGTTTTGCCTCCCATCAATATCGAGGTTCGGATAAACCCTGCGAGTTTGCCGAAGGAAGGCCTCTGTTCTGTCACCTGAAATGTCTCGAATGACGGTTCGTTCTCGTCGAGTTGAGTGAGGGTCGATTGGTGTCCCTTCTTCGTTCTCTTGCGTTACGGTCAAATCTTGCACGCATCCTTCAACCAGTGGTGTTCCATTTTCGTTGAACAGAATTTCTCGAACACTCATTGGTGGCACCTGTACGGTGACTGCTTCAGTGCTTCGTACACCTGAATCGCCGATGGGCAAGCCTCGGCGTAGGGTGATGGTCTGGGTTACTGGCGTCGGGTTTTTTGCGAGGTATTTTACGTTCATAGAATCACTTCCTGTGCCGCCTCACTTCCTCTGTGGATGATAAGGCGAAGGTCGGAGCGCACGGTGTTTTTGATGCTGGCGCACGCATCGATAAAGCGTTGGAGGCATTGCTCCCACGGTTCATCCTCTTGGGTGAAATGTGGTTCAGGTAAGTGGCCTCGGTCTCGGATATCATGATTGATTTGACGCTCTTCAACGAAAGAAGAGCGAGGGTTGTATGGCAAGTAGACACGGATGATGCCGTGCCTTCCCTGACGGAAGGTGGACAAGCTGCTTGCTTGATACAGGTTATCACAGACAAACTCCACTCCGGTTGTCAGTGCGGGGTCAAACCAGACTTGGCCGTCAGAACGCACGTTGGATTCCTGTTCTTCTTGCCGAACACTCGGTCTGCATCGGTGACCGTTTGGGGGTAAGAATGCGTGTACCCAGAGTTCATTGTAGACATTGGATGTTGGCGTACCGGGTAGCACATTGACAGCATCTTCTCGGGTCTGTCGGCCTTCGCGGTTGCGAAGTGCTGCACCGTGGGTTGGAACCCGCATGCCGTTGATGAGCTGATGCATGTTGCGAACGAACTCATCATGGTCGTGGACTGAGAGGTTTTGCCGCAGCATCCAATAGGTGAGTGTCTGCATCAGTTTCGCTGCCTGGTCGCTGTCAAGACCAGCAAGAACAGCGGTGGACATTTGCTTAAGGTGAGCGATGAGCACGGCATCAGGTGTTTCTTTGCGCACTTCGATTTCATCGAGTCCAAGTCCGAGTTGTTGACCCAAGCGTTGAGCATCGCGTTTCAATGCAAGCGTATCTTCATCAAGGGTCGAAGCGCGTTGAGGTGCAGGGGTTTGTTCATCCGGTACATAGACAACCAATTGATTGTCGCTGTTGCGCTGGTACGCAGCTCGTTGGGCAATCATGTTTCGAGCCCTTCGACTGTATTTTCCTCTGCCTGCATAGATCTGTGTTCCTTGTTCATCGTATAATATCGCCATTTTTTCACCGTGGACTAACCTTAACTTCTCAACAGTATATAAAGAACTCAAGAAAACGATTCTAATTCAATTAGCGCGCACACGTAAGAAACCTCAAGTTCAACCCCATGAGTAGCAATCTGATGGCTCAGCGCTCGTACCACAGTTCACTCTTGGTACTGTTGATGCTGATGGCGTGTAGTCTGCCAGGTAATCTTGCCTCGACTGATGCACAACTCGAGCAACCGTCAGCTTGGCCTGAAGGTGGTCAAGCCTACGACAACATGGTCAGTTTGACCGAATTTGGCTACCGTCAAATCGATACTGCAGCCAATGAAAACGCTCGAAACTGGATTGCCAGTGAATTGGAGGGTATGGGCTATGTGGTTGAGCGACAGTCGTTCACCACTGAAGTATGCACCAACTGTCAAAACATTGTCGTCACCATCAACGGAACGCTGGAAGACGATTGGCGCGTTGTAGGTGCGCATCACGACGCCATTTGCTATTCACCTCCTCCGCTCATCGGCATCACCTACACCGGTTGCACCAACACGGGGGCATACGATGACGGAACGGGCTCAGGCGCCCTACTTGAGTTGGCCCGCACCTTCTCTGAATGGAACGGTACGCCTCTGCACACGTGGAAACTGGGATGGTGGGATTACGAGGAATGGCAGGGCGCTAACAGTCCAGAGGGAGGCGGAAAAGGAAGTCTGCATTTTGTTGAACAACAGATTCCTAAAGATGTCAACGTGACCTACATCAATTTGGATATGTTTGCGCTCAAT
>JAKMGM010000109.1 GCA_022424925.1 Candidatus Poseidoniaceae archaeon | reverse complement strand
TTGCAAAATTGAGGCTGGGAGGAGGTTTCTGTCTTTTGTTTCAAGCACGACGGCAATAACCACTTCCAACCTTTCAAGAAACGGTAACGTGTCACGTAAAGCCACATTCAATGCTGAAATATCGACTGTCGAAGCATCGAGAACAATGAGTGGAAGAGCATCCGTGTATTGGTGGGTTGCCGACAAAATCTGCTCAGTCAACATGTTTCGACCTTCTGGAGGATTTGAATGAACAAAATGAGAATACAGTTCCTTCAAAAGATGCAATCCAGCGTTTGAATGAGAAATGTGGTCGATGTAGATGACCAGAGGCGCAGTTTTCGAAGCGCAACGGAGTAAGGAAGTGCGACCAGAGCCGTGATCACCCAGCACCAGTATTCGCCGAGGAGAACGGAACACCATGTACTGCGATAGAACAGTGAGCATGTGCTGGCGTCCAACAAGAAGATCGGAATCGTTTGCTTCCAATGGCAATGTGGAAAATGGGTTTGCGTCCATAGGCGGCAGTTCCATCTCTTTGCCAATTATTCGCATGCCTTTCCAATCGCCTATCGGTATATGATGTTTCACCTCGTTTCAATCCTTGAAAGACCTGTTAAGAAGCGTTAGTGGCACAGCCGCTCCAGTTTCGAGAGTCGATTTAACGCAACATTTACGCGTTCTTAACGCGTTAATGAAACCGTTAATCACGTTACTCCAAAGCTAAACGACGACATTTTGAGATGTCGAACGATTCGCCATGGATGTGTGAATTGCCGATTGCTTGATGTGGTACGGATATGTGGATAGGACTGGTCGTGACCTCATGGCAGTGGAAAACAGTCGTCTAAGCGGTTTTTTTCGACACAGCGTTGCAGAACGCCGTGCAATTGTAGCAGAAATGGCCAACCTTTCCCAGCCACAAATCGAGGCACTGCAAGCATGTGGGGCACTAAGCGAAGAAGCAGCAGACCGCATGATAGAGAACGTTATCGGCACCATGTCGTTGCCTGTAGGCATCGCCACCAATTTCGTCGTTGATGGAAAGCATTACCTCATTCCGTTCTGCCTCGAAGAATCAAGCGTTGTCGCAGCAGCATCCAACATGGCCAAGCGGTGCTTGAAAAACGGCGGATTTCATACGAATTCCGATAAACCAATGATGATTGCGCAGTTGCAGGTACTTGAATGTGGAGACTGGGAAAAGGCGGAAAAAGATATTCTGGCATCTGCTGATGAACTTATGGCGCTGTGCAACAGTCTTCCTTCCACGATGATACGACTTGGAGGCGGTTGCAAACGTATTGAAACACGCCTCATTGACTCCTTTAGCGGCCCGATGCTGATTGTGCATATTCTTGTCGACTGCCGAGACGCAATGGGTGCGAACGCCGTGAATACCATGGCGGAGTTGATTGCTCCACGTATCGAACAAATCACCAGCGGACGAGTCCATCTGCGTATTCTGTCGAACCTAGCAGCACATCGTTTGGCACGTGTTCGAGCCGTGTTTACTCCGGAAGAGATCTCGGAAGATGGCACACACGACAATGGTATTCAAGTCATCAATGGAATTCTTGAAGCGCAGCATTTTGCAATGGCTGACCCGTTTCGTGCTGCAACACACAACAAGGGCGTCATGAACGCCATCAGCAGTGTTGGTGTTGCATGTGGCCAAGATTGGAGAGCAATCGAAGCAGGATGCCATGCTTGGGCTGCCTACAGCAACGGATCGTACGGTTCGATGACCTCTTGGGAACGGGATGACAGCGGGAATCTTGTTGGTACTATTGAAACGCCAATGGCCGTAGGTATCGTTGGAGGCGCCTCCAAGGTCCACCCTGTAGCTCAGGCGAACCTGGCTATACTTGGTGTAGAATCTGCCCAAGAACTTGCTGGAATCATCGCTGCAGCAGGATTATCTCAAAACCTCGGCGCTTTACGTGCACTTTCGACAAATGGAATTCAGGCCGGCCACATGAAACTGCATGCGCGTAACATGGCCGTTTCAGCAGGAGCTGTTGGTGAAGAAATCGAAACAGTTGCCGCACGTTTGCAACAAGCAGATGGACCCAAAACGCAGACCCTGGTCGGTGAATTACTCGAACAGTTACGCAATGAATAACTCACTCTTGCTCACGAAGTGGGAGTGTCGATTGGATGGAACCATCGATTTCCGTTTCTTCTTGGAGCACAGCAGCATCTTCCATTCCATCGAACAGACCAGTGGTTTTGACTTGTTCTCGAAACCATTTCTTGACCTTCTTACGGTCAGTGTATGGACATCCAAACGTTTCTGAGAAGCGACGAGTCGTCGAAAGACGGCGGGTGTTACCGTCCTTTCGTCGGTCAACCATACCAAGTTGTGCCAGTTCACGGACGTAATCATATGCTTTCTGCCCGAGTAATTCTACCAGCCTTGATTGAGGCATCGGCTGATGATAGGCAATGAGTGCGGCTGCTTTCAGTAATTTTTGAGGGATTTCTGTTTTTGTCTCTTTCGGCAAATGAGCAGCGATGTCTGGTTTCACTTCAATAGCCCACCTGTCACCTACTTCTGCGACCTGTAATGCACCCCCACGGCGTCGTTTAAGTGTCGAGCGCAAGGAATAAAGGGAATCAAGCATTTCGTCTTCATCGTATCCCAGAGCGACTGATAATTCTGAAACGGTCATAGAGCGCCCTGCACCAAATAAAGTGGCCTCGAGCAAAGTATCAATAGGTACTTCCGTCATTTTCGTCACCTTCATTCAACCAACCATTCATGGTCATCGTACGACTGTTCTTCAACTCCACCTACAGCATTGTGCTCCACAACATCCCTTTCCTTTTCTTGTAACGCACGTTGTTTCTCACGCTTGCGTGCAGATTCTTCTTCAGCAAGCCTTGCTTTCTCAGCCCTCAGTTTGGCATGGCGAACAGAACCAGTATCCTGCTCTTGGATCCGCTGGTTTTCTAAACTTTGTTGCTCGTCAATCAACTGACTCACCTGCTCAAATGTTTCGATATGTGGCCATGCATCCTCCAAGAAAATTACACCATCTGGCACATTGTCTTGAGTTATCGAGGCAAAGCCACGATGGGTAAGGAATAACCCAGCAATGAACGACGCAACTTTCGCCTCGTCGTCGTATCCCTCTGGAACGGAGCCAAAGGTTTGTTCAAGAATTGGTTTGAGCGATTCCATGACTTCAACTACTGGAACTTTAGCAGAGCCTGAGGCTAAGCATGTAGAGCGCAATGCCTGCCAGCAGCGCTTGATATCGCCTTCCAAATCCTCGTTATGCATTCGCCCGCCGACATCTGAGAGATATTCTTTCAATTCTGCTTCATGCGCAAGACGGTTTTCCTCACGTAGCTGAAGCGATTCTGCATCGTCCGATGCATCCTTGAATGCTGACAACAATTCAGCTAGCGTCACGGGTCGACCTTCATCTCTACGTACGCGGTTCTCAAGCAACTCTGGTAGAAACGCATCCGCATTACCCTGGACAACTGAGTTGGTAAAATGAAAGTCTTCATCGTTGTAGTCGGCTTCCCAACCAAAACCATGGTCGTCGTCCCAATCATCTTCGTTATCAATGAATTGAACTCGCTCAAAAAGGTCTTCTGCTTGGTCATGAAGTACTTCCCACGACATTCGAATAAGACGCCCACATGCAGGTAAGTCGAGGGTTTTCGCTTCGGTTTTTACTCGAGCGGTGAACACTTTCAAGAAACTCGACAAATCGATGTTCCAAGCGTCGAGGCCTTCGTCACGAACTAACGACATGACCAGGGCTACAGAACGGTCAAACGGGTCAACAAGTGCTTGGTGCTCTGACTCCTCGCGTTCGGCGATAGCCATGATCTTATCACCAAAAAGAACTGCTTCGCGTGATTCTTCACCTGAAGACAACAACTGGTCAATGACATCCTGTCGAAGAAACCATTTGTCCAAACCGGATTGTTGCTCAGCCATATACTCACCTCAAACGGTTTCATCTTCGATATCGATGGATTCAATTCCATTCTCTTTGGTCTCTTCAGTATCTGCTGCATCTGCTGCATCTGCTGCTTGAACAGCGTGAGCAACCTCGGCATATTCTTGGATATCTTCCGTCAGTTCGACAGTACGCTCTGCTAGTGCCTCAAGGCCTGAATGGATTGGAGACGGTGGTTCAGTTGGCGGCATGTGTTTGAGCAGTCCACCGAGACTGGTAGGTGTTGCCAAAGGTTCCGGAACAACAGGCATCTCATGGTGGGCTGCTGTTGCTTCTTCGATTCTTGAATGGTTCTTTTCATTGTCTTTTTCTGCTTCAGCCAGAGCCTTTTCACCCAAAGCAATAGCCTTGTCTCGGTCAAAGTCAACGATGCGACGGCCGCATCCATCGCCTCCATGAGTAATACCGATGTGGTGGTCTGCCAAACGAAGCGATACTTTTCGCAGTGTGACCATAATGAATTGTGCACGTTTACTGCGCTCTCTGCACATCAATGCGATTCGTTCAGCGTTGTAACCGTCGAGGTTCTGGTCAACTTCATCGAAGTAATAGAATGGGCTTGGATCGTAGTCTTGAATCGCGAAAATGAGTGCGAGTGCTGCCATTGATTGCTCACCTCCAGACAACTGGTGGCGAGTCACCTTCGCTGACTTTCCACGCGGTTGTGCCCACAATTCAAGACCCCCTTTGAACGGCTCATCGACGTTCTCAAGGAACAATTCACCACGACCGCCATCGCTCAGTGATTCGTAGGCCTTCTTGAAATTTTCATTGACTTTTTCCAAGACCCTAAGTAAACGTTCCTTTCGCTGGTTTTCTAGTTGCTCTGTGACGGAAATAAGATGTTTTCGACGTTCTTGTAAGACCTTGAAATCCCCTTTCATTTCGTCCAAACGAGCCTCGCAAGCGTCGTACTGTTCGATAGCGAGCATGTTGACCGGCCCGTGAGAATCAAGGCGGCGCTGGAGCGTACGTTCATTCCGTTCAGCGTCGCCCACACTTGGCAATCTAACACCTTGTTCAGCTGCAGGGATGTTATTCTCAGCCATTTCGAGACGGGTCTCATGAATTGATTCGTCCTTAAGAGCCAATGCACGGCCCATTTCTTCGACTAAACCTCGACGAGCCCGAGCATCATTTGCTTTCTGTTGTAATTGAACATGAAGGCTCGTACGCTCTTCAATCAACTCAACCCGTTCATCCTCAAGCCCTTGATTCTCTTCAAGGTATAG
>JAKMGM010000108.1 GCA_022424925.1 Candidatus Poseidoniaceae archaeon | reverse complement strand
GCTATGCAGTTCCAAGTAGTCCCCGACCGTGAACCGTATATTGTTCGACCTGAAACAGCTCCAAGATGCCCCCCCGGTAGTTCATGTGGGTTCACGGTGGAAATCCAAAACTTGGGTGGGGCTGTCGATGTGTTCGAACTGTCAATCAATGGCATTGATTTGCCAGAAGGATGGAGTGTTCACTACGGATGGACGCAGGTGCAAGATGTATTGGTACGCCCCGACACACCAGTTTTGGTCGAGTTCACACTAACTGTCCCTGGAAACGCTATACCTGATTCAATGAACTCATTTACTCTGACTGCGGTTTCGCAGAACAACTCAATTCGAAGTTACACGCAGACTATCGATGTCGCAGCATCAATGGTGAGCAATGCCTCCGTTGGGATGACTGACGCACAAATGAACAGGGACTGGAATCTGCTCCCCGGCGCCACAAGGAGCGTTGAATTTACCGTTTGGAACAACGCAAGTAGGCAAGATATCTTCATCATCGACTTGGACTTTGAAGAAGACCCGAACTGGCTTATTGACGCTCCCCCGCAAGTGCCTGCAGTAATCAACAGCCAATCGTCTACGACGTTCCGAATCGACATCACAGCACCATTGTCTGCATTCGCCGGAGAGAAGCCACCGGAAATCACACCACAGATTACATCTCAGCGAAGTTCAATGGTCTTTGTTGGTGAAACATTCGATTCCATAACTGTTGAAACCGTCGTTGACCTTTCATTGAACGTCGATGAAATCCCTGCGAAACTTCTACCCGGAATGGCCACAAAACTTTCAGTCACCATTGAGAACAGAGGTAATGGCCCTGTCGAGGCCATGCTTTACCCACTGAATTTCCCTGAAACATGGCAATGGTGGATAGTTTCTCCTGGCGGCAACGCGACAGGCCCGTTTGCGCTAGCAGCAGAAGGAGAAAGTGAGGATTCTGTACCCGTTGACATCATGATTCTCATTCCAAGCGTGGAGCGAGCAGGGAAGATACACTCCCTTACATTCGCTGTTGACAATCAAGCAGGAGCGGTTGATGAGAACCCAAGCGACAATTCTATTGATTTTGATACAGTTACTGCCGCAGTTCGAACACCGAAGATGCTACCGAATATCGATGAGACAACTGCATCTGTCGGTGGTATTTCATCTGTGAACCTCACCGTTCAAAATATCGGCAATGCCCTTGACGATGCTTTTGAAGTTCAAGTCAGCGTTTCGGCCTCACCACCGAACCCTGACCTCGTTTCCTTTTTCGGCATTGAAGGTTCAAGTTCGGCATTGCAATTGGGTCAATACACGACATTTGCAATGGATGCAGGCGAAAAAATGGTGCTCGCTGTAGACATGTTGATTCCAGAAACGATGCAGTTGAATTCTCGAATTGTCGTCACATTTGATGTTGCAGCAGGAAGTGACGATGAAGGACGCCCAATACGATTAACTCACGAAATTTTGGTGGTTGTCGATACGCAACGTGTACTCAATGCCGAGTTGAGCCAACCGATAGAGCAGTCCGTTGATACTGGAGTCCCTGTGGAATTTTGGGTTAATCTTTCTTCAGCATCAACGCAGGCGGAAACTCACCACCTCGAGATTCAAAAACCTGAAGGATGGCAAGTCGTGTGCCAAGGATTACTGATGAACGAAACGGCTCGTGAAATTGAATTTCCGCCAGGGGATGTTACGCTCCAATACAACGATATCAAGTGCGAACTTCATCGTATGAGTGGTGACTTGAATGGTGGGGTAGAAGTCACTATCGAGTCGGTGGATGGCGCACTCAAGTGGAACGGAGAGAATTATTACAGCTTCAACGAACGAGCTGAGGAAGGGGTACTCTTCAGCACGAATTTCATTGCTGCCTCAATTGCAGGCCTGCTTTTCGCCGTACTGATTACAGTTCTTGTGGTACGCCGTAGGAGCAAGGCGCTTGATTTACCGGATGAAAAGCAGTTGGGTAAGCATTGGCAATCGGATAGTGTAGCGGCCGAGTTAAACCCTGGACCCCCTATTTCCACACAGCCTGAACCGCCAAGTCAAGTCCTACAACACAAAGGCCCTCCACTTCCGGAAACCGGGTTGCCTCCTGGATGGACGGACGAGCAGTGGCATTATTACGGGCAACAGTACCTTGATGCGAAACAGTAACAACCCATTACATGCAGGGATGTATATGGAATCAAACACCTACCCTGCCGCATGGTATCTGCTGTGGGCAATCATAGCGGTTTGCGGTGTTGGAACATGGTTTTTGAGGAACTTTTCAGAACGACGGGAAGCGACACGTTTCGTGGCATTCAGTGGTGTAATCGCCATGTCCGTCATGGTGATATGGACGTTCAAAGAATTTTGAGGGAGCATCATGGATATAGCGGACAGTGAAACGCACCGGTATTCGGAAACGTATCCGTGCAGGTTGCCCGTGTGGTGGGCTCGGAAAGGGTCTGCTGGACCTCACATCCAGGAAGATGGTGTTACTGGTATGCATGTCGTTTTGAGAATTGAAAAGCGCTTTACTCGTTTTGAGAGATTCCTTGCAAAGTTCATGCGCGCACCACGTGAAGTTCGTCGACCACTTGACAACATGAACAGCATGCTGTGGGAATTATGTGATGGAACGCGTTCATTTCCAGAAGTGTGCAGTGCAATGGATTCAGTTTTCAACGAAGGAATTGCCCCAGCAGTAGATCGAACAGCGGCAGGTATTGATGCGCTCAAATCAAGAAACCTCCTCACCCTCCTCTCAGAAAAATATTCCGGTAAATGGAATATTGGTCCAGGATTAACGCCAAACAATCAAACATTGGGACCGATTGATGAGCGTCAAAAATACGATACCGAACCTCGAACAATACGAGAGAGGCCTATACATATGGAGCCAAATTCTCAACAGGTCGAGCAATAATACTGTTCGTCCCGTCATCGTACCATGGACGTTCAATGCATTCCGCATTTTCGGATAAAAACCGTGCCACATCCTCGATGTTTGCGAAATCAACTGCTGATGTATCCAATGCTTTGAATGCCTTATCCTTTGATCGTACAGCGAGGTGTATATCACCAACGAGCCGAGAAAGAAGGTCGTGCAACGTTTCAAAGTCGAGAGGGGATTTAAGATACAAGCAAATGTCTACATCGACATTTCTTTCAAGAAGGAATTGTAAAGCCTGGCGTGATTTTGAGCATCGCGGGTTGTGGTACAGTACAGGCATGCTTGTGGGTCGAGCAAATGCATTATAGGGGTTGCCAAACAAGACGAAGCCCGATTCCGTCGCGTTTCGAATCTTTGAGAGCTGAACCCCTGGATGAACAACGCGTAGAATCTGATTCTGTAAACCATGAGCCACCGCGGTGAACGCGACGGGTAGAATCATTGGAGAAGGGTGCCTGACCGTTGTCATGGCCAGTGTAGTCGGAAGCGAAACAATCTTGACACCATTCGCTCACCTGACCATGCAGATCGAGGAAGCCCCAAGGGTTGGGTTTCTTTTGACCCACCTCTCGGGTGGAAGCACCTGAATTACCGGCATGCCATCCGTGGTCGTTTAGTTCACTGTCTCGGTCTCCAAACGACCATCGAGTGGTAGTGCCTGCTCGAGCGAGATATTCCCATTCGGATTCCGTTGGCAATCTCCATATTCCGGTTAATCCAAGTCGCTCGATTCCTTGCTCAGCACGATTGAGGCGATCAATGAATGTTTGAGCATCATCCCATGAAACTTGTTCAACGGGACGTAATCCTGCAGCCCACCCATCGGTGAACCGAGAGGGGTTGGAATCCATTACAGCTTGCCAGTGGGCTTGAGTGACCGGTCGCTCACCCGCAAAAAATGGCTCTGTAAGTTCAACTTTACGAGGAGGTTGCTCCATTCGTGTTCCGTTCACGTCACCCATGACGAATTGGCCTGGCTCAACCAAGAGGTAACGACCTCCGTATTCGTCATCGAAAAATGGACGCGAATCAGCCATGAAATCACACTTTGTTTGAAGAGAGCATGGCTGAGGCGACCATAACTGAATCAACCAATCGATGCATTCGATTGACAGTATCCTGCTCCGTTAGTTCTCCATCTTCGTCAAAGGCTTCCTTCACATGCCCTACAGCGAGTTGTTCGGGCACAGGCCAGGCATGCAACCAACGAAGCATTATTCGCATGTGGTTGAGCGTGTTTGAATTCTGCATTCCGCCAAGTGTACTCATCAAACCGAACGGCTTACCTCCGATGTGTTTGTCGTAGAGCCAATCAAAAGTATTCTTCATGACACCGGACATTGTACCGTGGTATTCTGGCGAGCAGACGATGAATGCATCACACTCTGATGCAGTTTGTTGGAACTCCTTGACGTTCTGGTTATCCCAGCAACCGTCTTCACCCACAAAAGGTAAGGGCTTTTCAGCGCAATCCCAAAAAATAATTTCTGCTCCTTTCGACTTTGCGTATTCAAGCGCATGAAGGACAAGCATTCCACTTTTGGATGTGGGTCGGTACTCGCCTGAGAGGCCGAGTATTCGTGTGACAGATTGAGACATGGTTGATACTTTGGTCGGCGGCATTTGAACCTAGTGTTAGCAAGGGAAGACATGGAGAAGCAATGCTTATGCCGGTTGGTTAACCGCTTAGTATTGGTGACACCATGGACGGGTCCGATAAAACCTCAAGTGACTCGAATGCTGTTTCTAACGCAGTAACTGAATCCATGGCCGCAGCATTGCGTTCTGCAGGCTTAAGTGACATGATTGAACATGTTGATGTGAAGCAAATGGGCTATTCGGAAAATGTGCTTGAACGCGTCATACAACAACATGAAATCAACGACAGAGACAGTTTTTTGACCTTTGCACATTCCATGGACGAAGATAACAATAACTATCTGCGTGAAGATGAACTGCAAAAAGCAGCCATAAAATGGATAGAGATGAAGGAGCAGGCATCCGAACAACCTCTCGACACCACTGAAAATGACGTAGATTATTTATTGCAATTGGGAGAAGAATGCTCTCGTAAAAATGATTCGAAGGGTGCTCTATCAGCGTTCAATAAAGCGATTGCACTCGACCCTTCATGTGACATGGCATGGTTTAACCGTGGCGTTCTACTTGAAGCCGAACAGGATGCCCGTGGTGCACGACAAGCGTTCCAAATATGCTTAGACATCAATCCGAACAACGCTCCTGCAACAGCAAACATTGCAACATTGTTGGAACGAATTGGCGATGATGCTGCTGCCTACGAGATGGCTGTGAAAGCTCTCGAATTCTTCCCTGGCCATCCAATGTTGCTCGATGTAAAGTCTCGATGTGCTGAAAGTGGGCTTAAGATGCCACTTGAAGCAATGCCCATTCAAACGCCAAGTCAAAGATTTGAAGAAGACGTCGTTGAAAAAGCGATGGAGGAAGTCGGCGTAACTGACAGGGAAGCTGTATTGGCTGAAGCGTCTCACCATGACGAAGATACAAACCAACATTTGGAGTACCAAGAACTAAAATCGGCGGCAACAGTGGTCGCAGCAACTCAAGAAATTCAGCAGGTTCTCGAGCAGGCCGGAACTATCGAACCGGAAGTCAGCGAACCAGCAATCGTCGAACCATTGATCGAAGCGGAGATACCGGCGCCTCAAAATCTCGATGAAATGGTCGAACAAGCAACTGGGATGATTCGTGCAGGTGACCCGAAGTCTGCCCTTGAACTGCTCAGTCCGCACCTCAAAACAACGGGTGCGAACCATGCAGGGGCATGGCGAATTGCCGGTGGTGCAATGGCACGCATGGATTTGGACGACCATGCAATTTCTGCCTTGGAACACGCGCAATCACTCGACCCAAATCAGGGTTCAGGTTGGTTCAATTTGGGTTCCATCCATCAACGCCAAGGAAACGCCTCGAATGCTATTGAATGCTATGTCAAAGCAATGCGTGTCCAAAACGACTATCTCAAAGCGGCGATGAAGTGCAGCCAGTTATGCCATGAAACCGGCGACATCACAAACTTCCTTGATGCCACAAGAACAGTACTGCGACTGCAACCCAATCATGACATTCGAAATGAATTCATACGTGTTCTTGTTGAGTTGGCAGAAGGCGAAGCACATGTACTGGAAAGCGTGCAAGGTATACCACCAACATTGCCCGAAGGACCGCATCTTGCATTGGAAGCTCTGGAGTTTCTTGGCGACGGAGAAAGTGAACTTCACGCACGTGCCTACACCGCCGCCAAAAACGATGTGCAGGCTGTGACTGTTTGGAAGTCTATGATTAAACGCGATGGAACAAATGCGGCTACATGGAGAGGACTCGCTCGGTCTCTCGAATCTGCAGGTGATTTAGCGACGGCTGAGAAATGCCATCGTAAAGCAGACACTTTGGAAGGTATTACAAATGAGCAGAGCCAACAAGATCAACACGTCGAAACCCTGCCAGAACCGACAGTCGTGCAACATGTGCAGCCTGAACCTCAAGCACCTGCTCCGGCTCTATCGCATCCGGATGCCGAGAGTGACCCCGGAGAAGAACAAGCCGATTTTTACATGAATGCTCTCGGATTACAATCATCGAATCAACAAACACAGCAAGCTGTTGCGATAACACCACAGGAGGATTCTTCGATATTGCTCGAGTCAGCAAATGCGCTTAATCAGCGAACGTTGCCGGTTCTCGAACCTCAAACCCCACCTGAACCAACCTTTGACCTCACACAAGCGGCAGCGGATGCCCAGCGTTTGGTATCGAACAATGCCAATGCGGAAGTGGATTCAAGTTCTGTAGCAAACCAAGACATTGCCTGGTACAATCAGGGTGTTGGTCTCATTGCTGACGGCAAATTCAATGAAGCACTTTCCTGTTTTGACCGTGCCTTGCCCTCCTTCACGGGTGATGACGAAATGTTGATGCGAATCCTCAACGGACGCGGGAATGCATTCTACTATCTTGAGGATTATCCAAAGTGTGTTGAGGCCTACCACCAAGCCATGCTCATACGGCCCGCTCAAGTACAAGGAAAAACACTCTACAATATGGGTAGTGCCTATGCTGAAATGGAGCGGTATCAAGATGCTATCAAATGCTTCGAACAGTCAGTACCACGAGGCTTGACGGATGAAGAAGCTAAACGCGCCAAAGAGCAGATACGCCGATGTGGAATTCTCCTCAAAGAAGTCGAAAGAAAGAAAAAGCGCAGATAACCCATTCAAAGTCACTTTTGAGAAACAGGTTCATAGAGAAGAGCCGATTGGGTAGAGCATGGACTGTGGAACGTGCGAAACATCTGGGCCCGTGCAGCTGATGACTCCAGAGGTTGTCGATGTTAATCTGAGTATCTCGAACAAGGCCCAAGAAATGCTTGCTGATGCTTTCGGTGATGATCGCTCGATGGCTTTACTCGTTGGTGTTCTATCGGGTGGTTGCTCAGGTTATATGTATGATTTACAAATCGTTGAAGACACCGACCAAAGCTGTCAAGAGGTCACAATTGACGGCTTTCGAGTTCTTGTTCCGAATGCTTCAAGCCATCTGCTCGATGGAATCGAAATTGATTATGTTGACCGCTTGATGGGCGGCGGTTTTAGAATTAACAACCCCAATGCAGAATCATCTTGCGGTTGTGGTGAATCCTTCTCGTGAGGTAGATACATGCCACGAGTGGCTTACAAAGACTCAGCGCTTACAGTATGGCGCGGTAAAGATTGTCTTCGATTGATAGATGGGCTCACCACAAACCATGTTCTTGACCTTGAAAAAGGCCAAGTTCGTCAAACTGTTTTCACCACGACGGCAGCCAAAATCATTGATTTCGTTACCGTGTTTCACATGGGTGATTTTCTTGCAGTGCATTCGCATGCATCCAAGTTAAGCAAACTACTCGACCACGTTATCCCAAGAATTCTCGGGCAAGATGTTTCGATTACTGATGTTTCGAGTAAGAATGTGTATTGCATCGAATATGGAGTGGTGAATGAAATTGTCGGCACCTTTAGCGCTTCAAACGGTTTGACACGGGGGGACATCGGGTCTGAACTTTCAATCCTCATTGCTGCGCTTGGCTTTGAATTTGAAGAGATGCGAAGCGAAGAAGAATTTTCACAATGGAGAGTGGAGAACACGATTCCTTGGAACGGTTACGAAATATCGAGCGTTCATCATCCACTCGCTGCCGGCCTAGCAGCGTTCGTCCATCCTGCGAAGGGCTGTTACATTGGCCAGGAGATACTGGCTCGAATGGTGTCAAGAGGTCGGCAGGGAAAAAAACTCATGCGCGTCGAAACAATGAGCACTGAACCTGGTTCGATAACGACACACGGTGAAGCGTATTCACTTGCGATACTACGTACGACTCAGTAGCCAAGTAACTCACTGAGTTGAGACTTGTAGAAGTTTCCTGAGCCCTGAAGGGATTCAAGCTCTTCACCACTTAATTCCAGTTCGATAATCCGCTCAATGCCTCCGGCACCTAAGATGACAGGAACGCCGATGTAAACATCGTCCAGTCCATACTGGCCGGTTAGTTGAGCAGAAGCGGGAATCAGTCGCTTCCGGTCGTTAAGGATGGCTTCTGCCATGATTGCTGCGGCAGAACCAGGCGCATAAAAAGCAGAGCCGCGTTCAAGAAGCTTGACAATTTCACCGCCGCCGGAAGCAGTTCGTTGGCAAATTGCATCTATGGTTGCCTCATCGAGAAGATGAGTGATAGCAATACCTCCAACGGTTGTGAAGCGCGGAAGGGGGACCATGGTGTCGCCGTGGCCACCCAAAACCATCGCTTGGACATCTTCTTCTGAGCATCCTACGGCCTTTGCAACGAAATGCGTCATTCTTGCGCTGTCTAAGATCCCTGCTTGTCCGCATACGCGGTTTGCAGGGAAACCTGTGACCTTTTGCATGTGATACGTCATCAAATCAAGAGGATTGGTGACCATCACGATGGTAGAGTCAGGAGCATGGTCACGTATACCCTCGCCAACCTGTTGTACGATGTCAGCATTCTTCGCAATCAAATCTTCACGAGTCATACCAGGCTGACGTGGAAAACCGGACGTGACAACAACGACACTTGCACCAGCAATATCGTTGTAGTCTGAAGTACCTGTGATTGTGCCGTCGTAATTCAATACTTGAGCATTCTGTGACATGTCAAGGGCTTTCCCTTTTGCAAATCCTTCATAAATATCGAGAAGAACAATGTCAGCGACTTTCATTTGTGCAAGGACGAATGCACAGGTTGCCCCAACATTTCCGGCTCCGATAACTGCTATTTTTCCGCGTTGATTGCTCATTGATACTCCCTCAATGGATGTCCCAGTACTCGACCATCAATAAGCAACATGGTGTATGTCGATGATTGTTTACATTGCAAAAATCTGTACTTCGTCATTTTATGCCCACTGCTTCGGAGCGTGTTCTCTAAGAACCCCCTCTATGTGGCAAGAGTACCCCCGTCCTGCTGCAGCGGATGTCGGGGGTATGAGGAAGGCGTATGAAACTGGGCGTACTGATGGAACCTGAAGGCGAAACGCGTGTTGCTATTACGCCAATGAGTATGAAGAAACTTCTCAAAGCAGGCTTTGAAGTCCATGTTGAGAAAGGAGCAGGCGTTGCCTCGAATTACTCCGATGCTGAATATGAAGCTGCTGGAGCGACAATTGGTTCACGCTCCGATGCTCTTTCATGCTCCACACTCATATGCATACGATACCCGGGACTCGACGGTGTCGAAAAAGGAACAATAATCGCTTGTGTCGCCGATCCATTCCGACATCCAGTACATGTAACAGAATGCATCGATGCAGGAATAACGCTTCTTTCGATGGACATGATTCCTCGTCGACTTTCTCGTGCCCAATCAATGGATGTAAACTCGAGTCAAGACAACTTAGCAGGCTACAAAGCAGTACTCCTTGGTGCTGCGCATGTACCCAAAGGAATTCCGATGATGACCACCTCTGCAGGTACAGTTCGTCCTGCCAAAGTTGTCATAATGGGGAGCGGCGTTGCTGGACTGCAGGCGATTGCAACGGCGAAGCGTCTCGGAGCAGTCGTCTACGCTTCGGATGTAAGAAAATCTGCTGCTGAGCAAATTGAATCTGTCGGAGGGCGGTTCATCGAAGTCGACGGTATGGATGATTTTGAAGACGAATCCGGATATGCTAAACCACTCACGCCTGAATTCATTCAAAAGGTCAATGATACCGTGTGCGGCGTTGCCTCTGATGCTGATATCATTGTTACGACAGCACGAATTTTCGGACGACCTGCCCCGATTACCGTGCCTTCAAGCGCCATTGCCAATTTCAAATCTGGAGCAGTGGTTGTTGACATGAATGCAGATGTTGGTGGTAACTGCGAAGACACTGTGGCTGGTGAGATTATCACCACTTCGAATGGCGTCATCATAGTTGGAACCTCGAACCTTCCAGGAACATTGGCGACAACATCGAGTATGTTGTATTCAAACAACCTAACGACGTTCATTACATCACTGGTGAAAGACGGTGAAATTACGATTAATGATGACGATGATATTCTTGTTGGTGCGCCTGAAGACTCTGACTTCTACGTCAACGGTATGGGGGGCGTTCTGCTATGCCATGAGGGTGCGTTGCATCCGAAACAAACACGACTTGGAGGTGTACTTTGATGACCCCTGAATTTCTTATTGGAAACGTTACACTGTTTATACTCGCTATTTTCCTCGGGTTCGAACTGATTACCAAAGTCCCTGCAACA
Organism: Candidatus Poseidoniaceae archaeon; assembly: GCA_022424925.1. Classification (GTDB taxonomy): domain Archaea; phylum Thermoplasmatota; class Poseidoniia; order Poseidoniales; family Poseidoniaceae; genus MGIIa-L1. The sequence continues at coordinate 12,898 of JAKMGM010000108.1, read as the reverse complement.
CTACATACACCTCTCATGAGTGGTGCGAACGCAATATCAGGCATCAGCATCATTGGGGCGCTTATTGGTTCAAACGTTCTGTATGACGGCGGCGAAACCGCACTTTCCGGATTGCTCGCATTCATTGCAGTGGTTTTGGCTATGATCAATGTTGTCGGAGGATTTGCCGTTACCAACAGAATGCTCAACATGATTGCTGGTAAGAAACGAGGAGGTGCGTGATATGGAAGAGTGGATATCACTGGGCTATTTGCTGTCTGCAGCACTGTTCATCTTCGGTTTGAAGAAACTCGGCCATCCGAAGACTGCTCCGTTTGGTAATCAACTCGGTGCTATGGGTATGCTCGTTGCGGTCATTACAACCGTTGTTCAAATGCAACTCACTGGTGATGGTGTCGTCGACTGGACACTCATTGCCGGAGGGCTTGTCCTTGGTTCATTGATTGGGTATTGGATGGCAGTGAAGGTTGAGATGACCGGTATGCCTGAATTGGTTGCTTTGTTCAACGGATTTGGTGGGGCCGCTTCTGCACTCGTTGCACTGTCGGAAATTCAAAAGTACATTTCCAACCCCGACATCGTCCCCGAAGGTCTTGAAATCACCGTCACTATGATTGCAGCTGGCCTGTCAGCGCTCGTTGGCTGGATGACGTTAACCGGGTCTTTACTCGCAATGTACAAACTCAAAGGCGGCATTGAAGTCTTTGGAAAATGGTTCCGCACCCCAACATGGGGGCCAACATGGCTCAATCCAGTGAAGGTTCTCCTGTTCCTTGCGGTCATTTCGCTCATCGTGTTGAGCATCGAAGACCCAACCAACGAACAATACCTTTGGGGGATCATCGGTATCTCGTGTATACTAGGTATCATTCTCGTTCTCCCTATCGGTGGAGCAGATATGCCAGTCGTTGTATCACTGCTCAATTCACTCTCCGGAATCGCTGCAGCGTTCACAGGTTTCATCATTGGAAATTCAGTGCTCATCATTGCCGGCTCACTGGTTGGTGCATCCGGTTTAATTCTGACATTTATCATGTGCAAAGCAATGAACCGAAAGTTGATCGATGTACTGTTCAAGTCCTTCGGCGGCGATGGTGAGAAGCAATCACTTACTCGAACCAAAGTCGGGTCGGATGCAGATGAAGTTGCTATGATGCTCGATGGCGCACAGAAGGTCATCATCGTCCCTGGTTACGGAATGGCGGTGTCACAGTGTCAGCACGCCGTGAAAGAATTTGCGAATCTCATGGAAGAAAAGTTTGACACTGAAATCAAGTATGCAATCCACCCTGTAGCCGGTCGTATGCCTGGCCACATGAATGTACTGCTTGCAGAAGCCAATGTTCCATATGAGCAACTGATTGAAATGGACGAAATCAACGGAGAATTCCCAGAATGTGACGTTGCTCTTGTAATTGGTGCAAACGATACGACGAATCCTGCTGCCCGAAGCGGCGAGGGACCATTGGCTGGAATGCCAATCATCGACGCTGACAAAGCCCGTACAGTGGTGATCATCAAGCGTTCCCTGTCCGTTGGATATGCTGGCGTGGACAACGATCTCTTCTATATGGACAAAACCATGATGCTGTTTGGTGATGGTAAGGCCATGATGGGTGATTTGAACACTGCTGTCAAAGAAATCTGACGCCGCTGAGAACTACGCCATTGGTTGCCCTTTGAGGATAGAGAAAAGGAACGTTCAAAGGGCGGCGGTGTGTCGAAAGCAACAGGTGGGACCATGCTATCACGCAACTCTCGATTCATTCTTCTGGGATTGATGGCACTGCTCTTGATTGCGCCTGCACTCGCCATGCCGGGTGGACCTCCTTGGAAGAGTGGCGATAACCTCATTGTGGAAGTCGGCTGTACATGCCACGGTGATGCAGCACCCTCAACAGATGTTGTTGTTTCCATTTCGGGTGTTCCCAGAGCCTACACAATTGACCAATCATACGAATTCACCGTATCGCTCCAGCATGCATCAAACGCTGAAGGGGGTTTCATGCTGTGGGACTACAACATCGGATCACTCACACCAGGTGAAAATTCTCGAACCGTGACTGAAGAGCCAGGAGCAATCTCCCAATCAGCAGTCGGAAATAATTGGGTTGTAACGTGGACTGCACCGAGTTCAGATGTGGGGATTGTTCCTTTCCAACTGGTCGGTAATGCAGTGAATGGTGACGGAATCGCCAACGAGCTCGATGCATGGAACATTGTATCCTTCTCCATCAGCCCACCTGACTCTGCAACGAATGACGACGACGAAAACCTTGCACTACGAACAATTAGTGTTGGCGACTATGAATCACTCTTTGTGGCTGTCGAAGACCCAGAGGCAGTGGAAGCTGAGCGACAAGAAGAACTTGCCAGCACGTTTTTCGATGAAGGAAACATCTACTACTTCTTCACGTTGTCCATCATCATTGTTGCAGCAGTCGTTCAGGGTGAATTTTACGAACGAAAGTTTGGAGGCGGCCCGGAACATCTCGACAAGAGTCTGGCCATTCCGCAGGGCGTGCGACGCGGTGCAATCACCGCCCTTTTGCTCGTTACCTTTGCATGGGCCGTCGATGACAATCAATCATGGCAAGTTCTCTTGACAATGGGGATGCTCGTCTTATGGGGTATTTTTGGCGTTTACCGGACAATCGTCCAAGCACGTGCACCTGCTCAAGCGAAAGACCTCGTTTGAATTTTTTTCTCCACACTTGCACTTGAGGAAACTGTATGAGCCTGCAATTGGAATTGGACAGCCAACGCCAGGTCCAAGAACATTTGAATGAACTCACATCCCGGACTACCTTGGTTCTCGTATTCGCTGCACTGTCAACGCTTGTCTGGGTGACGCAAATTGATGCAATACTCAATGCTCTTCTTGTCCGATTCAATCCGTGTGAAAGCGGGTGCCTCAACCTCTTCGACCCTGCACAATGGAGTGCGGTCCGTTGGATGAGTTCAGTCATACTCGGCATATTGACAGTCATCCCATTGGCGTTCAACCAGGGTTGGAAGTTTGCTCGGCCAGGACTTCTTCCATCTGAACAGCAGTGGGTGAAGTCATGGTTCTTTCGCGGAACCATCGCACTACTTGCTGCCATGCTTACGACCGTAGGATTCTTGTTTCCTCTCCTCTTTGAACTCGGTCACCAAACACATGAGTCTGTTACGCTCCAAGCACGCTATGATGCAGTGCACATGCTTTCGATGGCTGTTGCAGTTGTGTGGACGCAAGTCGTTGTTGCGTGTGCACTCAGTGCAATGGTCGTAGCAGGTTCTTTGGGAATGCTCAACAAAACAAACGCAGACTGGTGGAGACTGCGTGTTTACGGTATTGTTCTACTGCTCATGCTCGCTTCGATGCCAGAATATGGAGGTTTTGCACTTTTGCTTTCGGTCGCATCTGTGCTGGTCATCGAACGAGGAAGTCGTAGGTGGCTGTATGCAGAACCTGCACTGTTCGCTGGCAAAAAACCAGTGATGGATGCTGAGGGGGGTATTCGGAACATGTTGTTAGTCGATTGTTCATGTGGAGGTGCGGCACAGCCAATTGCTGATGAAATGCAGAGTCCGCTCGCTGTTCAAAAAGTCCACAACCTTTGTGCGTCAGTACGCGAACAGGAGAATGTACTTCAGAATATTCTGCAACACAGGTTGACAGATGTTTTCATCAGTGGGTGCTCAAGCGAGCCTTTACCAAATGGTTTCAAAACCAACTGCGCTTCACTCGGATGCAATCTACGGGGCCTTGATTTACTGGCACAGCAATCGTACAGAACATTACCATCTCCATTCGAAATCACAGAAGTAGAACTGAAAATAGCCTCGCTTGAAGACCCATGGTCCAAGCAGAGTATACCCCACCGAGTACAGGCTGTTCTTGAACGGAACCAAGGGATGGAACTTCTTATCGAGACTCGGGACGCATCACAGAGTTGGGGTACGCAACTGAACCCAAAACAGGTTCTTCTCCATCTTGATCATTTGACATCAGCAAGCGTTGAAGCAAAAATACGGCACCTGCCGATACCTGTTATCCAAAAGTGATGTATTTCGTCCAAGCATTGAAACGCTTCACCGTTGTGCCTAAAACATGAGACCGAGGTATGGAGTACCCATCCTCGTCGCTCTTCTCATCGCCAGTTCTTGGACGTTCATGAACGACGATATGCTCGAGACGTGGATAAGTGAAAACGCTGTTGTACAAAACCAAGAAGAGGCCTCCCTCCTACAACTGCAAGCAAATGAACGATGGTTGGTTCTTGTTGTTGACTTTGAAGACTCACCTTCGACAAGTTCGTATGGCCCTGAACAAGCAAAACTCTTGCTGGATGACATTGCAAGCGACTACCTTGAACAGATATCAGGAACCAACACGCAGCTGCATATCGATGTGAGTACTCGAATCACGCGAGCTTCCGGTCCAATTAGTGAGTATGGTAGCGATACCAACGGCAATAGAGATACGGACATGAATGGGGATTTCCTCCCCAGTCATTTAGCAGAGGAAGTGGTTGTCGACCAGTTGACGCATGCCGATTGGGACGAATACGATTTAGACGATGATGGAATTGTTGACCGATTACTGATACTTCACACATCGACCGGTCAGGAAGAAAGTCCCGGGCAATCCAACCGTATTTGGAGCCATTTCACGCACTTTGATACCGGAATTGAAGTAGACCAAAATACGCTTGTTGAACATTACACAATGGCAAGCATACGAACTGGTTCAAGTGGAATTGGGACTATTCTTCACGAAATGATGCATCAAATGGGTGCAATGGACTTGTATCCAGTACATGATTCCGGTCAACTCAACGACTGGAAGGGAATTGGAGACTGGGACATAATGGCAAGTGGAAATTGGAACGGCGGAGGCATTTGGCCTGCACTACCAAGTTCTGCTTCGCTTGAGTTATTGGGTGCCAACCGCTCGGTTGAGATGGATTTGAGTTGGCCGGAAACCGCTCAACGTCCGTGCGTTGGACCCACAGTCGACATGACAGGAATGAGTGAAAACGGTACATCACTCAAAATCCCCATCGGCGAAAAAGAGTATGTTTGGATTGAGTACCGTTCAAATTATGGGTTCGATCAACACCTTCCAGGTTCAGGCATTTTGGTAACCTACCAAGACCGAAGTGTCGGTGATGAAGAAAGGAATGAACTCAACCGTGACCCTGAGCAGCCGTGGCTCACCGTTGTCGAAGCGGATGGTCGAACAGATTTGCGTAATGGAGCAAACTCAGGCGAAGCATCAGACTTGTTTCTGAATGGTACTGCATTCGGAGGTCAAGGCGTACTCATCTATACGCACGATGGGATTCTGGTTCCGTGGACAGCACATGTTGAAATCAACGTAACTGTGAGGGTTAATTTCACAGCCCCTGGCTGCACATCTAGACTTTCGGTCGATGCACCCGACTTCGGAGCCGTCTTGCTGCAAAACCAAAGTTTTCCGCTTCAAGTGAACATTGAGAAACCCTGCAATCTCTCCTCGGAGTTGATTGCATCCGACGGAAGAGTAGCACTCCTCGAAGACAGTAGGCTGGATACTGGAACTCAGGATGTGTTCATCAGTTTTGCAACACCCGGAACTGTGAATGCTGAATCTCTCCTCGAAGGCACCATCAGTTGTGGTGAAGATACCCTCCATTTGAAAACTAAAATTCTAACGGTTGGTAGAATCCCATCAGAACAGAAGCATTCAGGACTCTTGCAAGCCTATGAAGTCTCTACAGTACAAGTGCCAGTCGATTCAATCGGTGAGATAGACCAATCGTTTACAGTCGAACTCGACGGACCAATCTCCCGAATAGGAACTACTGAGCCACGAATCGTCTTAACCGGTGATGACAATCTCGTGATTGAAATTAACCCGAACGGATTGCTGCAAGACCGCATGTCAGTGAAGGGGGAACTCGTTCTTGTGTCCCAAACCGGTCATCGCTGGGTGCTCCAACTGGAGTATACCGCTGTTGACGGAGAAGAGTCAACTCTTGATGAATGGAGGTCCCCCGGCCGCTTGCTCAGCATTGCAGGAATAATTTGCTCAATCTGGGTCGTGCTTGGTATGAAGGAAAAGCAGGATGCCCGAAAGGATGAATCTACGGAGTATCTCGATTCTGTTCAGCCTGTTTACTCACCGGTGAACGAAGACGTAGAAACAGATGCATGGGGTAGAGAACTCGATATGTTCTAGGTTCGGCCAGGTAACCAACGTTGCATATGGAGGTAAAACCATCCTTCACCATACGGCATTGCACAAAGCCACATCTTGTGAACGCCTTCGGATAATCGAACGGCTAAACATGCTGCTTCCCATGTCTGTGGAGCATTGACATACGGCTGAATGAGCCAAGGAGCGTGTGCAACACCGACTGGAGTGTCATAGACCCTCCAACGACTACCGTACTTGAAGCCGGGACGTAAAAGAACGCCACGATTCACGAGGTCGGAAAAAAGGTGCAATGAGGGGTCAAGTTTGGAGCCAGCAAGATATGTATCCAAGAGCATCCCTTCTTCGTGACGCAAATGACGTCCCGATAGGTGTTCGACACCAATGGAATCCCAAGGCCAATCCTCAGCATCTGGAATGTACCATCCAGCACCTCGTGGAATTCTGCGCTCCCAGAGCAATGAAAGCGAACGATGCATGGAATTTGTCAACGATGGCCAAAGCGTTTGCTCACCTTTAGGCTGTGCTTGCGACAGTAGATACATCGTAACATCCATCTCTTCATCGATTACATAAAATTCAGCCATCATGCCTTGTCCGTGAACCCAAGAAGTCCATTCGACCATTTCCATCCAATCGATTTCCTGGGTCGTCCATGCCCACCGAACGTGCGCAACTGGTGGTACTTTGGAAAACACTTGCTCCCGATTCCATCGCAAAGCCCAAGTTGAAGAGGGAATATCAACCTCCCATTTAGGAGGAATGTTTTGCGCAGGAATCAACAACTCCCCACCGCTTCGAGCGGTGTCAAAAAGTATGCATTTCGCAATGACATCTGGGTCGGATTGTACTGCTTCCTCGAACCATGATTCTGAAGGGAGTGGAACATGACGATGCCAATGACAAAAAAGTATTTCTTCAGTACTGACTTGAATACTCTCATCGGATTTCATCAAACCAATAGCGCTTTTTTGGTATAACCGTGATGAGAGTGGTGGAAGAATGTGCCAATTACCATCAACAAAAACAGGCGGTGCTAACGGCTGAGCGGGTGGAAGGTTGCTCGTCAAAGGTGACCCAAGAGGTCGGTTCGTTCTTTGGCGCGGCGTAAACTTACGGTTTTGCCTCGCCATGTACTTGCGTGCGGTTTGCTGCATTTGAGTTTAGGGTTACCGATGGGCATATGAGCCCCCAGTTCTACGGACAATCGGGGCGTCACGTGGTCGACGGATATCTAGGCTCATTGACAACCGAAGAAAGGATGCTGTTGCATCTTTTCGACCATATCTTACCTTCAGGTGCATGGGAAGCACCTCCCACGCTCACGCAAGCAGGTATATCAGCGGCAGTTCATGTCCAGAGAAAACACGTTCCACGTACCCTAAAACGCCTTGAGCAGCGCGGTGATTTACACACTGAAAAACGCCATGTCCCTGGCGCAAAGCAACGCAGACAAGTCTACGGCTTAACGCCGAATGGAAGAGAACTTGCTAAGGGTTTACGAGACAAAATCCTCGGCAAAACTGTCACGCACGCAGGGAATGAAATCCTCCTCGGCGAGCTTCGAAAAGGGGGGCAAGCAACCTTAGATCTGCTATCACACCTCGACGAACAGATGCAGTACCATGAAAATCCTGTTGTTTCACCGGTTTCAAACCCTGAAGGAATAGCATCTCTCGATGCACAAGCAGGCGAGCATCTCATTCGACGATTGTTTGCTAGAGCTTGGGAGGACGGCAAGATAACCAAAGATGAGCAATATCTACTCACCGAAGTCGTCGATTTTCTTGGCATGCATCCCGAGCGAGTACGTCGACTCTCGGATGAAGCCCGAAAGGAGCAAAAAGCACCACCACCGGAAGAAATCTATCTCGACATGTTGCGACAAGCAATGGTTGACGGTGAATTGGTGGACGATGAAATCGCTCTGCTCGAAACCGTCAGAGTTGCTTACGGGTTTGATCGATTGAAGCATGATAAGTTACTGGAAGACGCGAAAAAATCACCTCTTGTTTCAGAAAGATACATCACTTACAAATCCTCAATGAAGACCGCTCTCAACGATGGAGTGATTACCAGCGATGAAGACGCTATGCTTGTAACACTACGAGAAACCCTCGGAATCAGCGATGAGCAACATGCGAGTTTACTCGCTGAATTGCGTGACATGGTCAAATAAGAATCAAGTGTGAGGAATCAGTATGGGAATGTCGGATGAAGAAGAAGCGGTGTATGAAGAGTTGAACATTCTCAAGAATGTTCTAAAGCAGACGGAAGAATCGAAGGTTGTTTTGATTGGTGATATTATGATGGACTGCTACATTCATGGCTATGCAAACAATCTCAATTCCAGAGCGCCTGTGCCAGTTCTTCGAGAGACGATGCGAGAAGAGGATGTCGGTGCAGCAGCCCACGTCGGTCGAGGTTTGAACTCAATGGGATTGAAGAGCCATTTATTTGGCGTAGTTGGTGATGATAGAGCGGGCCTTAACATTCTACAATCCCTCGATGAAGAGGGTGTTGCAACCGGTGGCATCTCCATTATCGATGGAAGAACGACGACGGTGAAAACACGTATGCTTGCGACCCGCGAGAGTTTGGTGAGTGACGAACAGTTGTTGCTTCGTTGGGATGTTGAGGATGATAACCCAGTCCCGTTGGACGCTTCTCTAGCCCTTTACGACAGTGCCATCCTGGAACTTGACAATGCCGATGTAGTGATTCTATCTGATTACGGTCAAGGTGTCGTGAATGATAGCGGTGCTGACCGAATTATACAACATGCACGCCAACAAAATGTGCCCATAGTAGCCGACCCGAAATTGACTGGCCTTCATCGAACACATGGCGTTGACTGGATTTTGTTTCAATCACAAGGATTGGAATTAATGCGCCGTCGGCTGGGGGTTTCAACTGGTAGCGAAGCAGCAATGCAACTCATCGAAACACACGGCTGGAATCATTTAGTGGTTTTAGCAGGCGAGGCAGGTGTCACGATTTACTCTCGGAACGAAGAGGTGGTCCATGCACCATGCACGCTCGATGACTTGCGTCAAATGATTGGGTTGATTGATGCCGCTGCCGTTGCGATTGCTGTAGCGATTTCAAAGAAGATGTCGGTACGAAATACTGCACTACTCGCAAATGCTGCATGCGAGTGTATTCTTGGCGCAGATAAAACGGAGTCGTTTGTACTCAGTCGTGAAGATCTTGTCGACCGAATTGGCGAGATGTCTTGGAATTTACAAGTTTCCAAGCGATGAGGTGAGTGAGTGAGTTCTTGGCCGAGGCCGACAACAGCAGATATCGCTCTGCGTGCATTTGCATCGAGCCCAGAACGATTATTCTCAGAGGCATCGCTGGGCATGCAAGACATACTTCTGTCTGATTTAGCAAAAAAAGAACTCAATAAACATGTCCGGCACGCATCCCAGTGGCAAATTGAAGCACCGTACGATAATCACCAAAAGACATGGGATTTGTTGCTTGTTCAGTGGCTCGAAGAAGTTTTGTACAGAACCGAAATTCACAACCAATGGCTTGTTGATTGCCAAATGCTTGTTGAGTGGGGAACCGACAATGTACGAGCAATCGGTGTTGTTTCATGGGTGGATGCTGACAGCGTCGAGCGTGAAATTGAAATTAAAGCCATAACGAGCCATGAACTGCAATTTTGTGAACTACAAGCCGAAGAACAGGCTTTTTCTCGATGGGAAGAAGTTCCTGATTTCCAAGGCCCGGGTTGGTTCTGTGATGTCGTTTTTGACATCTAGCGATGCGCATCATCGATTCGTAAACGAGTGCCCAGGTAAAAGCCCGCAGTGTTAAACAAAACATCCATGATTTTGTTACCAAGTTCTTCGACTGCGAATTCATAAGGAAGATAGATTTCAAGGATTTCCCATCCTATGCTGAGGAGGAGAAATACCCACCATTGTGTAAATATATAACGCCCGGAAACAAACCAAATAAAAAAGTGTGCAACTGAATAGAGATTGACAAATGTCATTTGAAAACACTCAGGGGTGGGAATTCCAATGGTGGACATGCGCTCTCCTCAGCCTAACCCACACACTTCCTCCATCCCGATACCCCACAGCACCCATGGCTCCGAGTAGGGCTGCTCCGTTCCCGGCCTGACCTATTCCCCCGGCTATCCATTTCCTGTTTCCCTCCGGAAACAGTTCACAGCACCCGAGTCATGTGGGGGCGAGACATCAACGTCCGCATGTAGAAACCAAAGAGCCGCTTTCGCCGCCCAAAGGCGTTCAGTCCACCGTGAAGACGATTTGTGGTACAGGGTACGCCTAGCTCCCCACCTATCCCGCATAGCCCTAAGGCCAACTCTATTTGAACGAAACCCTTGTTCGATTTGACTTATTCGACTGGAACCTCTTCTTCATATTTTGATGGGCAAGAAGTTTTGATGACCTGAGCCTCAAAAATGTAATCTCCATCGATATAACGTAGAATTCCCTGTGCATAGACTGTACGGTTGTCGCCTAATCCGTTGGAAACCGAAGCATCGATGTAGTCAACATAAACAGTATGCTCCATACCGTGCAACATGAAAACACTGGAATTTACATCGATACTGCCGTCGACAACTTCGCCCCGAATCGCAAGTTCCATGTCAACAAATTCTTCAGGTTGGTCCATGACTTCATCGACCGTTCGGGTAGGTTCAGGAGTTTGGAGTAACATGACGCCAAGGAGACCAAGTGTCAATACCCCACCTAAGGCCAACATTCGTACGCGCCTTGTGAACATACTTTCAACCCATTCAATTGTCCCGGTGTGAAAAACCCACCGCTTCGTTCAGCGAAGAAAATCCGTTCTCTCGTAACTTCCGGTCTAACCCGTGAACGATTGATTTGGTGATGGAAGCACCCTCGAAAACAAAACTACTGTACGCTTGAAGCAATGTGGCACCAGCCCCAATTTTTTCCCACGCTTCATCAACATTGGAGATTCCTCCAACCCCAACAATTGGCCACTGGCCATCGGTCATCGAATAGATTTGACGAATCATTTCTGTGGAGCGTGAAGTGAGTGGCGCCCCGCTCATTCCGCCAGTTTGAGAAAATACATTTTCTTCATGAGCAGGGTATCGTTCGGGCCGTTCAACGGTAGTGTTTGTCGCTACTATTCCGTCACAGCCAGCAGCCTTAGCCGTTTCCACAACCGCCTTGAGTTGTACATCTGTGAGGTCCGGGGCTATCTTTACCAAGAGTGTTTTTGGATCGGTTCCCATTTTTTCTGCATGCTTCTTGTTGACTGCATTGCACGCCTCAATGATTGATTCCAGTGCTGAATCATGCTGAAGCTCTCGAAGATTCGGTGTGTTCGGTGATGACACATTGATCACGAAGACATCGCAATAGTTCCACAGACGATCCATCGAAGTGGCATAGTCGGATGGCGCTTGCTTGAGATCAGTTGTTTTGGATTTCCCTAAGTTCGCCCAAAGTGGAACAGTGAGTGAACCGGATTTGTGAAAATGTTGAGCAAGGGTGGATGCTACTTTTTCTGAGCCTGGATTGTTGAAACCCATCCGATTGACCAAGGCTCGAGAAGATGATGCTCGAAACATTCGAGGCTTCGGATTACCGCTTTGTTCATGTTCTGTTACACCACCAATTTCGATGAATGACAAACCGATCGCTTCCCAACCTCGAAGAGCCTCAGCCCTTTTGTCAAGTCCAGCCGCATTTCCGAAAGGGTGTTTGTAAACCGAACCAAAACAGTTGACTGGGACTTCTCGCCTCGGACGGTAGAACAGCGAAAGTGCGCTACGTGAAACGGGGTTCGAGCCGAGGATACGCAAAAATCTTAGAGCACGCGAATGCGCTTTTTCAGAATCTTGAAAGCGTAGGGTTGGTCGGACAAAGATGCGGTAACCAATGCCCATGGAGTGGTGGTTGAATCGGTATCCTTCAAGACTTCCGCCTCATCGGGTTGTTTGTGCGCATAGATGACCCACTTTGGCTCGTAACCAGAGAAACCGCTCGCTACATGCTTCGCGAAGCGGGATTGCATCTCACAGTACCAGCAAAGTATGAACAGGACATGGAGGCACTCGTTCTCGAAATGAGCGATTACCAGCCCGCAAAGACGGAGTTTCCCACATTCAGTAGAAGCGAGAAAAATGAGGTCAGTGTCTTTCACATCGATGAAGATACGAAGACAAAAATTTGTGTGGCATACATTGGACTTCTTGAGCCTGATGAAAACGTGCGGTGGGTAAAAGCCACAGTCGAGGACGGCTGGAAGAATGTGCTCAATGCGTGCAAAGAATTGCACGAGGCTGGGTATCCGGGGTGCGTTGGTTGCGGTGGCCCCAACGCTGAATTGCCTTGGAATGAGGCAGCAAGTCGCAAAACCCTCGTGTAACTCGATAGTGAAATGCAATGATTTTTCGAAACTGATACAAGAGTATGAGCGAACAGAGTCCGCAAGTGAGAGAGTTCAAGTAGCCTCGTCTGTCGGGTAACTAAACATGAGCGTTGTCATTATTGCCGAGAAACCAAGTGTGGCTAATGACATCGCAAAGGTTCTCGGTGCTTCATCCAAATCCGAAACACACTGGGAAGGCAAAGATCTCATTGTTACCTGGGCCATTGGACATTTGCTCCAACTCAAATACATGGATGACTATGATGAGGCGTTCAAAGATTGGCGAAAAACGATTGACAGACTCCCATACATCCCTGA
>JAKMGM010000094.1 GCA_022424925.1 Candidatus Poseidoniaceae archaeon | reverse complement strand
AGTGTGGCGTTTTCGAGGTGCCCATCCTGTTCCCATTCTGCAGTGGTTCGGACATCCAATAGCATTCCATCTGGGTAGTCTTCTATGGCTTGCGCGAACGCTTCGGCATCGACGCGCTCCCAGTCATTGGCTGCGGTGCAACCGGGCAGAAGCAGGAGAATGAGCAAAACAAATACGACTCGCATGAAACGCCGTGCGTGTTTCTTCATTTGATACTAATCATGTGGGCTGATGCCACCATGCTTTACTGAAAGAAAGAATTGTTGCTGTTTTTCCCTTTGAGGACTTCTTGAGCTGTAGGTGGATTCTGCAATACGACATGCGGCCGTTCATCCAAGAACTTCTTGAAATTGTACAACGAGCGTTCTGTTGCCGATGCGAGTGATTCCTGCGTGATGACAATATCCTTGGCGTCCTGCTTCGAATTGTTCACCGAAATATAGTTCGCTTGGTTCACGATATCGTGTATGTGGGAGCCTGTGAAGCCAAGCGGCATTGTTTCAACAAGTACGTCCAAATTGAGTTTTGAATCACACGGGAAAGGTTTCAGTTTGAGTTTTAGAATACTGAGCAGCATGGCTTTATCCGGGTACGGGTAATCAATGCGAACATCAAAGCGCCCTGGCCGAGCAATGAGTGCCCAGTCAAGGTTTTCCGGGTGGTTGCTTGTGGCCACAGTAATCACGCCGTTGTTGTTGCTAATTCCATCCATATGATTGAGTAATGTCGAAAGTCCTGCACCAGAACCGAATTCACCTCGCTGATTGGTTATGCCAAGTGCATCAATATCCTCAAGAATCAATATTGTGGGGGCGTATCTTCGAGACAAATGAAAAATTTCATCCATTATCTTACTTAGTGAAGCGAAGTTCGTGAACACAACGGTACAGTTGGCTTCAGAGATTATGGCATCAATTGTGAGTGATTTCCCTACACCGGGTGGTCCTGCAAGCATCACGCCACGGTTCGTTTCTACTCCACGCTCAACAAGGCGAGAAGAGTTGGAAAGCAGAGCAAAAATATTTTCATCAAGGAGTTGTCTTTTGGAACTCGTTAAGATCATGTCATCAAACGAACGTTGTTTGGTTTGAAGTTGCAAAATCGTTCCTGCATCAAATTTCGAATTTTTAAGCAATCCGTCTTGACGCTGGTATTCATCAAACTCCTCAAACAGCTGCTTCACAAACTGTTCGGTTTTCTCACGAACTTGGAGTGAATCATTTCCTTCGCTGGATGCGTTTCCGCCGAACAGTTCTAGACCAGCGTGAATCGTCATCGAGTATGAAAAAATGGCATTACTGGTTACGGCAATTCTCATCTCTGATTGCGATATAGGGCACGCTGCATTGTAGAAAAAGAGGGTGGCATCTGCGCGATACTTGCAATCCCGTTCATCCCAACTGAATAATTTGAGTGATGGTTTCACACGCTTTGCGCCGTCATAGCCCGTGACTTTTTTGTGCTGATAGCCAATGGACTGTATGAAGTCAGTAAAATCACGATAGAGTATTTTGTGAAGACTTTCAGAGCAATCCATTCTCTGTGAATGCTGTTCAGGCCCTATCCAGTTGTTCAAGTCGAGCTCTGATAACGATTGCCATGACTCGCTACGTGAAAGTGGCCACATGCCAAGATTTTCGAAGGTTTTTCTCGGTTGAAAAGAGTTGGTAGGAACATGACTCTCCACATCCGATAGGTTGACTTTGTATTCTCCTTTACCTAGCGGAAGAGCCTGTAATGTGGCGTTCAAGCGCTTTGTCATCCATTCGATTGTCAGAAGACTGGTGTGAATCTCTTCGGCTTTAGCATCAGATATCGAAAAGTCAATCGCTGCAAAGGCCTCAGGGTGTTTCAAAAATTCCATTGCTGCTTCGGCGTAGGATTCAACCTCGATTTCGCTGTCAAAAATTTTGTCAACAGAAGGGATGTCGTTGGCGTTCATTGTGTGAATGACGAGATTCGTCACAGTACTCAGTAAAGCCTGGTTCAGTTTCAGAATGAGCATTTCCAAAAAGGTGCCATAACTCGGTCCGTTTTCACCGTAATCGCCGAGTGAAAGGTTGTCAATTGCATATTCGGAATCACTTTTGCCGAAGATGTTGTTTCTTAGGAGTTCGTCGGTAGAGCCCTCTGCGCCCATTTCATCTGAAAAAGCGCTTATGTCACTTGCCCACTGGCTTTGGACAGTACTCCAACTGAAGTAATCTTTAACGGTTTCCAGCGTTGCTATCGTGAAACCAGACAGTTGGCGGAATTGTGCGTCTCGGTCTGCCGTTTTTTCATAGACATTGTCCTCATCATCCTCATCGAATGCCCCTGTGTCTCGCGCTTCAACGCCTTGTGATAGAATGTCAAGCTGGTCTTTGAGGTGGCGAACAAGTTCGAGCGTTCTCACCTTGCGCCGATGATGAAACTCTTTGTATTCTTCTTCGCTCATCGAAGTTGATTGCGCTCCATGATACATGGCGTCTCCTTTCTCGTGAGGGCTTTCACCGTACAATTTTTCAAGTTGTTCGGTGAACATATCCAAGTATGCTGATACATCGACAGGCCCAGTTTTGCTTGAGTCGGACATGATACACCCTTGTTCATTCAGTTCAAAGACTCACTGGTAGGGTTCACACAAACTGCAGGTGATTCAAGGGCCAGACAGAATCTTAACAGCAACCTTCATCTCGCATCGGAGCACTGATGAACGAGACTTTGTCGACACTCGGTGTGTTACGCAACAGGTCGATGGCATTACGGAAATTGACGGCCTTGCCGACTGCATGGAATACATCCACACACGTGTGACTATGGCTCAGGCAACTATGGTTGTACGATGAAATATCGAGTTCGTGCGAATGCCGTATTTCAAGCAACTTTGCCTCAACTCCGTGCTGGTAGTAAATGACAAGATGGCCCTCAATAATTTCTTCGTCGTCCATATCACGAAGTTCGCCTCGGCGTTGCATTTCGGCAAAATGCAATGCTGCATCACGAAGAAAGCGACTCCGGTTTTGGTATCCGGAAGAAGTAATCAAGTGTTCGAGATTTTCTGCAAACGAATCATCGGAACTGAAGGATATAACTTTGCTCATGATGTCCCTACCAGTCATTCATTCATAATAATTTCCACATTTCTAATTATTAGATTTAATTAAATAGTTAATATCCTACGGCGACGCATGAACCCAACGCGGAAACGCGCTATGCTGTTGAGCCTGCTACTGATTTTTTCAACCCTTGCAGGTTGCCTCGATGCATCGAATGAGACCTCTTCAGAAGAGGAAAACGGAGACTCACTTGGAACCGTTATGGTTTCCACGTACCACATTGGCGAACTTGTCAAAGCGGTGGCTGGTGACAGAGTGGATTTGCAATACATGAGTCTTGATAACATCCCCGTGCACGACTATGAACCGACTGCAAACGACCTTATTCGACTTGAACAGGCTGACATTTTCTTCTACCACGGACTCGGACTCGAACCTTGGGTTGATTCGACCCTTTCTTTGCTCACAAATGCCCCAACGTCTATTGAAGTTCACGCTATGCCTGACGGTCAAGACACGCTTGATTATGAGGGCATGCTCGTAACTGATCTTTGTGAAACACTGTCCAATGGACCGTATGAAGCCTTCGAAATGGTCGACGAATCAAGCCATGCAGATGATGTTGAAGTTCATGCTGAATACACAGCATTCAACATGTCGTTCCCGCATGATGACCACGACGAAGACAGCCACGACGACCATGACGAAGACGAGCATGCTGATGATGACCATGATGAACATGGTGATGATGACCATGACGACCACGGCGCTCATGAAGGCCATGCACACGCTGAAGCCGAAGAAACAATCACCAATCCTGAAGGCTGCCCAGCCGACACTATCATCTCCATCTTCCATCTTGAGGAAGGCGAGTATGTCCTCGAATTCGATGCCGTTCACCCGGAAGATTTCACAATGGCCGTTCTCAAGATGGGGGGTGGACACGCTCACCACGACCATGCTCACGCCGACGAACACGGCGTTTGCCATGACATGTCTGACCACACCAACAACGATATCGACAATGAGGAAGAATGTGAAGCAGGCGGATTTATGTGGATGGAAGAGGACGACCACGACGACCATGACGGAGATTACTGTCATGACGCCGCATCGCACACCAATACCAACCACACGACTGAAGAAGCGTGTGTAGCTGCAGGCCACATGTGGATGGAAGCAGATGACCACGACGACCATCACGATGAAGACGACCACGAACTCACACCAGAACACGCTTTGGAAGAAATGGACTCGAACAACGACAGCCATTTGTCTTGGGACGAATTTTGGATGGCGTGGGAAAACGACCATGATGACCATGATGAACATGGCGACCACAACGAATCCGAAGGTAACGAAACGCACCATAACGAGTCTGAAGGCAATTCGACGCACGATGAGCATGACGACCATGACGAGCATGATGAACACGAAGAAGAAATGCTCATGGAAATCTTCAACGAATCGGACACGAACAGCGATGGTTTGCTCAACGTGAGTGAACTTGAACACTTCATCGAAGAAGTCGAGGAATACGAAAATGCTCCTCTCACTCCTGAAGAAGCACTTGAACAACATGATTCAAACAACGATAGCCACATCTCATGGGATGAGTTCTGGGTTGCATGGACTGAAGACAACCATGATGACCACGACGATTCACACGGTGATGCGTCCGGCATGGTCTGCTATAACACGGCGACCCACTCCGTCGATTCCGGTTACACCAACCAGGCTGATTGCGAAGCGGCAGGACTCATGTGGACTGCTGCAACCGGTGGGCCGGGTGGCGATGACAGCCACGATGAGCATGACGACCATGATGAGCACACGGAAGAAATCCTCATGGAGATGTTCAACGAGTCCGACATGAATTCGGACGGTTTGCTCAACATGACTGAATTGGAACATTTCATCGAAGATGTTGATGCTTGGTCGAACCCTGAAATGGCCTACGTGACGATTCATATCGATGCAGAAGGCGAGTACGGATTCGCTCTCCCTGACCATATTGAATACCATGTATTGATGGGTGAGGATGGTCACGATCACAGCGAACATTCTGAAGACACACACGATGACCATGATGGTGAAGAAGACGACGAACACGCTGATGAAGACGGCGATGAACATGATGACCACGGCGATGAAGAAATGCTCAACTTTGACCCACACAGCTGGCTCAATCCGTTAGCGTTCAATGCGCAACTCAACGTTGTTCTCGATGGCCTTTCAACACAATTCCCGAGCGGAAATGATACATTCGGTGTTAATGCAGCAGCGTATTCAGTGCAACTGACCGCTCTCGACGATGCCTTTGATGTGGCGTTTGGGGATGACGGACTGTGCATGGCAGGCGGACACAAGAAAACAGTCGCAGCCAACCACAACGCCTACTCATACATTGCAGTTGAATATGACATTCAATTCGTCACTGTGCACGGCCTTGACCCTGAAGGTGAACCGTCTCCTGCAGACATTGCCAAGGTCGTTGATTTCATCAACGAAGAAGACATCGGCGTGCTCTTTGTCGAAGAAAATACCGACACTGATTCAGTGCAAAGCATCGTTGACGAGACGGGTGTAGCCATCAAAATCTTGTATACGATGGAACTTGCACCGAGTGACAGTGATGACACGTATATGTCTATGATGACGAAGAACCTTGAAAACATCGTAGCAGGTATAGGTTGTTAATCAGCAATCCTGCATTGACCTCTTAAGCACACTGGATTTCGGGAGGTTGAATACCGATGAAAATGAGTGCTGAGACGGTTTTGGAACAGGCTATGCCCGTTCTGGAAATGGTCGATGTTTCTGTAAAACGTTCGGGTCGCTTAATCTTGAGCAACATTAACCTTCGAATACTCAAAGGTGAGTTTGTTGGCCTTGTCGGCCCGAACGGAAGCGGAAAGTCAACGCTTCTGCTGAGCATTCTTGACCTTTTGAATATCCAGACTGGCTCAATCAAGATTCTGGGTCACAATCCCCAATCAAAACGCCTCCATGGCAAAATTGGGTGGGTTTCACAGGCAGCATCGAACCTTCCAAGAGATATCAAAATCACCGTACAGGAACTGGTTCAGTTGGGGACGGTCACAGGGAAAAACATGCTGAAGTTGTACGATAAAAGTCGAGCAAAATTGGTTGAGGAAGCAATCCGTATGGTCGACCTTCAAGCGGTTCGTGATGTGGATGTGAGTCGTTTATCCGGCGGTCAGCGTCAACGTGCTGTAATCGCCCGTGCTTTGGCTTCGGATGCGGAGTTCATTATCCTCGACGAACCGTTGGTTGGTATCGACCGTGATTCTCGAAACTCGCTGCTGCAGTTGCTTGACAATCTCTGCCACGATGAAGGAAAAACAATTTTCATGGTTTCACACGACCTTGCAGCAATGCGTCAAACTGCTCACAGGATGATTTTTCTGGAAGAGACAATACGGTACGATGGCGATACAGAGCATTTCCCTGACCTGTCTGGCCTCGCGTTTTTACGGGGAATTGAGCACGTCCATGGAGGCACGCATACACATTCAAATCATGGAAAAGGGGAGGAACAATGATGGGTCTTGGAACTCAACTCTTGGATGTAACATCTCCAGTTATGGAGTTCCTCGCACCGTTCATGCCGGGAGAAATTTTCCCGTACTTTTTCACGATGGAACTTTTTCAACGTGCAATGCTTAGTGCCTTGATGGTCACTATCGTTGCAGGGGTTTTGGGCACGTATTTACTGATTCAGAACCTCGCACTCATTGGTGATGGTCTAGCTCACGTTTCTTTCGGTGGGGTTGCAGTCGGTGTTGTTCTTGGTGCCAGTTCACCGTTATGGTACGCTCTCATGTTCAGTGTTATCGCTGCTGTTTTGATTTATGAAATGCAGGCGAGAGGACTGCTCACTGGAGATGCATCCATCGCTATTTTTCTTACAGGCATGTTGGCATTAGGTTTGGTAACTCTACGATTAGGAGGTGAAAACATCACGACAGACATCGAAGGATATCTGTTCGGAAACCTCCTTCTTATCGACGAATCAAGTCTCGATCTCATCACCATAATATGTCTTGTTTCCATTACGATACTCTTCGTTCTACGCAGGGGATTGTTGGCATGTGCAATCGACCCAATATCAGCCCGAGTTCAAGGACTTCCTGTTCGCGCTATTGGGCTCTTGTTTAGCGTCACCACAGCCGCAGTTGTCGTGAGTATGGTTCAGGTTGTGGGTGTACTCCTCGTGACAGCACTGCTGGTTACGCCTGCGGCTACGGCAAAGTTAGTTGGGAGCAGTTTCCGTTCGAGCATGGTTTGGACTCAAATCTTTGGTCTTTCATCAGTGCTGCTCGGTCTTTACTTCTCAGCCGAACACGGAACGGGTAGCGGCTCGACCATCGCCTTGGTTGCAGCGATTATGTTTGCAACGGTCGCTGTTTGCAGGACAACCATCCAGTCAGTACTGCGTCCGAAAGAAAACCTCTGAATCCTCAGTTCTGCTACAACTCGATTGGCGTTAGGCGCCAGGCATTGATCCTTTCTTTTTGGATTGTTGAACAATACGCCCCACAATCAAAAAGCCAGAGATAAACATCGAACCCAGCATCAGTGTACCAATGAGGTCGTAATCTGAATCGACCATGGCACCGTTGAGAATCAGCAAGTCCAAAGCCAGTATCATGCCGATGCACAACAGTGGAAATGTACCAATCAAAGTCAGCATTGATTGGGTGGGTAAAGGTTGACCTGCTACCGTTTGTTCCTTGTTCATCGGATCATAGAAGTGCCCAAACGTCGCTCCCAAAAACGCACCGGTTATATCACTCACAAGGTCAGTTGCAGTGTTCATGTATCCACCTTGGTCGATGGTCTGAAATACGGTTTTTCCAAAGAATTCGTACACTTCATACGCAACACCAATTGCAACGCTGAGTGAGAAAGCAGTGAAGGCTACTATGCGTGGTGAGAGGTTCCAACCGTTGTGTTGAGACATTCGACGCCATCCCAGCGACCAGGCAATCGCAATCGCCGTACTGTTTGTTCCATGCACCAACTTATCCCACCATGGATGAACATGGTACATTCCGTTCACACCGTCTGCACACAACCATTGTCCAGGTGTCATCCCGTCGAGGCAAAAGGGCCCAGGTCCACTGTCGGCAGCACCCAATGAGCCTCCAAAAAAGTGCAGCATGGTTGCGACATACGCAATCCATAGCGGAAGCGCAGGCATGCGGACACGCCCATTCCAGAGCAACCACATTGCAAACAAGGCCATGAGAACGCCACCGAAATTGTAACCTGCCCACAAATTCAGTCCTCGAGCATAGTTCCAAACTGCCAAGAGTATGCAGGAGACGAGCCAGGCCAAGAGTGGCGCACGCTCGGGAACAGTTGGGCGCGTTTGGTCTACAACGCTCCCTTCCATGACTCGGGCTTACGCACCTCTCTTATCATCATTAACCCGTTGATTTTGTTTTCGCAATGAAATGAGGGGTTTTGTCGAGGTATCCGCATCGTTCCTAAGCCTCATTCCTCTTCTCCAACTTCCATCCATTTGCGCCCTTAAATACACTTGTCGAGTAGTGTTTACATGGAAGTGAATGAAGAATTGAAAGAGAAATTAGCCCCGCTTCGTCAACGGTTTGAGTCGCACATACTGAACATTTTTCACCGTCAAGATGTATGGTATCAGCAGAAGCGTACTCAACTGAATGGCTCTGCTCACATTACGACGGATGACTGGGGTGTCAGTATACGGTTCGAAAACAGTCAGCGCGACGACATTCTGCTGTCGGGACGTTGGGATTATTTGGTGGTCTATGCAGACCGACTCGGTGCGGCATATTCGGGTTGGAGCTTAACCACCTTTTGTCCATACCCAGAATGGAATGATTGATGGCAGTCGGGCTTGAGGGTGACTCATGCCCACGCTCGAGTCGCTCACTTGGCTGAATCGATTCGTGTCTGAGACGCCCGGTGATTCTGAAATTGGCGGTCGTTCCAGGCAAGTTCCGAACGCCTGTTGGTCTCGGGTTGTACCGTCACCATCTCCGAACGCTCAAATGCGCATGTGGTCTTCTGAAATGGCTGAACGAATCGGTGTCGAGTACGGTGGGGCTGAAACCCTTGGTGGTGGCAAACCAGTAGCCGGCATGGACCCCTACGCACAACGGTACGGTGGACATCAATTTGGTAACTGGGCGGGTCAACTGGGTGACGGACGCGCCATCACACTTGGCGAGATTGAATCGGCGCATGGAGTACTGGAACTGCAACTCAAAGGCGCTGGGAAAACACCGTATTCTCGCTTTGCAGACGGTAAAGCCGTTCTTCGCTCATCGATTCGTGAGTTTTTGTGCAGTGAGGCCATGCATCACTTGGGCGTACCCACAACACGCGCCCTTTCCCTTGTCACGTCGGGTGAGGACATACTTCGAGACATCATGTATGACGGTAATCCAGCACACGAGCCAGGCGCAATTGTCTGTCGTATCGCACCGAGTTTCATTCGGTTTGGTAGCTTTCAAATCCATACTGCAACCGGAGATGTTGCAACACTGCGAACGCTTGTAGAACACACTGTGCGCTCTCATTTCCCGAACCACTCGGTGAAGGATGACGCTGGTCGAATCGCATGGCTTTCTCAAGTCGCTGAAGATACGGCGTTGATGGTTGCCCATTGGATGCGTGTCGGATTTGTTCACGGTGTGATGAATACCGATAATATGTCGATACACGGATTGACCATTGATTATGGTCCCTATGGGTGGCTTGAGGATTACAATCCAGGATGGACGCCGAACACGACCGATTCCTCAACGCGCCGCTACCGCTACGGTCAACAACCGCAAATCGCTGCATGGAACCTTGCACGGTTACTGGAATCACTCGTCCCTCTCATGGATGAACCTGAATTGCTCCACGGTGTGCTAGATGCTTATACGGATGCGTTCGATGTCCATCACAATAAAATGTGGGCAGATAAGCTCGGCCTTGATCACTTCACTGAGGATGATGAATCGCTCGTGCGAGAACTCAATACTTTGCTTCAAGAAGTGGAAACAGACATGACCATTTTTTTCCGATTGCTGTGCCAGATTGCTTCGCCTGATGTGAGGTATCTTCTCCATGCCTTTTACGATACAGAAACAGTACCAACCGAGGCATGGAACGCTTGGTTGAACCGTTGGTGGTCTCGAGTTTCTGGCGAACCAGTACGAACGTCAATGCTTCAAGCCAACCCGAAATATGTCTTGCGAAACTGGATGGCTCAGTTGGCCATTGATGCAGCACACAAAGGTGATTATTCGGTATGCGAACAACTCCACTCGATGTTGAAACAACCGTACGATGAGCAACCTGAGCACGACGAGCAGTGGTTCCAAAAGCGACCAGAATGGGCACGGTCAAAGGTTGGATGTTCAATGCTTTCATGCTCGAGTTAAGGGTCTGAAACGTTTCTATATGCGGTACATCTACTCGAAGTGTGACCGGTGAAGAGAATTTTTGGGATACGGCGAATACGTCTGCGTCCCAAAACGAGAAGCAAACACACAATGAATCGAACGCCAAGGCGTCGCCAGACGAAGTTGCAATTCAACCTCTCCATCGTAGCGAGGTGGATTCAAACAATCCGGCCAAGGAATCTGAAAACGGCATTTTCATGTCAAGAGAACCAAACGAAATAGCGCACCGTGGTTTTCAAAGGTTCAGTACTTTCCTCATGATAGGCGGTTTGGTTACGTTGTTGTTGCTCCTTCGGATTGATTCTGCGTATCCTTGGACTGCTTGGGAATGCCAAGACGAGTTGGTGGAATCAAACGACGGCACATTCCGTTGCCTGGCGTTTTTTGACGCATCTCAAGTGGAATACGAATTTTACGATAACGGCACGGTCAACTATGTTCACGATTTCTTTGGTGACGAGTACACCGAACAAGTTCGCTGGGCTTCGACTGACAACCATTCCATTTTGGCGTTTGAACTGCTGGATTGGTCAATGTGGGATGAGTGGCCCCACTGTGAATGGGAGGGTGATACATTTGCGGGCGATACACGATGGTACTGTACGACCTTTGACCAACCCAATGTGTTCTTGGAATCCTCCTTTTATTGTGAGCAACTCGGGTCTCCATGGGTGTGCACTGACGCATTTGGGAAATCGGAGAACCACTCGGACACCCAGTCCGCTTCCCGTTCCCAAGAATCGAAAGTTTACGACTGCATGAAGGTCGGCCTCTTGGAAGACTTCGTGAATCAAACGTCACAGGAATTTCTGAACTCGATTTCGAGCATGCTGTACCCATCGTGGTGTTTTGAACCAGTACCGGATTCGCAGCAGCATTTGGTGAACGTCTCAGTACTGCCGTTTGAAGGCAAACCGGTCGTGGTCCATTACGGTGAATCCTACCTCGGGCCAGGTTTTGAGTTTAATGTCATGCAGTACGAATCAAATACGGTTCGGCATTCGTATCTAACCAGCACTCCGTATGACGCAGATGGAAACGAAGTCCTCGACTTTAGCGATCGTTTAATCGGTGCGATACTCACAATCTTCGTTCTTCTTGCCTATGCAGGTGGTGCTGTTGCATTGTTTACATACAGAGTTCATCTGCGACACCACGGGAGTGAAAATACCCTGTCACTCATGTCAAGTTGGTTCAATCGTCAACCGCAAACCCGAAGAGAACTTCACCTGCGTTCTGATTCGTATATCCGACGGCACCAGACCACGAGTACGGATTCAGAAGGCAGTTGAAGCACCTCGACGCACTATGAAGTTCGTGTCCATGGAGAAAAG
>JAKMGM010000044.1 GCA_022424925.1 Candidatus Poseidoniaceae archaeon | reverse complement strand
CAAGTGCTCAACCTGATGAGTTTTACAACCTCGGTGCTATGTCGTTTGTGCCTGAGTCGTGGCGCTCTCCAATGATGACTGCAGATATTACCGGACTCGGGGCGCTTCGATGCCTTGAAGCAATTCGCAAGCATGCTCCAAAGTGCCGTTTCTACCAAGCAGGTTCATCCAAGCAATACGGTAAAGTTCGAGATGTCCCTCAAACTGAGGCGACGCCATTCCACCCTCGTTCACCCTACGGTTGTGCTAAAGTTTTCGCGTTCGAAATCACGCGCAATTACCGGGAATCTTACGACATGTTTGCGTGTACTGGTATTCTTTTCAACCATGAAAGCCCTCGTCGCGGACTTGAATTTGTTACACGAAAAGTAACGATGACTGCGGCCCGAATTTCTCAAGGCTTTGATGAGTGCTTGTGGATTGGAAACGTCGATGCTAAGCGTGATTGGGGATTCGCTGGAGATTACGTCGAAATGCAATGGAGAATGCTGCAGCAAGATACCCCCGGCGATTATGTTGTCGCAACCGGTCGGACGCACAGCGTTCGTGACATGATTACACTTGCTTTCTCTCATGTTGGCATGAACCTCGTTTGGTCCGGCGAAGGCGTTGATACAATCGCTACCGATCAAAACGACGTCGTTCGCGTTCGTACCAATCCCAAGTTCTTTCGACCTGCAGAAGTCGATTTGCTGATTGGAGACCCTGCACTTGCAGAGAAAGAACTCGGTTGGGTACCTGGCACTTCGTTTGAGGAATTGGTTCAGATGATGGTCGATTCGGATATGCGTATTGTCCAAGAAGCTGTGAGTGGTGGCTACACTCCACCGATTCCTCCAGAGTGATGATGGAGGACCCAGAATGGCGTATCCTCTTCTCTATTCGTTTCGAAGATGCCCGTATGCCATGCGTGCTCGCATGTCTATTGTTCGAAAGGAATACCAGGTTGAACTTCGTGAAGTTGTGTTGAGGGATAGGCCGACTCAGATGATGGAAGTCTCCCCGAAAGGCACGGTTCCAATACTCGTTTTGGAGAACGGCACGGTCATTGAGGAGAGTCTGGACATTATGCAGCACGTACTTGATTGGACGCTTTCCGATGAGGAGCAGCATTGGATTTCACGCAACGATGAGGAGTTTAAGTTTCATTTGGACCGGTACAAATATCCGAACCGGTTTGCGAATGTGGATGAACTCGAACAACGTACTGCAGCATCGTCGTACCTTTCTGATTTGGATAATCGTCTAGGAGAAATGCCCTCGATGAGTGAACCACTAAGCGATGCGTTGTTTCCATTCGTCCGTCAGTTTGCGAATCACGACCGGGAATGGTTTGATGTTCAACCATGGAGCAACATTCACTCATGGCTCTCGAACAATCTGAACAGTGAGGAATTCTCGACGTGCATGAAAAAATTCAAACAGTGGCAACAGGGTCATGAGCCCGTCATTTTCGAAACGGCTTGGAATGTGTAGAACCCTTTCCTCTCTCATTCGCTGCTGCAGGACATATTGAGCCAAGATTTATGGCTTTGACCAATGAGGTACAATCATGACCGCAGGACCACTACGCTCGCTTGTTTTTGTACACACCGCCCTCCGCAAGGAACTGAATGAATTTGCACAAGACGCATGTGCTTTTCGTGACGGTTCGGGTGATGCTTCGACCTTGAAAGAGCGATTTGATTGGGCAACATATGCACTCCACCACCACGCAGTCGGCGAAGACGCAGCGTTGTTCCCCGCTATCGAAAAGAATCATCCAGGCGTAGCAGCGACATTTGATGATGACCATCGAACAGATGAAGCACTTGTCGAAAAGATGGAGCATTTGTTTGCGAACCTTGACGGTGAAGGAGCGAAAACAGAACTTGCCAAAACTGCTGAACAATTGGCAGACCGAGCATCACTGCACATGGACAAGGAAGAGCGTCTGTTGGTCCCGTTCGTCGAAGAACACTTCTCAATGGAAGAACAGGGCGCAATCTTGGGCGGCATGATGCAGGCTTTCCCCCCCGAATTTATGGCGAAAGGCGTTCCTTGGATTTTCACCCATCTTGATGAAACACTTCGCGTCTCGTACGCAACTGCTCTGAAAAACGCTATGCCTCCTGAGCCCTTTTCGATGCACATGTCGAATGTCGAGAGCGCCTTGTCACCGGAAGATTGGGCAGCAGTTGCGTCCGCAATTGCTTGAATCAATTGGCCATCTGCAGATGCTTGACAGAGGGTGCGATGCCTAAATCCTCAGGGAAGAACATCGTCGGTTCGGGTATTGGAATCGGAGAGATTTCTTGCCCGACCAGCGCCACTCGACTCGGACGTGAATCAGAGAGGATTTTTCGACCGGTTAAAGGAGCGATTTTTTCCGAGAAATCCATGATGTCTTCATGGCTTGGCATGTTTTCAACGCCGAGGTTTTCACGGCTGTGTCCGACAAAGACATAGCCCTTGTTTTCGATATAATCGGGGTCTGCTCGCATGTCAAGAGCAGCAAATTGCTTGATGTGTTCATCGGACATGTTGATGCCCTTCATCAGTGTATGTCTGCACACAATTCGAGTGTCAAGGGACGGTAAGAGGTCGAGCGTTTCTGAGAACTTGTCCCAAGCGTTGTCGTTCCATTTTGGCTTACAAACTTCGTCGAAGACCTTCTTGTTTGGAGCATCGACCGAAACATAGAGTTGTGTTGGTAAGGTGTCCAACTTTTCGATGACTTTTGGAAGCGTACCGTTGGTAACAAGCATGGTTGTCATGCCGTGCTTATGGCACAAGTCCATGTATTCGGAAAGTCGTGTGTAAAGGGTTGGTTCACCGTTCAGTGAGATGGCAACATGCTTTGGGTTTTGAGCATCCAACCATTTTTCGCGAGGTACTTTCGGGTTACCTCCAAAACCAGACAGCAGTCTGCGCTGGGCGCGTACGGATTCGTAGAGAAGGTCGAGTGGGTCTTGGTCGGTGAGTTCCAACGTGTCCATATGCGGTTCACGCCAGCAGTATGTGCAGGCAAGATTACACTGGTCGACGACCGGTGACATTTGCATGCAATTGTGACTTTTAACACCGTAGAATTTACCCTTGTAACACTGGCGGTCTCGTAGAAGAGATTCTTTGGTCCAGTGGCATGTTTTGACGCCGCCGTGTTCACCAACGATGTGGTAACGTTGCTTCTGCAATTTTGCTTTTAACGCGAGGTCCATTCCAGCCATGAGGCTCACTCCTAGTCCGATTTCCACTGTTGTGCTGGGCACGGTCGGGAAGGGGCTCTGATAGGCGGTCGTCAAACTACTTCGCTATCAATGCCTCGCTCAGCGCTTGAGGATTGGTAAGAAAGCGTTTGCAGCCTTTTCACAGGCGTTAGCGACATCGTCAAGCCGCTGCAAGACCCGGTACATGTGCATAGCAGCCAGCGGTGCGTCATCACCGTTTGTGAAGACGTATCCCGCAGCCTTTGCTTCGACAACATCCGCTTCGTGTTCCTTGAGGTTCACTTCTCGGATGAGTTCCGCCAGTTTGTTCTGGGCTGCTTTTGTCTCTCCACTGATGGTGAATTCACGTAATGCTTCGACAGCATCTTCGTACTTTGCAACCGTTTCAGCAACCGCATTTGCCATGTCCTTGAGATTGTCTTTTGCTTCCTTATCGTCAAACAAAGGTCGGAACGCCAACTGTTCGGCCACATTCTGGGCGTAATCGGCGATTCGATCCTGTCGAGTCACCATGTAGAGGAAGTCATCGTAACTCACATGGACACCGAAGCGTATGTCTTCGCCGGCAAGCCGTCGTACCTCGGTCTTGACGTTATCAGCCTCGAGTTCAGCAGCAATAGTAGCATCAATGGCTTCAGATGCATCCTCGCCATCGCAAGCGGTATTCACCGCTTCAAGCATGTGTTCAACGGTCTTTTCAACAGCCTTAGCGTGGTCATGGAACAATTCAAACGGTGTTGTGTCGTTGTTCGCATTGCCTGTTCCATCGCCGTTTGCACCAGCATCGGACAGAGCATCTTCAACATGAATTTCGCCACTGCTCTTCCATATAGCAAATCCAACTGCCATGAAGGAAAGAGGGAGTAAGACAATCATGTTCAGTGAATCTCCACCGGAGGCGACAAACAGTACGATTGCACCGAAGGCTGCAGCGGGTACACTGGCAACCCAAGATGCAGCAATCTTCCCGAACACTCGGAAATCAACAGCTTTAGCGCCACCCGCAAGACCGACACCGACCGCGGCACCAACAAGCGTGGGCGTTGTAGAGACGGGTCCGGCCAGGCTCGGCATGGAGCTGATGAGCTTC
>JAKMGM010000121.1 GCA_022424925.1 Candidatus Poseidoniaceae archaeon | reverse complement strand
AGAATGAAAGCAGTCACAAGGTCACTACCAACGTCGAACCATGTGCCTTCTGCACCTTGCAGTGGGTGTGTGAAAATACCACTTTCACCGATGGCTGCGTTTGCCGCAGGGATGTCACCCATGAGGGCTACAATGAGTACACTCAACAGTCCCGAAGTGAGCGAACCTCCAAGAAGTCCGTTCCATGTTTTGCCGTCTCCCAAAATTCGGTTTCCGTCGCTGAGGGTTCTTCCCCCATCAATAGGCCACGGGCCGTATCCAGTTTTCGGCAGCCACTTCCCCCAGAGCATTGCAAATGTGTTAGCAAGGAAACCCGGCATGTACAGCCAGAGGGTGAGGATACACAGTTCAAGAAAATTCATTGCAAGCACCAGAGGTGTAACCTCTATACCTTCGGCCATGAGGACGGTCTTTGAATCATCCCCTGATTTCTCGTATCTCTGATGCAAAAATCAGCCTGTTGTCACGATGAGATTATGTGATGGCTACGACGGAGAGGATGTATGGATAGGAAGGTCGTCTTGGTCGTTGGCAGCGGTGGGCGTGAGCACGCACTTTGCATGAGTCTTGCTGCATCATCACTCGTTTCACAAGTCCATTGTACGCCCGGAAACGCCGGAACGGCCTTCCTCGCGACGAACCATTCAGTGTCGGCAACAGACCTCCAAGGCGTACTTGACCTCGCAAAATCGATAGGTGCCGAGCTTGTTGTTGCAGGTCCAGAAGCACCACTGTGCGCAGGATTAGCCGACCTTCTCTCGGAGCATTCGATTCCGTGTTTTGGGCCGGTAGCTGCTCTTGCTCACCTCGAAGGCTCCAAACTTCATGCGAAGGAAGTCATGCGTGCTGCGAATGTCCCAACGGCTGCGTTTCATGTTCTCGACAGTGACAGTGATTTGGATGCTGCATTGGATGACTTTGCTGGGGATCCATGGGTGGTTAAACGTGATGTTTTGGCTGGAGGAAAGGGTGTTGTGGTCACAGAAGACCGCGATGAAGCACGTGCATTCATTCAATCCTCCATCGTTTCCGATGGTCGTGTGCTGCTCGAAGCGTTTCTTCCTGGCGAAGAGGCAAGTATGCTTGTTGTGATGGATGGCTCTGGGTTTGTATGCCTTCCAGCGAGCCAAGATCACAAACGTGCTTTTGATGGCGACACAGGGCCAAACACCGGAGGAATGGGCGCATATTGTCCTGCTCCTGTTGTGACCGATGACATCCGCAATCGCACGATTGAGACCATTGTCAAACCAATGCACACCTACTTGTGTGCTGGTGAGCAACCGTATCGTGGCGTCCTCTATGTCGGCCTCATGATACCTGAATCAGGTAATCCCAGCGTCGTTGAGTTTAACGTTCGCTTTGGTGATCCTGAGTGCCAGATTACACTACCGCTTATCGAATCCGATGTTTTTGAATTGCTCAATGCTGCGGCTACGGACGGGTTGAACGACCTCGAAGTTCGCTTCAGAAATCTCCATGCTGCGACCGTTGTTTTGGCTGCTGAAGGGTACCCGCATTCGCCTGTTAAAGGTCGGAAAATACGAGGTCTTACGTCCATTGCGCCAACGTTCGAAAGCGAGAATGGATGGGTGAATCATGCAGGCACGGGTCGTGATTCCAACGGTGTTCTAATTTCAACCGGTGGGCGGGTACTTTCGTGCAGTGCAACCGGGCAAACACTTGCAGAATCTGTGGCGACTGCATACGAACTCTTGGCCACAATCGAGCTTGAAGGCTCGCACCATCGAAGTGACATTGGTTTTCGCGCATTGTAATGCGTTTGGAAGCCTTCGAAACCGAGGGAAATCAAATTGAGGAAATCGCTTGAATGCAATGCAGCAGGGCATCCATATGTTGTCCTTATAGCGGAGTAATTAAAAGAGGCTCTAAAGTGGCGAAGACGCTTCAGCCTTGCTGCTGTCGCGCAAACACCTTTGAGGGAAAAAAAATGGAAGAAAAAACTGGCACACAAAGCACTGCGCCAGCAGCACCGTTGGGGTGGCTAATCGCCCCCTTGGCAGTCCTGCTAGCATTAGCAGCCATCCGGCTCGTCGGCATCGACTTCGAGCTTACCGCAGACAATTTGGCACCGATGTTCATCGTCGGTGTCGCAGGCATTTTGGGACTTGTCCCATCAATGCTGAACCAATCCGAAACTGCATCATACTCCAAGGCTACTCTTTCCCTCTCAACCTTGGCCGTGGCACTCATCGGTGCTGAAGCAGTTTACATGCTCGATTACGGAGCATTCTCTGGTCTTCTCTTTGCCTTCGTAACGTTCGGAGTTCACTTCACGAGTTCTCGAGGACGTCACGAGTTGGCTACGATTCTTTTGTTCTTCGCCATGGGTGCGAATGTCGGGATGGTCGTTGCTGCTGACGCTCTTGCAACTCTCCCAGAAATATACAACCTGGCTCCAGAAGGTGAACAACAAAGTCTCGTATCGACGTTTAACTTGAAGAACCAAGCTGTCGGCTACCTGTTCTTTTCATACCTCACGGTGTTCACATTGGTTGGTGCACTTGTTGCAACATTGGCGCGTGGCGTTCTTACCCCAATCGGCGAGACAGGATGGTTCAGTTTCATGAACGACGACACCAGTTCGTTCATCAACAAGGGGAACCTTCCTCTTCAGGCCGCTCTTACTGTTTGGACTTTGGCACACATCGGCAGTTTGTGGCATTTTGATACCATCAGCATCGCTGACAAAATGGGTATTACTGCTGCTGAGGGATACCATGGTCATGTCGGATACTGGCAAGCCTTCTTCACCGGAATGGTGGCTGTTGTCGTCGCTGGAATGTTTTCAGAGCGCTGGCACACTCGAGCAATGACACTCGCATCGTTGTGGACGCTCTATGTCGTCTCGACATGGTATGATGCAGGTATGTTCACCGTTGGTATGCTTGAAGGAAACTGGGGTAGCTTGATTTGGCTCGGTTTGACCTTCTTTATCGGTGTCGCCATTTATTCGATTTCTACCCACGAAAAGTGGGGCGGATGGGTCAATCGAGACGACCATGAATATTCTGGTGCTCGCCAATTTTGGAACCAACACTGGTCAAGCGTCATGATTGGACTTGCGTTCTTCTTTGGCTTAGTCATCCGAACTCAGTGGTATGTTGTTCCGTCGATGAACGCCTTTGGTACTGGGAACTGGGACATGACCGGCGGTTCAGACCCTTGGTACATGAAGCGAGTCGTTGATTACATCCTTGCAAACAATGCACACTTGATTTTTGATGCAGACAGGTTTTATCCCGTCGGCGGTATAAACCCCCGACCACCGATTTTCACCTGGTCAATTGCGATTGTCGCTACACTGCTCGAACCTTTCTTCGCGAATGGTGATGCAGTTTGGTGGGCTATCCTTTCGCTCCCTGCGGTGT
>JAKMGM010000164.1 GCA_022424925.1 Candidatus Poseidoniaceae archaeon | reverse complement strand
TTCCGTCAGTGCTTGGAAACTCCGATACACAATCGAAGGACGGTTACTCACAGCATGGTTTGCTGGATTATGGCTTCTGACCTCCATTCATCTTATCGAAGGACTGGAACAAATTCCTGTCCTTTCCCTGCTTTCGTATACGCTGTACTCAATGGGTTTGCATGCGTTCCACATTCCTCTGGCCGCTCTTGTAGCGTTGTGGTGGAGCAACGCAACATGCCTAACCGCAATCGACGAGCGACAAAACCTTCTGACCGTTGGTTGGGACCCGCACATGCATCGAACCCTTACCGCCACCCTTTCAGTTGCCTTGATGCTCGGCATTGCATTCGGAAATTTGATCATGGTTCAAGTTGCTGAACACGAAGAATTGCAGGCGTATGCAGCCGGAGACCTGACATTGTATGATGACTTGGCGAACTTGCCAACCGGAAGTATCGTGTACACCGAAAATGCCCATTGGGGGTACATCTACAGTGCACCGCAAAACATCGACACAACGAGTATTCCAACACTGGGGTTGATTCAAATTGAAACGAGTATCCAGTCGAATGCTACGACTGCGGTCTATTCTGAATCGGTTGGAACGCTGCAGTCGCTCGGCATCACGCATGCTCTCTCCTCCCCAGTAGGAACCGTAGGTTGGTTTTTAGCGCAATCACCGTATTGGAGCCCTGTGGTCGAAGAGCGTGGAAGTGTGCTCTGGGAGCTCGACCCGAACGGTGCTTCAAGCACCTCCACATTTGCCGTTTTCGATGCGGTAAGCTGCAAAGATGGATGCGAAATGAGAACCGACCCATGGACGATGCATCGCTTCCGAGACCCGCTCAATCTAGGCAGTGAAAGAGCGTTCATCACCGAGGGTCGTGATGCAGAAATGATGTTCTCCTCTACCAGAGATGATTCCGGCACGGCGTGTCTTGCGTTTGAGGCGATTGGCATCATCGATGAAGTGACGCTCAACCTCATCACCTCACGGGATTCAGTACAGATGACAACCGCGCTTTCTCCAGGGTGGCACTCAATATGCTTTGATGAGGAAATGAATGTTTCAAGTGGCAGTGTAGAGGTGACCTGGCCAGATACTGCATCGGCGGAACGATGGTTGAATCCACTCGGGCTTTCGGGAAGGGGTGACGCCCTCTTTGACACGACTGGCCTTCGACTTCACTGGCTCGAAACAAAGAGTTCGGGCGATTCTTGAGCGAAGTCATCAAAGGCAGACTGTTCTTCCTCAGCTTATGAAGCGAGTCATGATTCTGCTTCCTACCTTGAACGAGGAGGAAGGTTTGGCTGGCGTCTTACCTCGCTTACCGAGAGCACAATTAGCAGAACTCGGATGGGAAATTGAGGTTCTCATCGTCGATGGAGGGAGCGTAGATTCGACCATTCAAGTCGCCAATGAGCACGCGTGCGATGTCCTTCCGCAGCAAGGAAAGGGTAAAGGTGCAGCAATGCGGCTCGGATTTCTGACCTTTCTTCGCTCGGAATGCGATGCTCTTGTGATGTTGGACCCTGACAACACCTACCATCCTGAGGAGATTCCAAAGTTCCTCCGTCATTTGGAACACGCCGATGTAGTGGTTGGTGACAGGTTGCGCGGAGACATGGACCCCGATGCAATGACTCGAACCAATTATTTTGGCAATCACATCTTGACTTGGATTGCCGTTGCCCTCTATGGTGTTCCGATGAACGACCTCTGCTCGGGATATTGGGCGTTCACGAAACAAGCGATTGCGAGGCTCAAACTCAATTCGATGCGGTTTGAAATCGAGGCTGAAATGTACACATCATGCGCCATTGAAGACCTCTCCATTCACCATACTCCGATTCGTTACAGCAAACGCCTCGGAGAAGCGAAACTTGGTTCGGTCAAGGACGGATGGAATATATTCAGAAAACTCTTGGTGCGAAGAATCTTCACTTCACCCCACCAGAAACGACTTGGTGAAGGCAATCTTAACATCCGTTAAGAGACAAGGCTCAAAGTATTCGATGCAAAGCAGATACCATGCGCCGAAGACCTTCCGTTGTGCTCGGCGCTTCCGGATTGGTCGGTCAGCGAATGCAACAGCGATTGCTTGGACACCCGTGGTTTGAATTGGCTGCAGTCGGCGGAAGTGCATTGACTGCTGGAAAAAAACTCGATGAAGTTGAGTGGAGGCTCGAACAGGCTCGACCCGAACTGCCGAACCTCGTCATTCACGATATCCTTGGCTCGACGTTTGTTCAAGACATGGTGCATGCCGGCATCGAAATTGCCTTTTCTTGCCTGCCCAGCGATGTGGCTGCTCAGATCGAATCAAAACTCGCCAATGTCGGTATTGCCGTTTTTTCAAACGCCAGCCATCATCGAGGTGAACACGGGATTCCGCTGGTGATTCCAGACATCAATCCAAGCCACATGTCGCTCTATGCATCCTCAAAGGGGCCACATGCCTGTGGTACGAACTGTACCCTCGTTTCATTGGCCGTACCTCTCGCTGCACTCCGTTCATTCGGCATCCAACACGTCAGTATGCGAAGTGAACAAGCGCTTTCGGGAGCAGGTTGGAAACTGCTGATGAGTGAAGAAGCGCTGGCAGGCGACCATGAGGCTGAAATCCCCGGTGAAGCCGAGAAAATAGAACACGAGTTGCTCCATGTTATGGGTTCGGTTTCGTCAGAGAAAGTATCTCCTGCCGATTTTGAAATCGATGTCAACTGTCAACGGGTATCGCGAAAAGATGGGCATCAGGTCTTTGTTGACGTACAGTTTGACCAATCCGTTTCGCTTGAAGACGTGAAATTCGCATTGCGTACGCATGCGTTCAACAGCGTCCTCAAATCCTGCCCGAGTACACCACACCGGCCGATTCATCTGGTCGAGCGTATCGATGTGAACCGTCACCTGTGGTCGAACGGTACTCATTTCCTTGAAAACCCTGACCCGAGCCTTGAATTGAAAGCAGGTATGGCGGTCGTCGTTGGCGAAGTTCGAATGACGAGTGATGACACGGTCTCCTTCACGGGGTATTCCCATAACACGATTCGCGGTGCGGCTGGAGGGACACTCCTACTGGCAGAACAAGCGTTCAACGAAGGACGATTGCGGGAACCTTAACGAAACATCAGCATGCATAAATGCGTTGACTTTGCCCTCGGTTCGGTGCGCACATGGGAATAACTGCAATGATTCCGGACATGACCATCGGGCAACTCACAACCGAAGCTGAATCCCGCTGGGGCGAAATCTGGGATGCCGATGCTGCTCGTATGCTGATTTTGTTGATTTGTCCACGTAAAGAACGGAAACTCATGGAACTGCACGGCGATATGGTCGAACACGGCCAACCTGTCATCACCATTTTTCATCGGCCACGGCAAGAAGCACCGTTGCTCGAGAAGCAAAATTTCAACCCTCGTGATGCTTCGTTTCAGTTTGTCGATGTAGCAAGTCCTGACCTCGGACCTTGGATGCAGCACCTCATCACCAATGAGCAGTGGAAGCGAAGCTCAGTTGAGATAGCACCCGTGCCTTTCTCGATGAATTTACCTAGCCAAAGGGCATTTGAGGCGAAACGAATACTCTGTTTCAGGCATCCGTCATTACCGCCTCTCGAGCACTACTACCTGCCGTTCCCACCGGAATCGATTCCGGGAAAGTCCTTTGTCAGCCTCCCTCGCCGGCAAGCGGCTGAACTCGCTCGCCAACAGGCGGAAGTCTTGGGTGTCGGGCGACTGCAAAAGAAGGTCAAAATTACCGAAGCGGCCCCCGAAGAGGTTCGTGCATCTGCACCTGAACCGAGTTCAGATACACACGCTAACATGGACGAAGTGATGGATGATTTCTCATCCAACATGTTAGCAGAAATGACCGAGGGTATCGGTGACGATACAACAGAAAGTGTTGCCCTACCGGTGCCTGCACAAGAACAAGAACCGACAGCATCGGTGGTTGAACACGCCTTTGTACCTCTTCCTCCAACACACAATCCAACCTCGATGGTGCCCGAGACGGTACAAGCGGAGGAAACGCCAGCTGCTTTACCAATCGAAGCAACTCAAAGTATCCCTATCCCCGAAGTTGAGCCGGAACCAGAAGCAGAAATGTCCGAAATCGAACGGGAATTCCGCGAACTGGTGACAGGGCTTCTCGCCGCTGGCGTTGAACCGTCCGAGATAATGGACGATCCACGTTGGGAAGATTTGAACGAACGTGCTGCTGCCGAAGGGTTTGAGACATGGCCGGTGTTCTTACAATTGGCAACGGTTGAATGAGAAAGTTCAAGTTGATTCGATGCGAGGAAGGTTTGGAGGCGTGAATATGGGATTCTGTATCAGTTGTGGGCAGCAGCACCAAGACGGTATACGCTTCTGTCGTTTTTGTGGAAATCAGCAACCAGGCGACCAACTCCTTGCCCGGCTGCGAATGGAAGCCGAACAAATTCATTACTTGAGGCTGCAAGCACAAGCCCTTGCGCAACAGCAGCAACAGCAGCAACAGTATCAACAAAACCAGTACAATCAACAGCCCCGCTGGTGATTGAATGCGACCCAAGCATTTGGCCATTGAACTGTCCAAGTTAACACCCCACCCGTGCACATCGGTAGAACTTGAACAGTACGCTACTGAAGGTGACCTTGCAGCGTACTGGCTTCTAGGAATCGACCAAGTTGATGGACTTGAGGGGAAAAAAGTTCTCGACCTCGGTGCTGGAAATGGAATCCTTGGATGTGGTTGCCTGCTGCTCGGTGCTGCGCATGTAACGATGGTAGAGGCTGACCCTGTGGTTGTCGAAGTCGCGAACGCCAATGCGGAAAAAATTCGACACAAAAGTAAGGGCACCAAAGATGTGATTCACGAACACATTACCAAGCAGAGTAAAGCCACCGCTCCCCAACCTGACCTCATCGTCATGAACCCTCCTTGGGGCGTACAAACGCCAAAAGCAGACCGTCCACTGCTCGAATACGCTTTTTCTCTTGGTGCCCCGGTGGTGCATGTCTTGCACAGTTCCAAATCCAAACATCTACAAGCTCTCGGTAGAGATTATGGCTATGAATCCGAAGCCATGTTGAAAACGGATTTCAGATTACCGCCCACCTACCAACACCATACCAAGCGCAAGGCCGCTACAACGGTACTCTGCTGGCGGTTTCACCGTCCCGGTGATGCGAAGTTGCTCGAGGAAGAGGGTTGAGGTTACGACCGCTCCGTATGAGGGGTTGAAAAGGGGTGAACACACCGGTTCAATCAAGCGAAACAGCATGCGACCTACGTCAGGCCATGTTTGCTACAGGAATGAAAATCATGACGCCGAGCCTCGTCACCCCAGGAACACAAGTATCAACCTCAGCAGAATGCGAGGCTGGAGAAGGAACCATTGAAGTCAACGGTTCGATTTTAGCCACGGCAACTGGCATGTTTTCAATTCAAGACGGTATGGCTGTTGTCGCTGCTCAAAAAGAAATCGTGATGCCAGAGGTTGGCGATACAGTGCTTTGTGAAATTGTTAAACTCAACGAAAAAAACGGTGAAGCACAGGTCATCTGCATCGAAGGAAAACCGGGAAGTGTCCTTCCCGAACACCTCTACGGTCAGTTCCATGTCACTGGAATTGTTGATCGATACATGCACCAAACTGCTGACGCTGTTCGTCGTCGTGATGTTTGCCGTGCCGAAGTCAAGGAAACTTCTCCAGTCCTTCGAATCAGTTTCCGTGACCGTGATGATTGCGGAGTCCTCCATGCGATTTGTCCTTCATGTGGCGATAACCTCGCTGCTGACCTCGATGGCGATTGGAACGTACGCTGCCCGACATGCAATTATCAATCCTACCGTGCCCTAGCGGATAATTTCGGTGCAGGATGGGCAGAAGTGGACCAAGGTGCAAGCGCCCTCAACAACTCTGGAAAGCGCTGGGGTGCTGCGGCTGAAGCGATGTTTGCCAAAGGTCCGGCAGGACGGGCCACGTTCATTGCTGCTGATGTCCGTGAAGACGGCCGTGAGCGCTCGTACTTCCGATTTGAAGGTGAAAGCGGTGGCAAAGGACGCCGTCCACGTAACGCTCCAGGGTGCCGCCTGTTCGTCGGTGGCCTACCACGCGAAGTTGGAACTGAAGAATTGCGGGCTCTGTTCGCTGAGCATGGCGAC
>JAKMGM010000162.1 GCA_022424925.1 Candidatus Poseidoniaceae archaeon | reverse complement strand
TGATTCCCTCGCTCGCCCTCCAGGGGAATTGGATTTTGAGGGTATAGGTGATGTATTCGATGCAAACGAGGCTGCAGAGCCTGTCAAGGAGGCCATCCGCTCCGTAGCACCCCAACCATCTCACAATCAACCTTCGATAACCGGGCTTCGCAAATCGAAGTAATTTTTCATGATTTCTCATGACCCCTACAGGGTCATCAAATGGCCATCTCTATATGCCACGTGAAACTGGGATGCATTGTTGGTCTTATGCGTCGTATCACTCCGTTGACCCTTGTTGCCCTCATGCTGGTTCAAACTCTTGCCATGGGGATGGCGCCACCGGCGAGTGCAGCCAGTGGTCGTGGTGGGGCAAACGATGATTTCCGTGTGGTTTCTATTTCGCTCGGTAATGCGAGCCAGTCAGCTGAAACATGGACCCAATCAAACGGAACGACGATTGACTACCTCTTCGAAGGCGATACCATCGAAATCGGAATGGAAATTCAACGCGGTGGGAGTTCATTCACCGGAAAAGATTCGGTTGCTATGATTGAAGTGATTCACCCAATCGGCTACGTAATGGAAACCTTTGTTTGGACTTCGGGTACACTGATTGGCGGTCAAAGTGATTCCAAAACCTTCGTCTGGACACCTACTGCTGCTCATTCTATTCTCGACACATCAACCAATGACCTATCTGGCGGTCTTCTTCTGCGTGCAACGGTCGACAAAGATTCGAACGGTGATGACCGTAACGAAAACGATGTTCTTGAAAAGACAGTACCTATCGCCATCATGAAGGATTCATTTGACGGCACAACCACCCAATCATCAACATTCATTCCCGGCCGTTACCCTGTTGACGGCGGTAATGCGGTTGCAGATGGCTCATGGACAGACCTTACGGGTGGGGCGGTTGGTTCCAAACACTGGGGCAATGCAGAATCGGGTAACAACTATCCTTCGAATGCCCATGACCGCTTGGTTCACTCGTTTATTTCCACAAGCGGGAACAACTGCGGTTCAAACGGTCAAATTGATGCCGGAATGTCTCAAGTGTACGGTGCTTGGATTTGCCGTAATGTTTTCTACGCCTCGAACTATATCTCTTCACAAATCCACATTCAGGCATGGGGCAGCGTTGCATCTGGTGACAGCGTTTCCATTGAAATGTGGAGGGGTTCTGGTAGCCAAGACATCAACGAGTCTATTGTCTACGACATTAGCGCAGGCAACCCCAGCCAAGCACCCGACCAATGGACTCGTATCAGTTGGGACCCTCAAGTGACCTACTTGCAAAACCCCTATGTTACGAATCAAAACGTTTTCCTCGGAGGTAATTCGTACTCTATGGGAATGGTACTACGAAGCGACAGCAGCGGCGCAACCGAAGGATTCCACGTTGATGATTGGATTCAATTTGGTGTTCGCAAAGTGCAAGAATATACGCTTGATGTAGATTGTAATGCCCCTGAAAATGGCTACTCTGCACCACCGAGTGACCTGCTTACGCTGCGATGCTCGGTTACAAACAACGGATACGCACCTGCAGCCATTCGCTCTGAATCAAACATCTCCAACCTTACATGGATGGACCCTGCCAACCCTATGATTCGCCAAGATGCAGTGTATGTCAACAGTGCTGGCTTTGATACCCTGGTTCCAGACCATGATACGAGCATACTCATACCGCCGATTCCTGGCGGGGCAACTGTTGACCTGTGGGTCAACCTCACGATACCGGCAGGGGCAGATGTACAACAGCTGACATGGCAACTTTGGTTCACAGATGCTTCAGGTCAAAACTCGGGCGAAAAGGCTCGTGTTACTGCATCCGTCGGCGTAACCGAACAATTCGGTGTTTCGCTCTCTTCAACCGTTGGACTACTGGCAGGTTCCTTTGGACCAGGTGAATATGGCCTTGTTCCGTTCCGCTTGCAAAACTCAGGAAATCGCGACGCTTCGTTTAACCTTGCAACAACATTTTCTGAAGATGACTGGTCTGCCCTTTTACTCAACGAAACAGGCGCATCAGTTTCGAGCCCAGTTTATGTGTCTCGAGGACAGAGCATCAACCTCCAACTCAACATTACCGCAGCATCTCAAGCAAATCCGGGCACTGTATCGTTCACTTTACGAGCAACATGCCCTTCATGCGGAGCACTGTTCGGAAACGACGTTCTGACACGCAACATCGAAGTTCCAGTTCTTCGTCAAGTCTCCCTCGAAACCGACACATACGATATCTCCGGGCCTGCAAACGGTGTCGCAAAGAAGGTGTACATCAGTATCTTCAACACCGGTAATGATGATGAACAATACGACTTGACCCTGACTCAACAAAATTGGCAACTGGGGGCAAATCTAGCTACGAGTCAAACTGCTGTGATGGATGCTTGGGATGGCTCCTCGATTATTCAACTCAATCTTCCTATGCCAATCGGTTTGGCGCCACAATTGTACAGCCTTACTGTGACAGCAACCAGCGTGGATGACAGTTCAGTGAGCAGTTCAATTTCGATGACAGTCGACATTCTTGATACAGCAGCAGTACGTGTTTCCGATGAAGACGCCGACCAATCCTACATTCCTGGACAACCTGCACAAACGATGCAGTTTGAGGTGTTCAACGATGGAAACAATGCTGATCGCTTCACTATGTCTGCAACTGCCCCTGAGGGGATGAACGTTGAGTTTACCAACCTCTTTGACGG
Source organism: Candidatus Poseidoniaceae archaeon (assembly GCA_022424925.1). Taxonomy (GTDB): domain Archaea; phylum Thermoplasmatota; class Poseidoniia; order Poseidoniales; family Poseidoniaceae; genus MGIIa-L1. Next base: position 2,183 of record JAKMGM010000162.1, on the reverse strand, counting down.
AAAAACCCCAGAGATTCTTACTGGTAGCAGTTACAATGTATCTGTTCGATTTTCCTTCAATGATGGAACCGATGGTCAATTACTGCTCAATGTGATTGCAACGAGTGTCAACGACCCGAGTATAACTTCCTCTGGCTCTGCGACCTACCTCGTTGGTTCGCAAAACTGGCTCAAAATTATCCCAACAGAATTGCTTGTGATTGACGAGGCAGACCCTGCTGATGCTTGGTCGATGACCGTTACTGTTCGAAACCAATACACTACTGCTCAATCTGTTTCAATGAACCTTGACAGTGGCGAATCTTCAAATTGGGTCCAATCGAAAATTGCCAATGGAGACCGTACCTTTTCCCTCGCCGTTGAAGAAGAACGACAGGTGACTGTCATATTCACAGTTTCATCCACGACGCTCAATAACCTCGGTGGGGATTCTTTGTTCACGAATCTAACACTGTGGGCCGAATCTCAAACCGTAAGTGACGCTTCGAGCACCACGCTCCAACTGCAACTTTTGAAGACGGGTTCCCAAGCCGCAAGCGATGGAGCCAGTTCTGACAGTGATGGCGTGGACATCGCTTCAATCCTCACGTGGGTAGGTTTCATTCTTGTTTTCCTTGTAGGCATCGGAATCATCTTCCGTATTCTCACTGAAGAAGAAGAGGAAGACGACTATGGCGGATGGGGTGAAGAAGGATACGAAGGCAGCGTAGAAGCAACCTACGGCTCTGTTGCTGCTGCCCCCACAGTCCCAATGGCTGGCGCTGCCTATGATGTGCCCAAGGCCCTTCCAAGTATTTCTCCACCTGCCGCAGCAGCTCCAATCGTTCCCGCACCTTCGGCGCCCTCTCCTGCGCTCGGTACTGCCTCAACCGCGCCCCCCGTTCCCGCAGCCGGCTTGCCTGAAGGATGGACGATGGAGCAATGGAATGTATACGGACAGATGTGGCTCGAGCAAAATGGACAGGCCTAATTCTGAATGAATCCTAAGCGTAGGGTTCAAGGCGTACTCGCCCTCGGCAATGATGTACGGGGATGTTTACATGTATGGAAACGGACAAGCACCAATCTTCATTTTGAAAGACGGAACACAGCGGACGCGCGGTCGAACCGCCCAATCGAACAACATCGCAGCGGCGAAGGCAGTTGCGGATGCTGTACGTTCGACGCTCGGGCCGAAAGGAATGGACAAAATGCTTGTTGATTCAATGGGTGATGTTGTTATCACGAATGACGGTGCAACTATTCTCAAAGAAATGGACATTGACCATCCTGCTGCAAAGATGATCATTGAAGTCGCTAAAACACAAGAACAGCACTGTTACGACGGGACAACATCAGCCGTCGTTCTGTCTGGTGAACTTCTCAAGCGAAGTGAGGACCTTATCGAGCAGAATGTTCACCCTACAGTAATTTGCGAAGGATTCCGATTAGCGGCAGAAAAAGCAGTTGAACTGCTCGATGCACACGGAATCTCAACCGAAAACCAAGATTCCGTCTTGATGGAAGTCGCAAAAACCGCCCTTACTGGTAAATCTGCGGGCGCAGTAAAGAGTTTCATGGCGGATATATGTGTTCGAGCCGTTAACGCCGTTGGCATCATCGAAGATGAAGAGCGAATTGTTGACCTTTCCGATATCAAGGTCGAGAAGCGACAAGGTGGCTCAATCAAGGATTCAACGCTTATCGACGGAATTCTGCTCGACAAAGAACGCGTTCACGCTGGAATGCCCCGTTCGATTTCTGATGCGAAGATTGCACTCATCAATTCAGCCATTGAAGTCAAGAAAACGGAAGTTGATGCGAAGATCCAAATCACCGACCCGAATCAATTGGCTCTCTTCCTCGAAGAAGAAGAGAATTACATTCGCGGTCTCGTTGAAAAAATCCAGGCATCTGGTGCAACCGTTCTTATCTGTCAGAAAGGCATCGATGAACTGGCACAACACTACATGTCGAAGGCTGGAATCTTTGCGATACGCCGAGCCAAGAAATCGGATATGGAAGCGCTCTCCAAGGCTACTGCTGGGCGAATTGTCACCAACATCGATGACCTTTCTGATGATGACCTAGGGCACGCAGCTCGAGTAGAGGAACGAAAAATTGGAGAATCCGATATGACGTTCATCACCGGTTGTCCCGAAGCAAAATCTGTTTCCGTTCTCCTTCGCGGTGGGACTGAACAC
>JAKMGM010000127.1 GCA_022424925.1 Candidatus Poseidoniaceae archaeon | reverse complement strand
TGAACCTTTGGCGCCTGCTGAAGCCCATGTGTTTACACCGTCATAGGTGCTCCATGTAGCACCCTCATCGGTCCAGCTGGATTGCACATTTTCCCAAACAGCAACGCGGGGGGAGTTGGACGGATTGCTTGCAAGAACCATAGTCAGTTGTGCAGATTCAACTGCATACCCGGGAGGGAGAAGATTCGATCGAAGGTTGCAGTTCAAAAGACCAAGTGCCTCAATTGGATAGGTGTTGAAGGATATCAAAAGTTTTGATTCGTCGTTGTAGTTTTGGTTTGGCGTACCACTGTCGATATAGGTATCCAAACATTCAGGATACAGTCCGTCAGTTGTTCCGTTTCCGTGCTTCATCCTAAACTCGTGGCGTTCACCGCCAAGCCAGGTGCTTTCAAGCGAACTCACGAGGAAATTGGATGTGGACCATGGCCCGTAACGCCCATCGGCATCGAGGTGTGCCATTCGCCAAAAGTACATGTTTCCAACATCCAACGTCTTGGTTCCGGTCATGTTCAGTATGCCATCAGATGGGGAGAAGTCGGTGTCAACACCGGTGTCCAATGTCATGACGACGTCGCGGAATTGTTCATCGGTTGCCATTTGCAGAAGTATCTCGTTGTTCGAAGAACTCGGCGTCCACGTTATCGAAGGCGTGAGGTTTGCAGTGAAGTTGTGGCCTGATTGATTCCAGACGGCTTCGTCTTGGGCCGGTCCGGTCAAAACGACTGTTGCGAGAGGTGAACTTGGCCCCCATTTGTAACTGATGTACACATGTGGCTCGTTCGAGGAGAGTGATGTTTCTGTGCTGTGGAAGACTGCAGACTTGGTTCCAGTCGTCGAATAGGCTTCGTTTTGGCCGCGAGCGGTAATCAAAAATTCAGATGATGAAGTATCACCGTTCTCGACCCATGACTGCAACACGTCGGTAAAGCCAAATCCAAACGATGAACTGGTCTGCGAGCCGTTTATTCCAGTCGCAGATGCGGTTGAGGAAGCACCTCTGCCGCCGTTTGACCAACCGTTGGCGTTTGATTCTCGGTTCCACGTTAATTCCGATTCAACCCAAGGCGTTGAAGCCATTTCATGCATGGATAGCATCGGGTTGTTGGTGGCAGAATCACGGGTAAGGTTGAGTTGTGCATCGAGAATTGTTGCGTTTGAAGGAAGACCAAGTAGCGACAAATTAAATCGCATGTGAATGAGTGATTCTTTGTTCGAAGTCACACTGGTTTGAAGCGTTCCAGCCGAGCCATATTTTGAGTTCTTGCTCAGTTCGTTTGAATACGAATCTTCGATGAAGGTACCGACATTACCTAACTGGTCACGTGTTACTTCAATACTTGCCGAACCATCACCGTTGTCGGTCACCGAGTGGGCTGGTAAGAGGAAATGTTCAGTTGTCGACCACTGGCTGAGCATATCGGTCGAATCAATGCTACGTACTCGATAATACACAGTGGTGCCATTATCAAACTTGTCGCTGGATGGAACGGTGAATGTCCCACTGCTACCAGAAATTGAAAACGAGTCATCGATAGTTGAATAATGCCAATCAAGGTCGGTATTGTCTTTGAAATCAGAATCCTGAGAAAGCTGGAACTCCACATGCGCTCCGTTGAGTGCCTCATACGACAATGTAGGCGTGGTATCTGCAGTCAGTACGAGATCTCCAGTCATGAGTGGAAGGCCGTCAGTAGCAAAATTCGATGCGACAGAACCGCCGCTTCCAGCAGCGCTTGAAGACGTTACAAGCACCAGTTCAGGACGGTCGGTTATTGGAAAAGATTCAGACATCTTACATTCATAATACGAACCCATGCCGGCGAGTAGTACGCTGAATGTCGACTGGTTAGTCGATGCTGCTTGTTGAGCAAATGCAGTCACATTTAGCGCGTAGGTGCCGTTGGTCATTGCTCTAAACGGAGGCTCCCAAGCACCATGGTCGCTCGAACCATCGGCACCTTCAACATTCCAAGCGGCATTCATTTTCGCATCAAACCAAGTTACTTCGCTTGCATTCCACGAACTCGGTGCGGCCATGTAGATATCCATAGTCGATGGTGAATCTGGGTCAACATCACATGCAAGGTAGAGCGTTGCAGATTGAACCGTGTCTGCGGAGGTGTAATTCATATCGAAATCCATGAGGATTCTGCTCTCAAAATTTGTACTTGAGGTGCCGATGAAGCCAGTTACGGACGTATTGTAGTTGACAAGAGGATTGAGCTCCATAATGTGCGTATCTGAAAGAACTGTGTGCGATGAAGTGGCATACGAAACAGAGGTCGTTTCATCCAATTCGAGGTCAAAATCGATGGACTGCGGGATGAGTACATCAGCGAATAAGAACATCATTACGAGGAAGACGGTCAAGGCAGTTCGGCGGGGGGCTGTCTCGCGTGGCATGGGGCTCAAACACTCATGCCCACCTCCATATACTGTCTTTTCGCTTCACACGAATGAACCAGTGCTCTAGAACTCCGATTACGACGGCACATACATGCCGGGTTTGGAAATCCGTTCGTCACGAGGAGAATGTTCAAGGAGGCTCGGCAACGACAGCACGATATGAGTGAATTGTGGGTAGAAAGACATCGGCCACAGTCCGTTACTGAAATTCGCGGGCAGGCAGCAGTCGTTCAGCGCTTAACCATCTACTCCAAGAAAAAAGAATTCCCTCACCTGCTGTTTGCCGGCCCTCCTGGAACCGGTAAAACGACTGCTGCTATGGCGTTAACAAAGGATGTTTTTGGTGAAGAGTTCCGCAGAAATCTACTCGAGATGAATGCTTCAGATGAGCGTAAACTTGAGAGTATTCGCACCAAAGTCAAGCAATTTGCTCGTACCGCACCTTACGGCCAGGCATCGTTCAAAATCATTTTTCTTGACGAAGCAGATGCTCTGACCAACGATGCCCAAGGCGCTTTACGGCGCATTATGGAACAGTACGCAGAGACGTGCAGATTTATTCTATCATGCAACTATTCTTCGAAAATCATTGAACCTATTCAGTCTCGGTGTGCTGTGTTCCGATTTCGTCCGCTTGCGGATGCCGACGTCAACGCTCAAATCCTTCACGTCGCTCAACAGGAGGGGGTCGAGTTGGCAGAAGACGCCGCAGAGGCATTGACCCGAATTTCACAAGGCGACTTGCGAAAAGCAATCACCGGCCTTCAAGTTGCGGCGGCACTGGACATGAACATTAACCGTGACCTCATCTATGAGACTTCGGCGACCGCACCTCCGGAAGCGCTCCACCAGTACCTGATGGCTTGCAGGGACGATGGATTCCATGCCGCTCGTCGACGCCTGAGGGAATTACTCGACAAATACGGGCTTGCTGGAACTGATTTTGTGAATCAATTGCATCGAGAACTCTACACGGCCGACTTCCTCAGCGAAGAAGCAAAACTCGACATGACCGAATGGATGGCTGAGGTTGATTACCGTCTTGTCGAAGGCGGTGGAGAACAAATCCAGTTGGATGCTTTAACCGCACGATTGGTTACCCATTTACGCAGTTGATTCACTTTCAGTTTTCGTCTGAGGGGTGGTGAAAAATGACTCGTATGCCATTCACTCGCCTCGAAGCATGACGAACTTGCTAAACCGCTCATTGGATCTCATGTGTTGGACAGCTGCTGCACCACTTGTACGGTATATACGGGACAAGCAATTGCAAAAACAAACACGTGAACAACGAGATATCCACCGAATAAGTCGACTCTTAAATCAAATATTAGTTGCGCACAGTGACATGCTGTCATGAAGCATCGGCTTCAGGAAGCGCCTCGACTATGAGCAAATCCCAGTTGTAGACACGGGTGTTCACCCAAGGGTCACCCTGTTCGAGGATACGAACGGTGATTTGATGTTCACCAACTGCAAGGTCGGTACCGAGAAGCAGTGCAAACCTTTGGTCAAGGTCACCGTGTGGAATCAGTTTTGATTCCGAAGATGATGATGAAGTATTGTTCGCAATGGATTCAGAATTGTTGTCCCAAAAGTCAAGATTGTTCTGAACAAGCAGGTTGTTACCGGCATTATTGGTGAGTTCTACCGTAACATTTGCACCTTCAACGTTCAAATTATCGGCGAGGCCGAACAACAACCAAATGTCACCCGCTAACCCGGCGCTGGAATCAACCTCCCACGTCAACGATGAAGAGGCGCCCTTTGTTTGGGAGAAATTGAGTTGCTCGCCATCGTCTTGGACGAGGACCCACTTATCGGCAAGTTGGGGTGCTACGATATCACCCAGAGGAGGGTTTACGAGCAAGAAAGCCATTGCGAGGAATGTGAATGTGTGAAGAAAGCCTGCCTTGAACCATGTTCCCTTCGTGTAGACTTCGTTCAGTGAGGCAGGCAAAACCAATCGGTGCACTTGCGGAATGAGGAAAACCGCAGCCAGTGGAGCGAGATAGAGTATGTCAGACTTCTCTACAGAAGTTCTGGGCATCAATACATAGCGCATAAGCAGGGATACAACGACCGAGAAAGCGATGACGAGCCACATCGACACCGTTTCGGCTTTCTCCTTCGTCACGTGCTTGACAGGATCAAAAGCCTCGATTCCAAGGTCGCTTCCGCTGCGACGCTTTTTTCGTTCCTTTCCCTCATCAGCCATGCGCTTCTGCCGTTCACCTGCGGCGGCGGCCATGGCGGTATTGAGGTCAACCATACCCTCTCCTATGGCGTTAAGTGCATGAAGGCTACGGTGATTTTACATCACTTTTCATCCGTATGGTTGAAATGGGGAATGCGACAGGCCGGAGATAGGCCGGGGTGGCGCAGTTGGTAGCGCGTCGGACTCATAGGGCAGCCTCCAAGGCAATCGTATGACGTGCAAACCCCTTGCGGTGTCTGAGACATCCGAAGGTCGCGGGTTCAAGCCCCGCTCCCGGCACCATTTTGAAAAGACAGGTTGAGCGATATGCTTGCTTATTCGACGAACCCTTGATGTGCTCCCCGCTGTTCGGCAATGCATGGTTGAAGTTCCCTCTGTAGGCCAACGTGTCAAACTCGAAGTGAAAACTCACAACGGTACGACGACCATTGAAGGCGTTGCCTTACACCCAGCCTCAAAGCAACACCTCACAGTGAAATTAGTGAACGGTTACAATGCGAGTTATCCACTCGACCAAATAAACACAATTGAAACGTTACCAACCCAGTCCGTTGAAAGCAAGACCTCTGCCGAAGAGGTTGTGGTGGCCGACGGTTTGCCAAGAGTACGAATACTCCATACCGGTGGTACAATTGCTTCGAAAGTCGACTACACGACTGGCGCCGTCGTCGCTCGATTTGAACCTGAAGAAATGGTGGCGAGTCTACCCGAACTCGCAAGCATCGCCAACATTGAGGCTGTCAAACTTGGTAACATGTTTAGCGATGACATTCGACCACAGCACTGGAACAGTATGATCCAAGCATCAAAGCAAGCCTTTGATGACGGTTGCGATGGTGTTGTCATCACCCACGGAACCGATACACTGCATATGTCATCTGCTGCACTCAGTTTTGCTTGGTGCGGTAAGGGTGAAGTCCCACCTGGCAGAATCGCTTTTGTCGGCTCTCAACGTTCATCTGACCGTGGTTCTTCCGACGCCGCTGAGAACCTCCTTTCTGCCGTTTATTGGGCTGCACATGGACCGCAAACAGGCGGAGATATCGGTGATGGTGTCGTTTTAGTCATGCATTCGACAAACAACGACGGTGAATGCGCCATTTATCCTGGCGTTGGTGTTCGTAAGCTTCATTCCTCACGCAGGGATGCATTCCAACCCGTGAACTGTGAAGCACTTGGACATGTTACAATCGATAACGGCGAGTTGAGTTATACGAGCACAGAATCGTATGATGTGTATCTGAAAAACGGTACGGAACGCCAGATATGTGAACGGCCAACGACGTATGAGACGAGTACCAGAATTGCGCAGTTTGTAGCAGGACCATGGTTGCATTCCGAAGAGATTGAAGCCATTGTGCAAACGGGCGTCCAAGCCATCGTGATTCAAGGAACTGGCCTCGGCCATTTACCCATAGAAGACCCTGGTAAAGACGCACCGGAGAACACCAAAGTATGGAGAGCACTCACACGATGCATCAACCGAGAAATCCCTATCGTTGTCACCAACCAGTGCATCCATGGTCCGGTGGACATGAATGTCTATTCCAAAGGGCGAAAGCAAATGGAAATGGGGATTCTTGGCCACGGCAGCATAGCCGCTCCAGATACGGTAATTGTCAAGGTTCATTGGGCGCTTTCAAACGACATGAAACTGCGAGATGCAATTGGTGCAAACCTATGTGGAGAAGGAAACAATACGCTCAGAACTTGAGCGCTTGAATGAAAAACCGCCGAGTGATGGGATAAGTATGGCAGGCAATTCGAGTGAGCGTCTCGAGGAACTCCAATACAAGCGTGAGCAGGCTCGGCTTGGTGGGGGTTTGAAGCGGCAAGAAGCCATTCGAAGCAGCGGAAGAGGAACGGCACGTGACCGCATTGGGATGCTGCTCGATGAACAATCCTTTATTGAAATTGATTCGTTCGTCACCCACCGCTCAACGGACAATGGAATGTTCCTCCACCATACGCTGGGTGACGGTGTCGTAGCTGGTCACGGTACCATCAACGGTCGCCGCATCTATTGCTTTGCCCAAGATTTCAGCGTTCACGGTGGAAGCATGGGTGAAATGCATGCAAAAAAAATCTCCAAAATCATCGAAATGGCTGAACGTGCAAAAGCGCCAATCATTGGAATGTGGGACGGTGGAGGACAACGAGCCCATGACGGCGTTTCAGCGCTCGGAGGGACGGGTGAGTTGCTCGACCGTTTGGTCCAATGCAGTGGTAGAATTCCGATGATAAGTTTGGTATTGGGCCCGGTTGTTGGAGCTTCAGCACTTGCGGCAAGCCTTGCCGACTTTACAATTCTCGGCGAAGACCACGGTCAGTTGTTCATGTCTTCACCGCTCGAGACTCCAGAGGTTCTTGAAGGCGAAATCGACGCCGCTGGACTCGGTGGCGCATCTCTGCACGCATCGCGCTCCGGGATCGCATGTTTAATCGCTGAAGATGAAGAAGAAGCGTGCACTTTGGCCACTGAAATTCTCTCCTACCTGCCTGACCATAACATGGCTGATGCGCCAACTGAGGAAACCGCTGACCCGAGAAACAGACCCAACCCTGAACTTGAAACACTGGTACCGGACAACCCGAACAAACCGTACGACATGGTGAAAGTGGTCGAAGAGATTGTTGATGATGGGATTTTCATGGAATTGTTTGAATCCTATGCAGACAATATCATCATAGGATTTGCCCGCCTTGAAGGGAAGACAATTGGCGTTGTTGGAAATCAACCAAAGGTTCTCGCCGGATGTCTCGATATTGACGCATCCATCAAAGCTGCTCGATTCATACGCATGTGTGATTCGTTCAATATCCCCCTTGTCACCTTCGAAGACGTCCCTGGTTTTCTCCCAGGCGTTGTCCAAGAATGGGGAGGTATTATTCGTCATGGTGCCAAACTGCTGTTCGCATACGCTGAAGCAACTGTTCCTAAACTTACATTGGTAACGCGCAAAGCATACGGCGGTGCCTACCTCGCAATGTCGTGCAAACATTTGCAAAGCGATTACAACATTGCATGGCCCACTGCTGAGTTAGCCGTCATGGGTGCAGAGGGTGCGGTCAATGTGATTCACCGTACTGAAATCAAAAAGGCGCCTGAAGAAAAGCGCGAAGATATTCGACAACAACTCATTGAAGAGTATAAAGCCAAATTTGGCGACCCGTATGTCGCAGCCCGTAACGGTTGGCTCGACGATGTCATCGAACCAAGTGAAAGCCGATTACGTCTCTGCCGTGCGCTGAACATTCTGCAATCAAAGCGTGAATGGAGTCCACCTAAAAAGCACGGCAATATACCACTTTGAACATCACTGCTTTTGACGTGCGCGCTCCAAGAGTCCAGCTGACTTTACAACAGGTACATCCGGCTGTTCAGTGGTTTGCATAGGTTCAGGCTCTACCGGTGTGGAAGAACCTCTTCGTAGCCTCACGATAAAGCCAACCAGAACTGCAAGAACGAGGAAACTGATGGTACTGATGTAGGCTATGTTGAGTGATTGGGTGTCATCCGTGTCCGTAGCGACCGGTTGTTGCACCTCACTCGGTGTCATGTTCACAGAGATGGATGCGGTAGTGTAGGCATCCATTTCTCCATCATAGACTGTCATGCTGACTTCAACCGTGCCGTTGTGCACAACTGGGAGAGGGAGCATGGTAAGACAACGATCCGTGAAATCGTTACTGTCATAGACGCAGGAATGGGTGAGGTTTTCGGCTATCACGCCGTCTATGGTTACTTCAGAGACCACGGGAGTTACGCCATCTGCATCGAAAACCCTCCATTGTAAACTACCTGCTGTCGCATCAATCAAATTGAGTTCTTGCAAGGTAAGAAATGGAGCATCTGGTGACGAAAGAACATTGATAATGAGTGTTCGACTTACATTCGTGCTTTGGTCGGTGACACTGACTGTTGTACGGTTATCGATGCCTGAATAGTCAAGAATTGGCGTGATGACAAGTTGGTTCGTGGAACGAACTACACTGACCGTTTGAGAACTGCTGTTAATGCTCCAAAACAGATTGTCGCCATCAATATCCCATGCCAGGTCCGAAAGATTCAGCACCATGCTTTCGTCTTCGAACAATGTTACATTCCACTTTGATTCATTGACAAGAATCTCGTCATTCACGGGCTCTACATACAGAGGCACATCCAGTTCAACCGGTTCAGTGGTTCCATCACTCACCAACAGGTGCATGACGGTCGCACCGTTTTGATTTGTCAAGGGCGTGAGGGTGAGATGGCCGTCATCGAAGGTGAACCGTACAGGACCATATTCTCCTTGTGACGCACCTGATGCAGTACCGAACAAAACGCTGCCCTCAGGGTCGGTAACATACATGGAAAGATTGACTGTTATCGGCGTGCCATCTTCAATCATATTTTGCATCGGCACATCATTTACTTTGAACACCGGGTCGTCCACCGGAAGTATTCGGACGGCTGCAGTGGTGTTTGCTTGGTCGATGATACCCTCGCCACCAGCGCGCAATGTAAGCGTAATGTTGACGCCCTCAAGACGCTCGTCGCTAACATCATGGTAAATCTGCATACCGCGTTTATCTTGGTCGAGTGTCACAATGAAATCTTCAACTGAACCGTTGGTAAACGCAGCGGATTGAATAAAAACATCCTGTCCATCAGGGTCGTATGCGAACATCGAAGCGTCGACATGGATGCTGCTGCGTTGGTTCAATTCAACAATCGGAACTGGGGAAGTTAGAATCAAGGGTGCATCGGTGCGATTGAATGAAAATTCTACTGTAGAACCAGCACCTTCTACCTCGATTCGAACGATTGCGGTGTGCGGCCCTGGAGCAACAGCCACCATCGGAAACAAGCAGATTGCCGTACCGTTCGCATCGATTTGGCCTTCAGTTGCCTCCATCCCTTCGACGTTACAACTCACCGACAAATCCCAGTCTGTGGGAAGGTCATCGATGGTTCGGCCGTCTCGTAGACTCCAGTTGGTAAAGAAATTCACCGTAGTCTGTGGGCCAAAGGTCATGTTGCCATCTGGGGCGATTCTGGTGTCGTTCAGCAGCAGGAAGTGACTATCGTCCAAATTTTCGACAATATAAGCGTCAGTATCGCTCACAATGTGTGGACCGTCTGGTCGATTGAAAGCCGTTCGGAAATGTTCGTGTGAACCGCGCAGTGTCAAATCAAGGTAAGCATTGATGTGTTCAGAAGCAATGGAGTTTTGTTCATCTTGAGAACGTGATGCGTCACCATCGCCAAGCCCTTCCAAAAAGGATGTTGAATCTTGGAATTGGTAGTGATCTGCCCCGAGAACTTCCATCAGTTGCCAACCCATCCCCAAGCCCGAGGATAAGACGCTTTGAACATCTTCAGACGGATACACCTCATCTGCAGTTCCTGAAATAAACAAGCTTGCCGCAGGTTTGGCCGGTACTGACTGCCATGATTCAGGAGAAAGTTCCTCCCAATGCTCGCCGTCCCATTCCGTGAAGTCGGTACCCACACCAAACAAGGCACGAGGTGGTTGAATTGCACCATTTTGACTGGAATTAAGCCAAAAAGGGTACGCTCCATACGCCGCAGCTGCACCAGTGCCGTGGCCTCCCATTCCCCAGTGGTGCAAATCAAACTGACCAAATGTACCGCTGATTGAACCAGCCGTTGTGTTATTGAGTTGCTCAAGGTGTTGAGCGACTGCCGAAGTTTGACTCACAAGAAACTGAATATTGGTTGAATCGTAGTCATTGTCATGAACGGCTACAATATACCCTTTGTGAACAAAACGTGATGCAAGGTCCATGTACGATGAAGACGATTCCCCTTCATCAACAAAAAATTGAATGTATGGAAAAGGACCGTTACCAGCCATGTCCGATTCTTCACCGCTCGTCATTGCAGGATAAAGAAGTCGGAAGTCCTGTGTTTGAAATGTACCGTATTCTAAATCAGCCCAGCCTACTGGAAAGTCTGCTCCGTCGTGTGGCGTAGTAAACGATTGGTGTTCAGGGGGATGTGAAGCAGAAACGAGACCTGAATAAGCAGGGAGGAGAAGACCGGCGAGGACCAAGAGACACATTGTGCGTGTTTGGAATCGCATGCCCACCATTCCCCGCTCCATGTCCTCATTCTAATCGCTTTGGGCATTATGTATACGCTGCAAGGGCGCTCTCAGCATGGACCAACTGCGTCAGAAGCAGGTCTAATGAGGGCACTAAATGAGCATACTGAGGCGCCCACAACCGCTTCCAGGCTTCGATATGTTGTGCCGTCAACATCCACCGACCATCGAATGGTTGGGACAACAAGGCTTCAAAACGCGAATCAAGGTCAACATTGAGTGCACAATACGAGGGATTAAGCCGCTTCAAACACGACTCAAACGGATTTTTGGTCGTCAAATCTCCGTCAAAATCAACGGCAAAATCGACCATATCTGAAGGGTCTTCAGATTCAAATGCATACGGTAATTCAAGCGTGCGACGGCCTGCAATTGTCGCAATTTTTCCGCCTGCTTTCAACCATGCATCAGCAGTTGAACGGGCTGCGCCACCTCCGCCAACGATACCAAGTATTGCACCGTTCGTGACATCGATTCCGTGATGCTGCGCTAAAGCCACCACACCGTTACCGTCGACACCTGCACACCACCATGCCCGTCCGTCCCAACGAAGCGCATTCACCGATTGAAGGAGCATGGATTCATCGATGGTTGATATCGCATCGCTTGAGAGTTGATGCTTGAGAGGAGATGTGAGATTCATCCACACTTCGTTCTCGAGTGACTGTGAAGGAAGATGAGCGTGTGGGGCTGACATCAAAAGAGCATCCTCTTTCGACAGTGAATGAAGTGAATCATCGGCAGTTTTGGACGCGAATCTTGGGTCTGCATCTTCGATGAGCATTGCTGCTTCTATTGCCTTTTTCATGAGAGCATCGGTACGGTACTTGCCAAAAGGTGCATTCGTGTATTGCCAAACAGGGGCATTGGGCACATGGCCTGCATAACCCCAACCCAGTGCATCCTCGATAGCCTCAGTTTCAACCAAGTGAAGAGAAGAACCCGTACAGCCCAATTTTACAGAACTGCCAAACTTTTCTAAGTTTGAAAGCACTAACCCCATCAGCAATGGCGAAAGAGAGTGAGTGACAGGACTTCCAGATACAGCGTACCGTACCTGTGCCATGCTTGACCCTTCCATTCGTGGTTCTTCAACATCGTGCAACTTCGACATGAAACGGGGTAGAGTTGAAAAAGGGGGGACATCTTGTTATTTTCATGGACGCACTAAAGATGTCGAGCCAAAAACAAGGCAAGGGATTGATTTCTCTTTTGACTGCGGGTTTGAGCCTTTACCTGACAGCCGCTATGTGGACCGAGTTCAATTCCGCTCTAGGCGCATTTTTTGGACCAAGCCTCGGCGTAATCATCGGCATGCTGGTGTTCCTGATGTACCAAAGCCGTAGAAACGAGAAAGAGTTCACTGCTGGAGGGAATTATATTACCTCTGAGGCTACAACCATTATTCGAGATCAGGACGGAAACCTGCGTCAAGTCGAAAGCCTCGTTGAAAAAGGGCGTAACCCTGCATTCTTCATCGCCATTATGTACCTCATGATTATCGTGATGAGTGAATTATCGTGGTCAGACTTTCTCTCTTGAGGGATACAATGTCAGGTCTGCGTGATGTCTTTGCAATGAAGGACAGAGTGAATCAGGGCTCAACAC
>JAKMGM010000098.1 GCA_022424925.1 Candidatus Poseidoniaceae archaeon | reverse complement strand
ATGCAGGTCCCTCCGCCTCCAGCGCCGCCCACCACGCATCAAAACATCGCTGCCCCGTCACCGTACCAACCGGTCGCAGGTTTTCAGCAATCAGCTATGAGTTACTCATTCCATCGATGGCTCATGCTCGGCGTCATTTTGATTCTCGCCTCCGTCGTCTTTGTGGAGGTTGTGGAAATGTTTGGACCACCTTCAGCGGTTGATTATGACTTGGAAGCCGAAGGTGTGACCGAACAAATTGCCGAAGACACCGAAGCACATGCTGACTTGAACCGAGTGATTGGTTCGGTCGGAACGATCCTTCAATCGATTGGACTCGGAATGATTGCTTACGCACTCTTGAGGGAGTCGCATGATGAGCGTAGTGAACACACCGCACTTCGAGTGACTTCGATTATCGTCGGTATTCTTGTTGTCTTGAACATCGCTTCTCGTAGCGTTTCAGTTCTCTGAACTCAGCGCTTTTTTTCCTGGGCGATTCTTTTCTTCGTTGCTGTCCACGAGCAAATCGGACATTGCTCCAAGTCATGGTTACGTGCAGGGCAATACTCTCTGCCAAAGAAGATGATTTGAAGGTGCAACTTGTTCCAGATTTCTTTTGGAAAGATGGCTTTCAAGTCACGCTCAGTGCGTTGAACGGTTGTGTCGTTTGACAGTCCCCAGCGCGCTGCAAGACGGTGAATGTGCGTGTCGATGGGGAATGCGGGTACGCCGAAGGCCTGCGCCATGACGACACCTGCAGTTTTGTGTCCCACGCCCGGCAGTGCTTCGAGCTCTTCGAACGTTTGCGGAATTGAACCATTATGACGTTCCATGACCAATTCTGAAAGTCTGTGAATGTTTTTCGCTTTGGTAGGTGCAAGTCCTACCTGTCGAATATCGTTGAGAATCGTCTCGACGCTGAGGTGTACCATTGCTTCAGCATTTGGTGCTTTTGAAAAGAGTGCAGGCGTTACTTCGTTCACTTTGAGGTCGGTCGTTTGGGCGCTCATGAGTACTGCAATCAGTAACTGGAAATCGTTTTCATGGTCGAGAGGTACTGGTGTTTCAGGATACAGTTCTTCGAGCATTGCTGCAATTTTTACTGCCTTTTCACTCCGGCGCATGTTCATCACTCCTTTTTTGAATCAATTGCGGAGGAACTCGGTATGTATATTCGAATTCACTGCCCGAGAGCGTGATGGAATGCGCTTCGGTATCGAACAGAATGTGCTCAATACGAGAATCGACTGCATGAAGCGGCATGGTTGCACCAAAGACTCCGGATTTGAAGACCTTCAAGCCCGTGAGAACGGTCGAGGGTGGAGATGCGAAGGCAATGGCGTCTTCATCGAGATGAACCGCGCCATGAACCTCCTTGAAGAATGATGAAAAGGAAGAGCAGATCTCAAGCCACTGCTCAATCTTGAACTGTGCCATACAGCCACCTCAAGATTCCATTTTCACAGAATACGCCTCGCCCGTTTTCCAACCAAAGAACAGGCCAAGAGAAACAGAAAACAGTGGGATGCCGTTGCAGATTAGCGATTCCATCGGCTCAGTTGATGGCTGGCCCGCAACGTACCAAATCAGCATGGATAACAACAGTCCTGGAATCAACATGACCCCTCCCATGATGAGTGTACGTAGCAGACGCATGATACTCCCAGAAAGGGGAATCTCATGAAGGTGTGGTTTGATTCCTATCAAGCAAGGCGTTGCGAAAGGGCTTCACCGCTGAGCGAATTGAGCACGTCGTTTGACTCGATCCAACCCTTCCTTGCTGCCATTACGCCGTAACTGATGTCTGCCAAACCGCGAATTGAATGTGCATCAGGGTTGATAATGACGGGAACGCCCAAACCTTTCGCATGTTTACACAAGCGCCAATCCAAGTCAAGGCGGTATGGGCTGGCGTTCAACTCGACTGCTTTCAAACGCCCCTCATCGTTGTGCTCTGCCATGTGCTCGAGTACGGCGAATAAATCAACCTCATAGCCATCACGCCCTTGAAGGATTCGTCCAGTGGGATGGCCGAGAACGGTTGTCGAAGGATGGTCGATACACCGCATGAGTTCTTCCGTGTTTTCGAGTTCATCACGCGCCTTCCATTTTGAAAGTGCATGGACGGAAGCCACTGTGTAATCCAACTGCGACAGTACATCGTCAGGATGGTCGAGTTTACCACCTTCAAGGATATCAGACTCTACACCATGGAACAACCGGAAATCGGTGCCTTCATCTGCCCATGCCGTGTTGTAGGTGCGGATTGTTTCCCCTTGTTGGAGTAAATCCTCAGCGCTTGCACCGTTTGCAATTTTTAGGGTCGGTGAATGGTCGGCAATACCCAACCAGTTCCACCCCATCTTACGCGCCGTATCGGCCATTTCTTCCAGCGTCGCTTCACCGTCGGATAGCGTCGTATGGTTGTGCAATGCGCCACGAATATCACTACCGGTCAGCAATTGCGGGAGGGTCGAAGATTCAGCGGCCACAATTTCTCCAGTGTCTTCCCGAAGTTCCGGCGTCACCCATTCCAGTTCGAGGTGACGATAAATATCCGCTTCATTCAGTGCTTCAAGTGAGAACTTGGCTGCAGCCATGCCCTTCAAATCTCCGGCTTTTTCATCGGGTATAAGTCCAAATTCGTTCAACTTCAGACCGCGGTCTATGGCGCGTTGACGCATTGCAATGTTGTGTTCTTTACTCCCTGTGAAATATGCAAGCGTGAAGGGAAATACTTCGGGGGAAACGAGACGTACTTGTGCATCAATTGTTCCACCGCTTTCCAGTTGCTCGTAATCATCTCCACCAATAGCGTCCAACACGTTAGGGTCGATGTGACCAACCGTAAATCCGCCATCGAAGATGCTGGTGTCGAGAATCAGACTGATTTTCGAATCACCTGCGCCTTTCACATCGGCAATTCCAGGCAGTGAAAGGATGGCTTGAGCGACTTCGTCATGCATGTCTTCTTGGACAGCAACCACCACATCCAAATCTCCAATTGTTTCCTTTCTCCGTCGTGCACTACCAGCCAACTGTGCTTTCTGAACGCCCTTTATTGCCTCAATCTTCGACTGAAACGCTTCGCCGTACATGAGGCCAACATCCAATCGCCGTCGAGCTCTAAATCGCGCTAACAATTCGATTCCGTCGAGCATACGCTGCTGGGATTTGTTACCGAACCCCTTCATTGGTGCGATGCGCCCCTCCGTAGCAGCCTGTTTGAGCGATGCGACCGAATCGACACCAAGTTCCTCATTCATCAGTTTGATGCGCTTGGGACCAAGACCAGGAATGCCCAGCATCTCAATCATCCCTTGCGGTGTTTTTGTATGCAAGTCACTCCAATCGCTCGGCCATTCGCCGTCCATAACCGCTTGCGTGAGCGCTGAGCCCAATCCCTTTCCTATTCCTTTCATTTCGAAAAGTCGACCGGTTGAAACAAGTTCTCCGAGGTCTTCGGTCAATCCACCCAGCATACGGCTTGCATTTTGGTACGAGCGAACTCGAAACACATTGGCTCCATTCAACTCCAATAGAACTGCCACTTGGTGGAGGACTGTAGCGACTTGATTACGCGAAAAGTACGGTGGTCCGCTCGGTCGTGCCTTCGGAAGTGTAAATCCGCCGCCTGCCATGGTTCGTGTTAGCATCGACCCTTCTCAAACGTTGCTCTCCACCGTCAACACAGAACTTCATGTTGAAGAACTACCGTATGTAGGCTCACTCGTGGTCAGCGTTACCTTCATTGAACATCTTGCCGAAGCCCTGTGCGGTATTTCGGCAGTTTTGTTTACCTTCATCGCTACTTTTTCACGCTCACCTCGTGCCGAATACATCGTTCAGAACATTATTGCCATCGTCCTTGTAGCGGCAGCGGGAGTGTTGTGGTGGCTATCGCTTTCAGGCGGAGTCCTGTGGGGTTCAAACTACATTCCCAAACCGCTTTCTTTAGTGTGCATCGTTATTGCAATTGCTGCGAGAATGAATATCAAAGGTGAAAACGTGTCGTTCGGAGCAAACCCGCACACGATTGGTAAAAACGAAAACGAATGATCAAACGATTTCGCCACGGGGTTGCTTGGTGTCTTCGCTCTCCGTAAATGGTTCTGCTGCTTCTTTGGCCATTTTTTGGTCAATGAACGTTCGCATGTATTCCGGAAGTTCGCCGTTTACGAAAATCACATCATGAATGTGGTCGAGTTTTTTCAGAGAGTAATAAATCTGCATTGCCGTCATTGGCGTGGACGAACAGCCATTGCATCCACCGTCCAGAGAGAGCATGATGTTGCCATCCGTCGTATCAAGAACATTGACCACACCGTCGTGCTCGTCCAATATCTCCTGGACAGGCCCGATTTCTGCTAGAATTTCTTCTGCGGTGATGCTCATGTACAGTGCTGTATGCATCTCCTCTTTCAACAATTGCTTGCTCCACGCCGTGCTGAAAGCGCATCGGTATCGCCTCAGGCGGTCATTAAAGCCCCGTAATGGGTGTTTTTTGTGGCGAACTACTTATGAAGGGTTCATTGGTGGCCGCAAATACAGGTGTTCTACATATGGAAAATATACCGATGATTGCCGCTGGTGCAGGTCTTTTTGGACTTGTAGTTGCGTTTATGCTGTACCAACAAGTTAACAAAGTGAAAATTGACAATGAAAAGGTTGCCAATATCACTGAAGAAGTGCAAAAAGGAGCAATGGCTTTCCTCTTCGCAGAGTACCGAGTCCTCGCTGTCTTCGTGATTGTCGTCGGTGCTGCGTTGACACAACTTAACGACTTGGATACAGCACTCGCATTCTTTGGAGGCGCACTTGCATCCGTTCTTGCGGGATTTTCGGGCATGCGTGCCGCAACATCCGCAAACGGCCGTACAACCATGGCTGCTAAGAACGACGGAAAAGCCGGCGCACTTGCTGTTTCCTACAACGGAGGGGCTGTCATGGGTCTTTCAGTTGGCGGTCTTGGCCTTCTCGGTATCTCTCTTGTCGCTTACTGGCTCGGTGCAGGTGAAGCAAACCCTGACCTCTCTGCTGCAGCAGGATTTGGAATGGGTGCTTCATCCATTGCTCTGTTCGCTCGTGTTGGTGGCGGGATTTACACCAAAGCTGCTGACGTCGGTGCTGATTTGGTCGGTAAAGTCGAGGCAGGTATTCCAGAAGACGACCCTCGCAACCCCGGTGTTATCGCAGACAACGTCGGTGACAACGTCGGCGATGTTGCAGGAATGGGCGCTGATATCTTCGAATCGTTCGTCGGTTCAATTATCGCAGCAATGATTATCGCCAGTTCGGATGACTTTGGTGGAGCAGATTTCACCGGTGCATCCGACTACATCATGATGCCAATCATGCTCGGACTCATTGGCTACCTCGCATCCATTGTCGGTGTTTTCTCGATGTTCATTCTCAAGAACGGCAAAGATGCAGCAGCGGCACTTCGCAACACTACCTTCATCGCAGCTCTTCTGTTTTGGGCGGGCGGATACCTCTCGATCAACCAAGGACTCATTGATGTCGAAATGGGCGTCATGCACTCCGTAGTTCTGGGCAGTGTCGTTGGAATTGCTATCGGCCTTATTACCGAGTATTATACTGGAATTGAACCCGTGTTTGGAATCCCTACTCGGGCCATTCCACACATTGGTGAAATGTCCAAGACTGGGCCGGCAACCAACGCTATCGCCGGTCTTTCGGTTGGAATGATGTCGACTTTTATTCCAATCATTTTGATTGCCGCAGGTATCTTTGGAGCAAATCACTTCGGTGGCGACGACTTCGGCCTCTATTGCATCGCAATGGCGGCAATGGGCATGCTCGCAACCGTTGGTGTAACCATGACTGTCGATGCGTACGGACCGGTTGCAGACAACGCGGGTGGAATTGCAGAAATGAGCGGACTTGGTTCTGATGTTCGGGCAATTACTGATGAACTCGATTCAATCGGAAACACAACTGCGGCAGTCGGGAAAGGATTCGCTATTGGTTCTGCAGCACTGACTGCACTCGCTCTGTTCGCTGCGTATACAGCCGCAGTTGGTCCAGACAATCTCGATCTGACATTGACCAACCCAATGGTCGTCATTGGACTTCTCATCGGTGGCGGACTTCCGTTCGTTGTTGCTGCTATGACCATGACCTCGGTGGGTAAGGCTGCAGGCGACATGGTTGTCGAAATTCGCCGTCAGTTCGCCATTATGCGCGAGAGTTTGTCAAATGACTCCTCGTTTGAGGGCGACCTTGAAGATGCAACCACATGGCCAGAAAAGGTCGTTGCTGGTGACATGACGTATCCAGATTCACAAACCTGTGTTGACATCTCAACGAAGGCTGCACTACGAGAAATGGTAGGTCCTGGTGTGGTCGCAGTTCTTGCTCCAGTCATCGTTGGATTGGCACTTGGTGCAGATGCTCTTGGCGGACTACTCGCAGGTTCTCTGGTCACAGGCGTGCTCATGGCTCTGTTCATGGCAAACGCTGGTGGTGCATGGGACAACGCAAAGAAAGCCATTGAGCAAGGTCACATCGACGGTGCTAAGAAAGGCGACGATGCTCACGAAGCAGCCGTTATTGGTGACACTATTGGAGACCCGTTCAAAGACACATCCGGTCCTTCGCTCAACATCCTCATCAAATTGATGTCCATTGTTGCAGTTGTATTGGCTGGCACTGGGCAACTTCTCTGAGACGCCTCGAAGCGTTAGGCTCTTGAAGAAAGCCCAACTCGGTTATACATGGGTCGAAGGCTTGAAACAAGTGTAATGCTGTTGCTGTTGTTGTGCACCAGCATCTTGGCAGGATGTACTTCTGGCTCTACCATGTCTTCAAACGAAGACTCGACGACTGAAGAGCAGAAGTTGCTTCCTGAATGGGAAGTCGGTGACCAGTGGCTCTACACGTTCATTACGCCACAATTCGGTGAAGACAGCGCACGACTTGTCGTTGCAGAAATCGATGAAGACGATGGCGTGTACCAAGTCGGCATCTCTTCTGAACGTGAAGCGCAACGTCATGCAGTCATCAACCACAACCCCTTCCTCGGCCGAATGACCATCGATGGCCTGTCCGTGTATGAAAACGGCGAGCCTCAATCTGTTTTCTCTTTCCCGTGGACGGTTGGTGATACGTGGACGTTTACATTGTTCGGCCAAGACTGGACGGCGACGACAAACTCGATCAACAACGGTAATGCACGAGTCACCGCTGAGTCTGCGGAAGGCCATGAAATCAGCTATACATTCAGCGGTGATAATCAGTTCATGGACAATTTTGTTTGGAGAGATGCTGAAGGTGTCCGTCAACTGCGCATGGATTTGAATGCAGCACGAGACGGTTACTCCGGTGATGTCTTCTTTTACAGAGCTCGTGATTTGCTCGATAACCGATATGAAAACAGCGACCAGGAAGTATACGATACCTTCCTCGACGAAGGTCATCCATCTGAAGGTGAATGGAACACACTGGTGTGGTATCTCGATGTCGAAATTAGTCAAGGAGGCTCTGGCTCGCTTTCCATGAAAGACCATGCAGGCGCTTCTCCATTGACTCGCGCCTGGGGTTCGGGTGCAACTGAAAAAGGTGCGATCGGAACGATTCCCTCAAACACGGGTGAATATTCGCTTACGGCAACTGTTCGAGGCCCAGATTCCTTTGTTCACCTCCGAGTTGCCGGTGCACTTGTCTTCCAATGGGCACTGTGAGGTGGTCTTTTGCCCACGCTCATCATGATGCATGGAATGACTGGCGATGCCAGCATGATGCGGCCCTTTGCTGAAAAAATACTGCCGGAGGGATGGACGCTGATTGTTCCCGAGGCGAGGTACGCCCATCCACGTCGTGGAAGGACATGGTGGCGCTACGAAGATGAGGATGCTGACGCTACGCGCCGAATGAC
>JAKMGM010000090.1 GCA_022424925.1 Candidatus Poseidoniaceae archaeon | reverse complement strand
GATACATTGTGCTCGGCGTCTCAAAGGGCACTGAAGGCTCGCACGAGAAATTCATCAACAATGAAGAACTCAATTTCCCGTTACTGATGGACCGTGAAGGAGAACTTCACGAAAAATTCGGAGCATGGCGCCTAAAAATGAACTACGGCCGTGAATACATGGGGTGTTCGCGCTCAACGTTCGTCATCGGACCGGATGGAAAATTTTCATGGCTGCGCTACAATGTTCGTGCGAAGGGTCATGTTGGAATGCTCATGAGAGAACTCGGACTCGGTGAATGAGGGATTGGATGGACATCGATTCCTTACCAAGCGGCAAACGCATCACGCTTGATGGAAACTCCGTAGCGTGGGCTCCTTGCTGCATTGGCGAAGGCACCGTAACGGGCTCAGACTGTTCCATCGGGGCTCTTGCACACATCGGTAGGAACGTCACTTTGGGCAACGGTTGCAGAATCCAAGGAAGCGCTTACATCGCTGATGAATGCCAATTACTCGATGGCGTATTCATTGGCCCCAACGCCACAGTGTTGAACGATAAATATCCTCCATCCGGCAACAAAAAACAGTGGCAGCCAGTAACCATTGGAAGACATGCTGTCGTTGGGGGCGGATCAACCATTTTACCCGGATGTGACATGGGTGAATACAGCGTGCTTGGAGCCGGTTCAACGCTTACCAAGCCACTCCCAAAGCACGAAGTGTGGGCAGGAAACCCTGCAGTCTTCATGATGTCAAGAAAAGCATACGATGAAAAGCAACAGCACCTCAAAATCAATTCAGCACAGGAGAGCGATTAAATGGACAGAAAAGCAATTGTTTTGGATTATTTACGCAAATGCAACGCCTATGCAGAAAAATCAATTTCTCGTAAGCAAGAACGGGGAGAATCCGAGCAAACATCGCCCTGGACTTCGTACATTGAATTCAACGAACACGCCATTGAGGAAATCAACAACGGCACACTCAATCACTGGTTCACGCCGATGCCAACATCAAACTTGGAGAACGCCAAACGCCTTGAAGTTGAATCCATAGAACATGCTGAACGAGCCGGATGGCTCTCAGGTCTCCTCTCACCGCGCCCGCTTGTCCTTGCATCGACACAAGACGAAGACGGAAACAAAAATTTAGCCCCCTACACCTCAGTGATGGCTGTTTCAACACGACCACCGTTGCTCATTGCCTCATTCAGTTGTAACCGAGAAGGGCGCTATCGTGACACGCTTCACAATCTACGTTCAACCAAGCGTGCCATTCTTCACCTTATGCCGAGCACCTTAGATGCAGTGAAAGCTGTGGATGAAACTGCAGCACCAGTTCCACACGGCGAAAGTGAATGGAATCTTGCAGGACTCACTGCAAGTCCTCTGGACCCACTCTTGGTCAACGAAGCTGTCGCAGCGCTCGAAGTCGAATTCATCGAAGACCGACCTCTACCGGATGCGGTTGCAAGACTTGCCGTGTTGCGAGTCACGGGACTCTGGACGACCGAATCGGACATTCCAGCAAACGGATTAGACATCCTCTGCCAGCACGGTCACGACCGTCTTTCACCGGCCCCGGATGCTTGGGGAGAAAAAGTTCTCAAGCACTATGGTTCGAAAAAATTACCGTAATTCGGACCACATTCGGGCAAGCCCCTCTTGAAGAGAAGTTGTAGGTCTCCAACCAAGCAGTGTTTGAGCCAACGTACAATCTGGAAGGCGGCGGAGAGCATCTCCAAAATATCCCTCAGCGTGTTCAACATCCGGCAAGCCATCCTTCCATTCCAAATCAGCAGTGACCGTAGCAAAAACCTGTTTTTGGAGAGCCTCCACCGACAGCTCTTCATCCGACCCGATGTTGAACGCCGTTCCGCTGAGTGAACTTCCATCCAGCCCCGTATCCATTAAACCAGCTCGACAAAAACCATCTACGGTGTCTGATATCCACGTGAACGAACGAGTTTGTCGACCGCCGTTGTGCAACTCAATCGGCTGATTGTTGAGAATGGCTGAAAAAAACATTGCAACGACCTGCCCGTATTCATCGCCAAGCAATCTCGGCCCGTAGGCGTTGAACGGCCTGACAATACGAACATCCAATCCTTCACGAGCGGCGTGTTGACATGCAACCTCGTCGAGGTATTTACTGGCACCATAGGAATGCCGTTGATGGGTCTGCGGGTCAGTGAATGTCATGTCGTTACCGTTTCGAATCGGTTGCTGCCTCGCTTCGCCGAAGGCTTCTGGAGAGGAAGCCAAAACGTAACGTGCATCGTGCGCCATGGCCAGCTCGAGGGTGCGTAACGTACCGTTAATGTTGACATCGATAACCGAATGTGCTGCCTCATGAAACCATTTCGTGCCGTTGACTGCGGCCAAATGAAAGACAATATCGAGGCCTCCTAGAACCTCAATCGCATCATCGAGTCGGTCAACATCTCGGACATCGCCTTGTAAAAAATGAAACCGATTGTCATCGCGGAGGGATGCCAGGTTCGATGCTTGCCCACGAAAGAGTGAGTCGTAGGCAAGTACAGTGTGACCTTCGGCTACCAAACGCTCGCACAGTGAGGAGCCGATGAACCCTGCGCCGCCAGTGACCAAAATTCGTTGTGTGGACATGTGCTCACCTACTTGACACGTTCCAAGACAGTCAAACTCACCACACCTTGTTCAGATTTCAACTCTACGAGGTCACCATCGTTAATTTCCATGCAGGGATCACTGTCAAAACCATGGCCATAAGGAACATTCAACAGTGAACATGCAGGTAATGTCAACGGGCAAACATCTCGATTGACAATGGCTCTTGGACCCTTGTCAGTGTAAAGCAAACCCATCAACACATACGGTGCCACCGTCGAGCCCGAGCCTTTTGGATAGATGAGAACCGTGTCCTCAATCGCACGACCGTCCAAAGGATGTCCAGACTCCTCAATCACGCCAGTGTCACGGTGGACATAGCCAAGATAGGTAATTGGAACATCTGTCACCATCGCTCTCCCGGTTATGCAAAAATCGCCTTGGCTCTCAAGTGATGAGCCTGTGAGCCTTGCTTCACCTTCTCGGTGGGTTTTTCCACTTGCATGCTGAGGTTGGGATTTCGATTCGAGTACGGGGCGAGGGCCTGCGGACAGTGCCGGGTCAAAGGCATGTTCGACGCATCCCTGTATCGACATGACACTGGTCGGTAGACGGTTCAAACCACTGGTGAGATAATGTTCAGCCTTGAGTGAATTTGTAAGAAGATGATTGTAATGAGCACGATTGTACGGCGTGACTTCGGGGCACGTGTCCTGCAGGATGACGGCACCCGCAGCCTCGAGCAGTTCAATGCTGCCGTCCGCCAGTGCGAGTTGGTAATTTTCTCCACTCGTGAAGACCCAAAGTCGTTGGTCGGGGATTTTTGCACCCATTTCTGCGTGTGAACGAACGGCGGCAGCCGTAATGCGTATTTCTTCCAGACTGGCCTGGGGACAGCCAATCACGACCAAGTCCACTTGCCCCTTTGGAGCAAGATCGGCGTAGCGAGCATCGAGGTCGGCCCGTGTGAACACAAGATTGCCTTGCCAGCCGCCGTGTGGTGCACCCCACTCCCCATTCGAATCGAGCGAAAGTGGAGGGTCGGCAGAAAGCCCCTCAGCCCACAGCATCGGCGTTCCATAATTCGCTGCTGCTGCGGTAAGTGCCTTCTTTCGTGCGAAGCTTGCATGCGATGGTAATCCTTGAATGAAAGGCATCGGACCCCAAGGCACATCCCAGTCCGGCCGAACCTGTTTACCAATCC
>JAKMGM010000086.1 GCA_022424925.1 Candidatus Poseidoniaceae archaeon | reverse complement strand
GCTGATGATGATTTTGAATGGACAGAAATGTATGGCCCATACGGTTTCCATGCACTTGTCTCGTTGTTGGTTTTACTGTGGATTCTGCCGGGTGGTGCGCTGGTCTTGGGTCCAGTGCTGCTCCTTCTTTCAGCCGTTAGCCCGGCTGGCAGATTGGCATGGAAAAACTACCGTCGGGCGAGAACCGTCGTCTGCATTGGTCTGGTCGTCATGCTGTTTGCTGGTGGCTTTTCACCCGTTTCAACACCTGTGGCGCCTTCGGAGTGGGGCCCTCCTTTGCTCACCGAAAATCCAAACGCGCCTTTGTATCCCGCCGGTGAACAATATACATGGTTGATGCTGCCCGAATCGGGCGGACTTGACGTTGAAATTGTACAATCGTTGACCTTACGTCTTCCGTATCAATACGCCCCGATGGGGTCTGAAGCATCTGCATTCTTGCTCGCATCACTGTTCGATATGGAGCAAGGTCGGCTCAATCAAGCGATTGCATTGTTGGACCAAGAACTTTCAGGCTTCAGACTCGATGTTGATGAGATGAGGCTGGAGCCCATGCTTGCAGAAAAGACGCATCACTATTCATCGACAACTGCGGGCATCGATGAATCCATTCATGTCCGTCTTTTTGAATTACGAAGCCTTTCTATTGGTGCTTCGGATGAAGGGCTAAAAGTAGGGGAAGTGTTGTGTTTAGCGACTGGCTCGTGGGGAGGGGCGCTCGATGTTTTGGTCGTTGTGCGGCCCATAGGTCACCCCGGGCTTTCCACAGATCGCTACGCAGAGTCGTATGCCTTGGAATGGCTTTCTTCGTGAAGGTTCTTCAAACCGGTCTTGGAAGAATGGATTTTAGGGTGGCCTAAACTTTATGTACATTTGATTTTTAGGGCGGCCTAAACCGGTAGTGGATATGGTGTATCGAATCGTACAAGCTTCACTTTTAACACTGCTTCTCGCGAGTGCTTCGCTTGCCGGATGCCTTCAAACAGATTCAGGTAACAGCGATGAGCAGGGCGATACTTTCGTTATCGCTTTCAGTGTCAAAGACGATTATACCAATGTAGATGAAAACCCGCAACGCCTCGCCGACTTCCTCAGCTTAGAACTGAACATGAGCGTCTCAGTTTATCCAGTGGATTCTGACGGTGCAGCATTGCAAGCCTTACGCTTCGGAAACGCAGACATTGCTTTGATGGACGCAGGTTCAGCCTGGATCGGTTGGCAGCAATATGGTCTCGAAGCACTTGCAGCAGACCAAAATTCCGATGGCAGGACCTATTACAACGCTCATGCAGTCGTCCTCAACGATTCAGATATTGCTGCCGCATATTTGGACGATGACCCATCGACTGATCCTTATGCGGTTATGGAGGGCGCGACATCATGCCATACGGGTTGGCTGAAATCTGCAGGCATGTTGATTCCGATGGGCTTTCTCATCGGGAGTGGCTATGCGGAGGTTGTTGGTGACCAAGGCGATATAGAATCACTACGTTCGACCATCGTTAATTTCTTCAGTGAAGAAGCAAGTATTCCAGACTCCGGCACGCCATATTATTCCTACAGTGGCGCTGTTAAGTGCCTCTCAGAAGGCGTGGGAGATGTGGCTTTCGTCAAGGATTCAACCCTTGCGACCTTTTGCGGAAACGGCACAGATTCAGCCGCTGAAGCCTGGTGTTTGCCAGAATCACGCTACATCATGTTGCCGTCATATGGGGTTGCCCCGTCGCATCCAGTCATGTACAATCCGGCCAAGAGTGATGCAGCGACAATGACGCAGGTTCAAGACGCACTCGTTGCCATGCAGAGTACAGAAGAAGGGCAAGATATTCTCGAAGCGGTGCTCAACACACCGGCACTTTCTGCTACGAACGCAACGCTGCATCTAGGACCCTATGGGGAACTCATTGACGGCGTTCCGGGAATAACCTCGTACTTCAATTCAAAATACGAGATAGTCGAATAGGTTTCATCTGATATCCGAGGGAATACTATGAGGTTCAGCTGCATTACACATCAGATAGTGTCCTTGCATTGTACGCTTCATCATGCATCAGAGGAGGTGTTTTGATGCGTGATTCTCCTGTTCTTTCGCTCAACAATCTGGTCATCGGATACGATGCTCCCCTTGCCAAGCCCATAACGCTCGATGTCCACAAGGGTGAAATTATAGCAGTATTGGGCCCCTCAGGCGTTGGAAAAACAACGCTTATCCGAACCATTGCAGGACTGGTACGTCCAGTCGATGGAAGTTTTGACCTGCGTGTCAAGCCTCGCGGCGGCTTGGGATATATCCCACAGAGGCTCGGCCTCGTTCGGCATGCGACCGTCGCACACAATGTGTCTCTAGGAGCACGTCTTAGTGTTGACTGGTCAAGGAGTATGTTCAGAGAACGTAAAGAACGTACTTTCGAGGCGATTCGAGCACTGGACATGGAAAAGAAAGCTTCTGAACCTGTCAGAAGACTCTCCGGTGGTCAGCAACGCCGTGTTGCAACCGCACGAACCCTTGCCCAGCGCCCTCAGTTAATGTTAGCAGATGAATTCTTAGGCGAACTGGACCAGAAAAACGTCGACACTGTTCTTGGTGCGGTTCAACAACTGGTTGAGAACGGAACGGCCATCATCATGGTTGAACATCATGAAGACAACGCAAGAGATTTTGCCACTCGAATCTGGGAAATACAAGATGAGCACTTTATCGACTTAAGCATCGAGGAATGGTTGCACCAACAATCGAAAGGTGAAGAGGAATGAAGTATCGGTTGTTCGGAATCGGCTTCATCCTTGTTGTTTTGGCATGGATGACACTGGATGGCTTGGTTGAGGGTGATTGGGGTCGTCTCGAAGGCGGACTGTCAAACCTACTTGTCTTCTTTGAAGAAAGCATGTGGCCTCCCGATTGGAGTGTTCTAGAAGCTCGTTCATATCCAGTGTGTGACCAAGATATCGAACTGTTGTGTTCTGTCGGCTATCTTGGGATGATGGAAACGTTGAAAATAGCCTTTGTATCAACCATTATAGGTTTTTTTGGAGCCCTCAGCTTGTCTTCACTTGCAGCACGGAATTTAATGCCGTTGTACATTTCTCTCCCTGTTCGAATCTTTCTTTCAGCAGTTCGTAGCCTTCCAAGTTTGATCTGGGCGATTCTCTTTGTGATTGTCATCGGTTTTGGCCCGCTATCAGGCGTTCTGGCCATGACGTTTTACACCGTCGGTTACCTTGGGAAACTGCAATATGAAGTCTTTGAAGGAATGCCAAATGACCCGCTGGAAGCAGGTAGGGCGATGGGTTTGGGCCGCTCAAGTATTCTGCTGAACATCGTGATTCCAGAAAACGGCAACCATCTGCTCAGCCAGCTGATGTTCATGTTTGAATACAATGTTCGGCATGGCACCGTCATTGGCATCGTTGGAGCAGGTGGTATTGGTTATTACATCAGCACGTATCTCAAGTTCCTTCAATACGACAAAGTCTTGGCACTGCTTCTCCTCATCTTCGTTGTCGTCGTTTTGATTGACCTGCTCTCGTTAGGGGTGCGTTCATTCGTGAACGAGGAAGGTGATGTACGAAAGCCGACTTGGTTGAGCATGGTGTTGCAAGCGCGTAAACGAAAATCATCGTTCGGTGAAGACGCTTGATTACTCTGCAGCGATGTGTAGAGACCCTTCTTTGTAGTACACTTGGATACGGTCTGGTACTTTCCGTGTTAGAGCCGCAACTGCTTCGTACACTTCATCTTCTTTGACTTTGAAGGATTTTGCTGCCTTTGGAGTAGACCAAGCGACGGATTCAAAATCCGATTGACGAATCCATTCGAAGATTCGTGCTTCAAGTTCTGTCAGTTCCTCGGCCATGGTAATCGCAGAGCGACTCCCCTCAAAACAGCACCGGACAAAAAGCCAAGTCTGTTTCGTCTCTCATCCTAAAGCAACCATTCTTCGGCAGCATTCTTCCGCATCGATATAACCGTCGAGTAACGTGTTGAGTGCCTTGGTGAATGGTGTATCGATTGAATCATCTTCGGCTCGCTCGGCAAACATTCGTGCTGCTCGAACGCCTTCTGCGACCATGTGCATCTCTTCCAATGCTTGTTCGACGGTGAGTCCGGTACCGAGTTTTTCTCCCATCGAACGGTTTCGTCCGTGTGGAGAGGTTGCCGTTACATACAGGTCGCCAAGTCCAGCTGGTCCGAATGCAACTTCTGCACGAGCGCCTAATTGTGGCAGGAGAATGCAACCTTCTTTGAAACCGGCCATAAAAATCGCCGCTTTGAGATTGTCACCACCAAGAGAACCTACTTTTTTCAGTCCGTCCACAAGTCCACATGCAAGCGCGACGACATTCTTGAACGCACCCCATAACTCGGCACCTGCGGGGTCGGCGGCAGGATGAAGAATGAATGTTTGAGTGGTGAGGGTCGTTGCCAAGTGTTGGGCGACCGACACATCTTCACTGGCCACAAGTGCAGTTGTCATGACACCACTTGCCGCTTCGGGTGCTATTGTCGGCCCAGTTACTACCGCTAAGGTGTTGCTTTTTCCAGCCTCATTCAATGTGGTTTGAATGGCTTCAGAAATGAGTTTGTTACCGGGTGCTAACCCTTTGGCAAGATCGAGTAAAACATGTCCAGGTCGCAAAAATGGAATGATTTGGTCCACGACATCGAGGATGACCGATGATGGAACGGCAAGAACAACAATCTCTACACCGTCCAACGCTTCTTCAAGGTGCATTGTTGCTTCAAGGCCATCCAGTTTGTGTTCAGGTAAATATTTCGCATTGACCGAATCCATAGTTATGGATTCGTAAACTTCCTGCTCCACTGTCCATCCTTTGACGTGGTGGTTATCTGCTAGCCACATTCTGGCGATAGCCGTTCCCCAATTTCCTAATCCTAAAATTGCGATGTGTGCCATTGATACCAGTCTCTACGCTGGTCGCTTCACTTAAGTTAGTTGTCACGATTCTATGACGGTATGACGCAGTTTGAGAATGTCAAACAGTCGACCAACAATCAGAAGAGGTCATCATCGTCTTCTTCATCGAGGTCGAAAACACTTTCATCATCTTTTTTGGTTGACTTCTTTGCCGTCGGTTTTTTGCTGGTTTTCTTTTCTTCAACTTTTTGAGCTGGCTCTTCGGTGTGTTCCGCTGTAGGTTGTGGTGAGCCAAGAGGGGCTGGGGCTGTTTGTGCAGCAAGCGCTCTCCTTCGGTCTTCCCGAGCCTTGCGTTCAAGTTGGCGATGCCTCGATTTTTCGATGTTTTGGAGCATGTACATCGCATCGTGTTCAAGGAGTGGTGAATCGGAAATGAGGGTGATATCGAGCCACCCTCCGTCTTCGACGATAAATTCAGCCAACGGTTCAAAATTGAGGTCGGATTTCTTGATCTGTGTGTAGTGCATTGCGTTGCCAGAACGGTGTTCTACGCCTGAGAAATGGCAGTAGAATTCTTTGGTACCTATTGTTTCACGAACTTCGTCGAACAATTCGCCGTAATCTTCAGAGGTTCTCATCTTTCCGTGGCCGCGAGCGTGAATGTGCGCAATGTTCAGCACGGGGATGGTTCCTTCAACATGGTTCACGACTTCAAGCACCTCTTCAAGACTGCCCCAGAGTTCTTGACGTCCGGAAGTTTCAACTCCGATTTTTGAAGGGGTACCGTCTTTAATCCACGGGAATACTGGAAATTCATCCTCATCGTCATGCCAGATTTCGTGAACTCTGTCAACGATGCCAGCAAAGACATTTGCTACCTGTTCATTCGCCGCACTGCCGGGGGGCATGTCACCGTAATGGCCCGCATGGAGGGTGATGTGACGTGCGTTAATGGTACGCGCAGCCTGTAATGTCGTCTCAATTTTCGTCATCGAGCGTCCGCGCTCTACGCGATTTCCGAGAAGTTCGGAGTAGTAAGGGCCGTGGATGTTCATCTCGAAATCGGTCTTGTTGGCAAGAACGCCTGCTTGCCAGTATTGTTCAAAGTGCTGTGGGGCAACCATCCGAACGGTTTGGACTTCCATGGTTTCAAGACCCAACGAGATGATGTCGTCCATCCCTTCGACGATAGTACGGCCTTTACATGAGAGTGGGACGCCCGCAGGTCCGAGTTTAATTGGCATACTTCGCATCCCCGCAGGTACGACCCAAGGGTCGACCTATGATAACCCCTTTCCGTTGGCTGTCAGCAAAAAGCATCATTTTGTTCCTCCTTCGTTTTGATATTGCATACGACCATTCATGAACTCCTGCTGCGACACCCCTACATGGACAACCATGTTCAAGCAGCTGTAAATGCCTTCCAGAACGGATTACCTGTGTGCCTTTTTGACTCCGAAAAGCGTGAAGGAGAAACTGATTTATTGTTTCCCGGGCAAAGCGCGCAACCTGCAACGATGCGTCAACTCCGTCAAGACTGTGGCGGCTTGCTGTTCCTCGCTATCGGCCACGAAGTTGGAGAACTGTTTTCTCTTCCTTTTTTGCAAGACCTTCACACTCAGAATGCCCTCACCCAACAATTTCCCGTACTCAACCAGTTGGTAACCAACGACTTACGCTACGACGCCCGCTCGGCGTTCACATTGTCCCTCAACCATCGAGAAACATACACTGGAATCACCGATGTCGACCGCTCGCTCACGACCCGTAGGTTCGCTGAGTTGACTCAAGAACTCATCGAGGCAGGCGTGGATGGAATCGATGCCCAAGTCGCTCTAGGAAAGGAGTTCCGTACCCCGGGGCACATCCCCGTATGCCGTGAGACAGAGGGTGGCCTCTCCCGTCGTCAAGGCCATACCGAACTCGCAGTCGGATTGGCCCGTCTGTCGGGTATGACCCCAGTCGTCATCGGTGCTGAAATGCTTCAAGCCGACGGCGATCATGCCTTGGCGGTTGAAGACGCCAGGGTTTGGGCAAGCGAGCGGGGCATTCCTTTTCTCGAAGGGGCGCAATTGATTGATGCTCTCAACCAAAATTGAATTGAGTTTTTCATCCGGTAAGACAATGTGTGACCGTACATTCACAGCAACAGGTGAGCAAATGAAGCGCGTTATGGCCGTAGGTGTTTTTGACTTGCTTCACGCCGGGCATTTGCACTACATGGAGCAAGCAAAATCCTTGGGTGACCACCTAACCGTTGTCGTTGCTCATGATGATACTGTTCGAATGCGCAAGCACGAACCTGTGACGGGTCAAGACCTAAGACGACGCATGGTTAACGGGTTGAAACCCGTCGATGAAGCCATCATAGGAAACCCTCCAGAAGTTCCAATTTTTGATATTTTGCCCGTGGTCAACCCTGACATTATTGCGCTTGGCTACGACCAAGAGCACGCAGAAGACCGAATCCGTTCTCGGCTGGATGAACTTGGATTTTCAAGTATTGAAGTTACCCGTGTTGAAGGGTTGAGCGATGATTTGGACGGAACTCGTAAAATCATTGCACGAATCCTCCAACGTTCGTCCGGTTTCGAAGGTGATGCGTGATGTTTACTGGTATTGTTCAGGGAACAGGCATCGTCGTCGCTATCGAAGAGAAAGAAACGATTCATACGCTAACAATCGAGATACCGAATACCGACAATCTTGCTATAGGGGCGAGCGTTGCTGTGGATGGCGCTTGCTTGACTGCGGTCCATATTGACGGTTTGCATGTCAATTTTGATGTCATCCCAGAAACGCTCCAACGCACAACTCTGGGTGGGCTGCAGGTCGGTCATTCGGTAAATATCGAACGTTCGTTGAAATTTGGTGATGAGATTGGAGGCCACCTCCTTTCCGGTCACATAATGTCAACAGGAATCGTCCGTTCAGTACACGAAAACGGTGAAGGTATTGACGTCCATATCTTGGTTCCATCGGATGTACGCAAATACGTCATGGAGAAGGGATACATCGCTATCGACGGGATATCTTTGACCATCGGTTCGGTCAATGAGGGGGTATTCTCACTTCATATCATTCCGGAGACACTACGCCTTACTACACTCGGAAGTAAAGCAGTTGGTGACGCAGTCAACTTGGAGATTGATTCGACCACACAGGCCATCGTCTCTACCGTCGAGAGAGTTCTTCAAGAGAATAGGAGTTAATTGTATGCCAAACATTGCGATCGTCTGTGGTTCATTCCACAAAGAAGAAATTGAACGAATGCTCGAATGGGCCAGTGATGAATCGACAAACCGTGAACTCGATATCGTCGATGTTGTTTGGGTTCCTGGTGCTATGGAAGTCCCCCTTGCTGTTGATCGTTTATTGGCCGATGATGAAATCGAAGGTGTTGCTTGCTTGGGTATCATCGAGAAGGGGCAAACACAACATGGACTTGCAATGGGTCAGGCAGTCATCAAAACGATCATCGAACTTCAACTTGTACACGAAAAACCAGTCGGCCTCGGCATTATCGGGCCAGGTGCAGAACCCGAGCATATCGAACCTCGTCTCGAACCACATGCTCGTGCTGCCGTTGCTGCGATTTCCATGATGCTCGATTAAACAGGGGCTGAGGTATGGGCGTTTCAATCATTGAGAAGTTGAAAAACAGCCCAATGTTTCGTGGCTTCATTCTGTTCTCAATTTTCCGAGCCTTTTACGGCGCAGGCATCCTCATAGTGACATACTTTCTTTCGACTTCAGCAGAAGCACCGCTGTCCGTTTCAATCGGTTTTTTACTGTGCTCTATGGTGTTTTCACGATGGTTGTTCAAGCGTCTGAAAGGTTTGAAACAGACAAATTTCCAACCCGAATCCGCTCTCGAAGTGTGAAAAGGCCATGTCAATGTTCAAATGCTGATTCCCCCCGTAAAGGGATGTAGGGGTTTCTCTCATGTCCAAAGTACACAATGTCATCATTATTGGTTCAGGTCCAGCAGGCTACACAGCAGGGCTTTATGCGGCTCGTGCCATGTTGGAACCGCTGATGTTTGCAGGATATATGTCGGGTGGTCAGTTGATGCTTACTTCGGACATTGAGAACTTCCCCGGATACCCAAAAGGAATTGGCGGGCCTGAAATGATGATGGAGCTTCGGGAACAGTCAGAGCGATTCGGTCTTGAAGTTCGTGACCAGAATGTCGAATCCGTTGACGTCTCAGAACAACCGTTCAAAGTCGTCGTTGAAGGTGAAACCTTCCTCACCAAAGCAATAATTGTTTCCACCGGTGCTGAATCAATTTGGCTCAATGCTCCCGGGGAAGAGGCACAGAAGGGCCGTGGAATCTCAACCTGTGCGACTTGTGATGGAGCGTTTTTCAAGAACGAAGAAGTCATGGTCATTGGTGGAGGCGACTCTGCATGTGAGGAAGCGACTTTCCTTACTCGGTTTGCATCAAAGGTCACACTCGTTCACCGAAGAGACGTGTTCAAAGCCTCGACAATTATGTACGAGCGTGCTGCAAACCACGAAAAAATCGAAATCAAGACGTTCCGTCAAGTCAAAGAATGGTTGTCTGATGAAAAGGGCCTTACTGGAGCCGTTCTTGAAGATCCTCGAGACGGTTCAACAGAATCGATTCACGTAACTGGAGCATTTATCGCAATAGGTCACAAACCAATTACAGGATTCCTCGATGGCCAAGTTGAAGTTGATGAAGAAGGATACATTCTGCACAAAAAGCACACGATGACTTCTGTGGAAGGTGTGTTTGCAGCTGGTGATGTTGTTGACACACGGTACAAGCAAGCAATCACCGCCGCTGGCATGGGTTGTCAAGCAGCGATGGATGTTGAGAAATGGCTTGAAGACCAACATTAATTGGTTCAATGAGTTTATGGTTGGACCGTGCTTGGAACGGCTGGGAATGATTGTGGAACTTAACCTTCAGCGCTACGCCCGCCACATTTCGTTACCTCAAGTAGGTGTTGAAGGACAACAGAAACTTGCTCAAGCAAGCGTTTTGGTTATTGGCGCTGGAGGATTAGGTAGTCCAGTGTTGCTGTACTTGGCTGCGGCGGGCATCGGTCACCTCGGTATTGTCGATAACGACCATGTCGAGATTTCGAACCTCCAACGACAGGTCATCCATTCGACTTCAGAGGTTGGTGAAGCAAAGGTGGAATCAGCAAGAAGACGATTACATGAACTGAACCCAGACTTGAAGATAAGTGCATTTCATCTTCAATTTGCGCCTGAAACCGTTGACCACATTTTCGAAACAGCATGGGATGTCGTCGTAGATGGTACCGATAATCTTCCAACACGCTACCTTATTGACGATGCCTGTTTCCTTCACAATATCTCTTGGGTGTATGGTTCTATATATCGGTTTGAAGGTCAAGTGAGCGTCTTTAATTACCGTGATGGACCATGCTATCGCGATTTATTTTCCGAAGCACCACCACCACAAACGATTCCTTCATGCGCTGAAGGAGGTGTACTGGGTGTACTTCCGGGTGTTATTGGCTCTTTTCAAGCCAATGAGGCCATCAAGTTGATTCTTGACATCGGTGAGGTTCTTGCTGGACGTTTGCTGTTGTACGATGCTCAAGCGATGACGTTTGACACGCTTCGCTTCTCAAAAAACACACAACGAAAACCGGTAATCAATCTTTCAATGAGCCAATCGATGTTTGAAGACGAAGCGTGGTGTATGAGGAAGGAACCACATGGTGAGGTTGATGAAGGTGATACTGTTACCCTTGGAACAATGTTTCATTCTATCTCGATGACGAAAATGCTTGAGCGACGAGAACAGGGGTGGACTCCATTTCTACTCGATGTTCGCTCGGATGGAGAATTTAACCAAGCACGAGTCGAATCCACCGATTTCCAAATCGACCATGAATCGATAACAACTGTCCTTGATTCGATACCAAAAGACCGTGAGGTGGTTCTGTTTTGTCGCAGTGGAATGCGCTCCCAAACTGCAGCGATGTACCTTATTCAATCCGGCTATGATGCCTCATTATTGTACAATCTCGAAGGCGGCATTATGGCTTGGCAAGCCAGTGCTCCCAGTGAAATCGTT
The DNA here is from genome assembly GCA_022424925.1 of Candidatus Poseidoniaceae archaeon. Classification (GTDB taxonomy): domain Archaea; phylum Thermoplasmatota; class Poseidoniia; order Poseidoniales; family Poseidoniaceae; genus MGIIa-L1. Next base: position 5,466 of record JAKMGM010000086.1, on the reverse strand, counting down.
TCTTGAACGTTGGTTTTATTCCAACCCTTGAAGATTTGAACTCTCGGGGTCAATACAAGGGTGAGGTTCAAGACTGTATTGCGCACCCTGTGGGCGAAGGAGGGTGAACATGGCCAAAGTTATCGTTGCTGATGAAAATGAAGGTCGCCGTTCGCTCCTTGCCAATACCCTTGAACGAAATGGATTTGAGATTACTCGAGCAGCAACATTGCGTCAGGCTGAAGGTACCGCTCTGGCCATAATGCCGGAAGTTGTTCTCATCGATGGAGAATGGAAAAGCGGCGATGCCATCGATGCTTGCCAACGCTTGGTGAGTGATCCCGAATTCGCTTTCAAGTGCCGCGTCGTTATTCTTGCTCGAAATGTAAGCCAAGAATACCTGCAAAGTGCTGCTCAATCGGGTGTAGCCGAAGTGATCCATAAACCGGTTGACATGAATGTACTCATCCAACAACTCAACAAGCACACGCGCAAGCAGTTTGTTCCTCCGCCAGCGGATGTAGCCAGAACGACTGGTGGGGGGGGAAGTTTCGATGTCTCAATGACCATGGGAGACAGCAGTTGGGCGTTACCGATGCTCAAGGGATTGGTTGGTCCTGAAAAAATAAACACGAACTTCATCGATGAAATCCTTTCACAAATGGGTGAAGAAGGAATGGAGGTTGGAACCGATGTTGACGCCAATGCAATGTCCTCTATGCTGCGAATGGCTCTCAATAAACTGGTTGACCAAGCGAGTGAAAGTGGAGAACTGAGCGCACAGAACGCAACCTCTCCAATCCAGCAAATGGGGCCGTCTTCGCCAAGCCAGGCCAAGCGCGGTACTTCGCTTGGTGGAAACGATCTTCAGCATATGAAGCAAGGGTTTTCTTCTTCGATGGAGGGGATTCTCGATGCACAAGCACAAGGCATTGCGGATGAAGTTGAATCAACCATGGATGCTATTCTGGATGAAGAACCGGAACTTGTTGCATTGCGCGATTTTGGTACGATGGTACCTATTGACCCAGATGTTCTCAAACTCACCCGTTTAACCAGCGAACTGGTCTCTGACTTGATGTGGAGTCTTGGACAGAGAGGAGCGGTTTCGGACATTACTTTACTGACCCAGATTGAGGATGCTGCTCAAATGATTGCTGATGTTTTGGAGGCTCTCCCGCCGACAGAAGAGGAATGAGCATGGCCAAATATCCTCTTCCACATCCACACGAACTGCGCCTTGTTGACCGGAAATCGGAATTGAATGAACTCAAAACCAATCAACCACTTGTGTATCGTTGGAGGGCAGTGATTGGACTGTTGGTTCTCCTTTCATGTGCAGTGTGCAGTATTCTCTTGTTCCAAGATGCTCAACGAATTCTCCTCTGGTTTGAGGAGTTAGGGACGTTTGGACCTGTTGTATTCACACTTTCGCTTTCATTGGCGGTGGTGGTCTTGTTCCCAACGCCGCTCATCAAGGTGGCCGGAGGGGCGATTTTTCCATTTTGGATTGCGGCTGCTGCGAATTTTATCGCATCGCTGTTCGGTGGAATGATTGCTTTTGTGCTTGGGCGTTGGTTGTTTCGAGAAACCATTGAACGTTCTATTCACAACGATAAGCGCTTAGCTACTATCGAGAGAGCGTTGACGAGTGATGCGTTGAGAATTTCGATTCTTGTCCGTTTATCTCCTCTGATTCCAGACGAATGGTTGAATTATTTGATGTCGGCAACACCAGTTCGTTTTCAAACATATATGCTTTCGAATTGCTCCGGTATCGTTTATTCTCTTGCATATGCCTACTACGGGCACATCATCGGTCGGCTTGCTTTGGGTTCATCCGGTATGAGCGGTTTGAGCTCATCGCCATTTGGAACCGCTCTTCTTGTGTTTGGAGTCGTGGCTTCAATTGCAGCAACTGTACTGGTCACTCGCGCCTCCATGAAGGCGTTACAGGAAGCAGTTTTTTTTGAGGAAGAATGAAGCAGTTCTCTACGCCTGCTTCCGTCGCGTTTGTATGTGGGCGACCTTTGGCCGAACCATGAGCCAAGGGGATTTGCCAGTCATTCATGGAACCAATTGGTCTCCTCAAAACCCCCTGGCGTTTTCACAGCCTCTGCTCGCAGACGCTGCACGTCGCGAGATTTTACGGTTTATCGCTCAGCGCCATGACGGTCATTTGTTCCTTGCAGCCAATGTTTGGGATGTATTGATTGAAAACGAAGCAAAACAGTTTGAAGGTCCATCATGGCACGAGTTCAGCAAGCGGTTCGTGGAAGCAGTGCATCGTGGCTTAGTGGCACAAGTCGATGCCAAGATGAAAGATGATGCCGAGGTGGAAGTGATTCCACGTAGAGATTTGAAGATGTTTCTCGACCGACGAGCACAGCATTTCCTGCTCGATGTACGGTTGGTATTCCGTCGACTTGCACATTATATGTCGGTGACAATGGAACAAAGGCTGGAATGGCAAACCATGATGACCCGTACCCGCATGCTCGATGAGGAACTGAAATCGATTTTCACAGAAGGTATCGAAACACCTGATGGCTCTACATTTGGAGGGAAAGGCTTCCGTTCGACGTGGCAGGAAGGCGTTGTGGCGGTTGCTACGGCCCTCGACCGTCAACCGGATGCCCCCCGCTCCGCCCGGCCAGGTGTTGGCTACGATGGCGACCTCATTGCGCCAATGATTCGTGATATTGGGCTCGGTCTTGCAATGGGAGATACACCGCTTGATGTCATGGCTGCAAATCTCGGTAAAGCCGGTTCCAATCAGAACGGGGGATGGGAGGATGCTGGAGGCCGTGACTTGCACGTCGGTGCGTGGCATGTAGGGGTCTTACCTCCGACTGCTCCCTTGCCTATCGCCAGCGTCACAATGACTGGTCTTGCTTTTGCTGCTTGGCGCCAAAACCTCAACCGTTTCCACGTTGCGTGTATTGGAGAAGGCGCTTCTTCATCCGGTGAGTTTTGGGAAGCCATGAATCTTGCAGGAGCCCGAGGACTTCCGATAACGTATATCTTACAAAACAATCAAATTGCTTTAGATACCTCTCCAATCAAGCAATCGGGAGTTGAAATTTGGGCTGACAAGGCCGATGCAATGGGATTCCCGGCTTGGACGATTGACGGTTCTGATCCGGCCGCTTGGTATGCAAGCACTGCGTCTGCACGCGAATTCTCACTTGAAGGTGGAGGGCCAACGCTCATCCATGTTGAAACAATGCGAGGGTGCGGTCATGCCCATCATCATGATGACCTGTACCTCGGTAACGAGTCTGGAACGCCACCTGGTTATGTCGACCGTGACTTGCTCGCCTATTGGGAGGCAAAAGACCCTCTTCCAACACATCGAACTCTCCTGTTGGATCTCGGCATGGATGAATCTGTTCTTGATGAGATGGAGCAGGAAGAGCAACAACACATCAATTCAGCACGACAAGCATTGGAAGCAATGGCTTGGCCTGAACCTGAATCAGTGACCAAGGGTGTTACATCGCTCAATGATGCAGAAACTCACGAAGAGCGGTTTCATCGTCTTTCGAATCCTGCTGCAGAAGCATTCGCTGAATCTCCGCTTGAAGTTGGGGATTCGTTGATGAACTATGCTGAAAAGGGTGGTTGGACATATGCTCGTTCGATTCAACAAGCAATGGCTGACATCGCCACCCGGCACGGAGACGATTGTATGTTCATCGGAGAAGACATGGAAGTTGCCGGTGCCTTTGGGATGAATATGGCGCTCAAAAATGCCGGTCATACTGACAAATTAATCGACATGCCATTGTGTGAAGCAGCGATTGTTCATACAGGAGTCGGCGCAGCTCTATCGGGGATGCGTCCGATGGTTGAGATTCAGTTTGGGGGTTTTGCTGCTCTCGGATTTAACGCCCTCATCAACAATGCAGCAATGCTTCGATGGCGCTGGGGGGCAGAATGTCCTATGACCATTCGAATTCCTCTCGGCGCTCGTACACGCTCAGGACCGTTTCATGCAAACATGATTGAATCGTGGTTTGCTAACGACCCGGGATTGGTTGTAGTTGCCGCAGGCACACCTCAAGACGCCTATGACTTGTTGATGGAAAGTGCTGAACTTAACGATCCAGTACTGTTTTTAGAACACATTGGACTGTACGGTCTGCGAGGTGGTTTGACCGGTTGGGGCCAAAATATCAACCAAATCGTAGATACAGAACCCGTACAGCAAGCAATCGCCAGCGGTGAACGCTACAAACTCGGTAAAGCAGCGGTTGTTCGAGGTGGGCGCGATGTCACATTGGTCACATGGGGTTCTATGTTGCACGTCGCTCAACAGGCATCAGAACAGCTGGCTTTAGAAGAAATCGAAGTTGAAATCATTGATGTACGAACGCTTCTTCCTTTTGATGCGCAAACTTGCATTGATTCGGTCATGAGAACAGGCCGTTTGGTTGTCCTTCAGGAGGGGCAATGGTGTGGAGGTTTAGGGCACAGCATCCAAAGCAGAATCCTTGAATCCTGCTTTTACACACTTGAATCTGCGCCTCTGGTCATTGGTGCGCTTGACACACCAGTTCCATTTTCACCCCCACTCGAGAACTTTACCATTCCATCTGTGGAACATGTCATCAACGTGTTGCGGCTGACAACTCAAGGTTGAGTTCGGTTAGGATTCTTGGTGCCTTAAGCGGAGATAGAGTTCCGCTGCTAACCACGCACCGAGTACCGTAGTAAAACTATAGAAGGGGATGCTTGATGACATATTAGCGAATATGTTCGGGCCAAATGTTCGCGCAGGATTCATCGATGCACCGGTCAATGGACCGAACAGGAAGGCGAGAACAGCCACTACGAAACCAACAAAAATCGCAATCGAGATATGCGTATGGGAACGCACAACGATCCAGTAGATACTGGCCATCAGCGTGAAGGTGATGAACACTTCAATGGCTGCACCAGAAAGTAAACTTACTTCGTTGGCGAGTGAAGTTGGACCCGCTCCATTCAGCAGAAATGCCGCTATCGCACCCCCGCTCAGTTGTGCGACGATATAGGGTGCAACCGCTTCTCGCTCAAGATGGCCGCTTCGAAAGAAAGCAAGGGACACGGCAGGGTTGATGTGTGCACCGCTAATCGGTTGGAATACCAGAATGGCCACGGTTACGGCTGCACCGAACGACAGTGAAACAATCGCCGGCGATGCTCCAAGAGCGACGCTACCGCATCCCGCACCGACCATGAGCGCCGTACCGAGAAACTCAGCCAAGCAGCGTCGTAACATGAAGTTGCTACTGAACTCTGGTTATTGTTTTTTTACTATTGTCAATCCAAATTGAAGGGAACCGTGAAGAAGTAAGGATGCTTGGTTCTCAGTATGGGGTCGGATGAGAAAGTTATGGGGATTCCTCAACTTCTTCATTTTCAGACTTTGGTGACAACTGGTGCACTTTTTCTAGGTATTGTAGCAGTACGGGTTTTGGAACATTCAGCCGGTATTGACAG
>JAKMGM010000083.1 GCA_022424925.1 Candidatus Poseidoniaceae archaeon | reverse complement strand
TGAACTTGGGCTATCAAAGCGATACAGTATATTCAGTAATCAATGCCCAAGGCAGAATCAAAATAGGGAGTAGGAGACGCAGAAAAACGGCATTTGGGCGGCTAAGCCGTAGCGTGCTCAGTTCGATAAGTCGTACGGCCGACATCGTGAGCCACATCACGGCGGCACCAACCAACGTCACTTTCCAATCAAATCCATCAAGAAAAAGAACGGTGCCAAGAGCAGTCACCAAGGCGCCAACGAGCGGGGCAAACACATCAGCAGCAGGTAGCCGTTGAACGTGGGCTCTCCACCAGTCGACAGCCCGTTGCTCTCTCAACAAAAACAACACAGGGTCTCCAGCAAGGCCAGCAGCAAAAGGTGCCGACAGTACAAACCCGATAAGCAAAGTCCGGTCTTCGATTTCAGAGGGTTTGACGAACGCCAACAAAGTGCCGAGCACCAGAAGTGCAATCAAACCGTTTCGAGCCAAGCCTGCTTGAGTAGAGCGAAGATAGCGTTGTCCGGCCTTGGTCGCTACGAACGAAGCGGGCTTCGATTCGCCATATTCATGCCATGCCTCCATCTCTGGTTGCTCGATGTGTGTTTCAGTTTGAAGATTGTGAATTCTGGTCGCACATTCGAGAATTGCCGGGTTGTGGGAGGCAATCAACAAGCCGTGTCCTGCCTGGCGGAGTCGCCCAATGTCTCGAATCAAGGAGGCCTGAGCAGACTGGTCAAGACCTGTCGCAGGTTCATCGAGCAATACGAGTCGTGGCTGCATTGAGAGCATGGCTGGCAAAAGGCCAGCAACAACGGATACTTTGCGCACTTGCCCTCCCGATAACTGGCCGATCCGGTCATGGCGTCGATGAGCCAGTCCATATGCCTCCAATATTGGTGTCAGGTTCGTTTCCATCTGCGAAAGAGCACACACTGTTTGAAGGTGGTTTTCGATTGTCTCATCGCCAATCACGCCGTTGCTTTGCAACGTCAGTCCAAAGGGTGCCGGCGGTGTCATTCGTCGCCCCTCAGCATCGGCAACCAACCTCTCATGGTGGTGAACAGTTCCCTTTTCGAGCGGCAGTAGGCGGGCACTGCTTTCGATGACCGTCGACTTCCCCGCTCCGTTTTCACTGTGCAAAACCACTACATCGCCGGATTGAACCTCGAGGTTGAAACCCGACAAAACTTGGTTCATGCCGCGGTTGACCTCGAGGTCAGTTAACCGCAGCAATGAATCTGCCATGCCTGGCCGAGCGAACGAACCGACATCAACCCTCCCATTCACCAATTGAGTCCCAATGGACTCAAATGAGTTGGCTTTCTCGATAAGCACATGACCACCGTGATGTCATTGTTTGGCGCGTCGGAATGGTTCTTGCTGGGTCTGTGGTTTCTTGCTATTCTTTGGCCGATGGTCTATGCAGTTCGGCATAAGACTTCACTTGCGCTTTCGATAACAGTCGGTTTACTGCTCGGATATATGGTTCAAGTTCTTTCACAATTTGCACTGAGCAACGGATGGGTTGGCGGTTGGCTGTGGTGGGATTATGTCCTGATTCCGAATCGTGCAGGAAGTCCCGAGTGGTGGCACACCTTCATCTCAGCAGGATTTTTACACAGCCAAGGCAGCGCAACCCACGTCCTTGGTAACATTCTCATCATCGCTTTGGTCGGCGTACCTCTTGAACAACGGTTAGGCACGCGCCGCTTTGCGGCCGTATATGCCATAGGGTTGTTTGGAGGTTCATTTGCCTGGTTCATGTTCAACCTTGACTCGCCTATTCCGTCACTTGGCGCTTCAGGTGCAGCGTTTGGCCTGTTTGGTGCTTACTTGGCAGGGTGGCCCAAAGACGAGATTCCGTTCCCGTTGATTTTGATTCGAAAATGGCCCGTGTTCTACTTGGCTCTGTTTTACTTCGGAATGGAAATCTACCGTGCCTATGCGACCCTTGGTTTGAACAAAGCCAGCGACGTTGCGCACATGGCGCATCTTGGCGGTTTTCTAGCGGCGTACATTCTACTCCCACTCGTGGCCAAAAACGGTCCGTATGCGCTCGGCGTTGAAGACGGTGGTCCAACATCAGGCGGTGGCGTCAGGTCTAGGCTTAATCAAATGAAAAGTTCAATGGTGGACATGTCCCAAATACAAGACCCTTGGACAATGCGCGGGCTGGATATTCCACGCAACGTACGTGACCCACTGCGGAGCCTACTCGCATCTGCAGATGAGCCTGAAACCCGAATTGCTTGGATGGAACATCTTTCCGAAGCGGCCGAATGCCCAGTTTGTACCTCAAGGCTCGGTGTGGTTGAACGGAAAAGTGGTCCTCAACTCCAGTGTGCCCAACAACCGGAACACTTTCTCTGGCCAGAATGAGATGCATCTCCCAAGCCCCTTAAGGGGCTGGGGAGGAGTCGGGTGAAGGATAGGCTCAAAGCCATGATGTACCTCCACACATTGGGAGTGAGTCGTTTGCGTCAATCAATTTCTTGGAAGTCCCGCCGAATATCCTTCTTTTTGGTTCTCGTTTTTTTGGTTGCAGACCTTGGGGTATTAGCTAATGATGCAGAACAATCGACGCCTGGTGACTCGCTATCGTTGTATGATGAACCCATCTTGGTTGATGGTTTACCGCCTTTGATGTGCGGTGAAGACCTCTGCCTGCGACCTGTCCGTGACATTGACCGCAACGGACGCTTCTCTGCAGAAGCAGATCAGTGGTGGCAATCCTACGGGCCTGATTTGGACTGGAACGGCATGGATGACCGACTTCAACGTGTTTTGGCGGGTGCTGAATCTGTGTCTCCCACTTCGATTATCGGCCCAGATGGCCGCAAAACCGTGGCGATTATCGTCGACTACGCTTGGCGAGCCAACGAGGCAGAAATCGAAACGCTGCGAACGGTGCTTGACGCACATGGATGGGTTGGTGAAGACGGCGGCGCCTGGTTCCAACAACTCGATGATGTCGATTCAGTGGCTGTCGATAAGGTGCCAGTTTCGGCCCTTATGGACTTGTATTCAATGCACGGGGTAGTCGTTATCGAAATGCAGAATGTCATGATTCCGTCCAACGATGTAGCTGCCAAGGCATCGCGTGCTCGACCATCTGAAGTCTACACTGCCACTGCATATGAGCGCGATTACATCGGTGACGGCGTGGTAGTCGCTGTTCTCGATACCGGCGTGGACAATGAACATGAGTCATTGAACGATTTCGACGATGAGGACGACGCTCCAGACGAAGACCCACTTTCCTACAACGACCACAAATGGGTTGCTGGCTATGATGCGACTTCATCAGCCTCAAGCATTGATGGTACACAAGACCCCGATGATGGCAACGGCCACGGTACGCACGTTGCGGGCTCAGCAATCGGTACAGGTGACAGCAGTCGAATCCATATGGGCACTGCACCAGGTTCGTATTTGGTTGATATCAAAGTCTTGACCGACTCGGGTGGTACCAACTCGCAAGCATCGATTAACGGCATTCAATGGTTGATTAACAATGCAGACACGGATTGGGGTCACAACTCTTCAACACGCGGCATTCAAGTCGCATCGATGTCATTCGGTTCCGCTTCAAC
>JAKMGM010000057.1 GCA_022424925.1 Candidatus Poseidoniaceae archaeon | reverse complement strand
CCCCTGGAGGGCGAGCGAGGGAATCAAGGTGCTCAGAGGGCGATTCGACTAGGGTCGATGTTCGTGAAACTGAGTGAAGTGCATCAGGTGCTTGGGCTGCAAGTGAACCGCCGTGAAATGAAGCGCTGGCAGATTGGGCTGCTGCTGCTGCATTCGTGGCAAGTGAAGTTCCTGCCATGACTGCGGCCGTCGATGCTGCGGAGACGGCAAGACCTGCTCCTTTACCAACGAGATTCGCAGCCTTCGAAGGCGGGTTTGACTTCAACAACGGTTTTTGGTGTTCATACATCCATTCGGGAGGGTCAGAAGAACCAGCACCCAATACCGCCATCGTCGTGAATGCTGCCAAGGGCATGACTGCCAATGCGGTGAGCAAGTCAAGGAAGGATGTCTCTGGTATCGAGGCAATGGAAAGCGATGACTCAAACAATGCTTTTTCCAAGTTGATATTGAGGTCAAGGTCCGGCCCCATCCAACCGATTACGGCAACGCTCGCCACCCTACCCAAGAGCCAAAGTACCAGTATCGGTGCAAGCCAAGATAGTTTAGTCATCGAAATGAGCCACTTTCGAGTGAATGAAGCAATACCGATGTATTTAGCAGCGATTCTTGGATAGATTCTCATGATCGACATGAGGCCAAAAAGATAGACGAGAAGAGCCATTTCGAGCCTGCGGTTGGTGTGCATCACTGCATCAGGAATCAGTAAGACAAGCATTAATGGAACCGTAGCAAGCATGACTTGGAACGGTACTGCAAGCAGAATGAGACCACCATGTGTGGAAAGAATTGTATGGCCGTCAACCCAGCGTTCATGTGCTAGAACGGTCAAGCGGCCGTGAGGTGATTGGGCGTACTTTTGACGCAGAAGTCGTCGAGAAAACGCATCAGCTTTCCCCCTGCTAAGTCCGAGGAATTGCAGCCATCCGCCTTTTTCAACGACTCGAAGCGGCATGAATCCGCCAAGCAACAGTGCCAACATCAAGGCAATCATGCCGTACATCATCGAAGCGGCAGCAATCCACGGAATCATGTCTCGATCGAATGTGAGTGCAGCGCCTTCGTCAGCAAGCGAAAATTGAAACAAGTAAGTAATCGAAAAAGCAGCGAGTGGTGTAAGAAAAACTTGACAAAAGGCTACGAAAGTAAGCCATATGCGAGGTATCAGCGTTTTTCGCCGAGCATACCTCCCCATACTCGTGCCTCACCCATTCCTCTCTCAAAGATTGCCCTTCTCGAGCTCTGAAAATGAACGAATGAGCGGGCGATTGAGTGAGGCCATCATTCCTCTTCAGTGGCTATATCAACGTCGTTTGCTGCCATGATTGGATACCCATCACTCAAGAGAAGGCGCAAGAAACCGAGGGGGCGGCGCTCGCTTCTTTTCCGACCGAGGTCTGGTCGCGCCATGGGTGAAAGGCGCGCTGAGCAGTTTACGCAATAGATTCCTGTTACCTTCCAGTAAGGCGAAGTCCAGTTGCAACATCCTCCGGAAAGTTCGGCTTTATCAGCGATAACTTGCAATTCAACAGCCATCTCAGTAGTCCAAGGAGGGGGCATGCCCCCTACAAAATACTGAAGTCTGTTCAAAATAAGCCAACAACTGGATGTCCAAAGACCAAATCCAAATGCTGCATTACCCCATCGTACAGAAGCCAAACCAAGAGAAAGCGGTAGAAGAACAACAATGAAACTCAACCAGTAGAACATACGCATGTGCAGGACACGTTGAGTGAGGTGTGGCGATAATGGAACCGGCTCTGGATGTGGCGGGAAGTTTGTGTTGAAACCACGTGTACGTGACATCAGTAAGAACGGAAAGCGCGGCAAGACAGTACCCAAAGATACGCCGAAGAAGAAAAATCCAACCGATGCCAAAAAACTCATGTCGTCACCTCAGGCTTCGGCCTGTAGGCGTAAAAGCGTAGCCTCGACAATATCCATTCCTCTGCTGATATCGGCTTGACTAATCGTGTAAGCAAAACGAAGATGGCCTTCACCAGATGGTCCGAATGCTGAACCTGGTGAACACAAAACTCCGTCTTTGAGGAGTTCCATGGCCACATCATGGGATGACATGTTTGGAACATCCACTTTCGGGAACACATAGATTGCACCCTTTGGTTTGTGACATTGAACACCAGGCATGGCATTCAATCGGTCAACGATAAGGTCGCAGCGTTGTTTGAATTCATTGGCTAAAATGTTCGGGTAATCGCTTGCTTGCGTCATTGCTGCTAAGATTGCGTGCTGCATGGCATCGTTCGAACACGCAGCAATGTAGTACTGCATCTTGATGATTTGCTGCATGGCTTCAACATTGGTCGATGCGATGTACCCCATGCGCCAACCTGTCATCGCGAACGTCTTCGAAAAAGAGTTGACGATGAGCACCCGTTCATAGCCGGTTCCCATGAACGAGACATGTGGTTCGTCAAAGACGATGCGGTCGTAAACTTCATCTGAAATAATCCAAAGGTCGTGACGCTTTGCGAACTCAAGTAAACCGTCGCGTTGGGTTGTATCGAGCGTTCCACCAGTCGGGTTGCTGGGAAAATTATACAGAATCGCTACTGTATTCTCATCAACGAGTGATTCAAGGTGTTCAACGTCAGGAATAAACTCATTTTCAAACAAGCATGAATAATATTTGGCTGTCCCCCCAGCAATAGATACATCTGGCCCATACAACGGGAAATACGGTTCAGGCAACAACACATTATCGCCAGGATTAACCAACGAGAGGAATAAATTGAGCAATGCATTGGTACCCGACATCGTGATGCAAACATTATGTTCATCCATCCCAGGTTGATAGGATGCCCACGATTCGGCTATTTTGCTTCGAAGAGCCGGGAGTCCGGCTGTCGTCGTGTACTTGTTTCGGCCGTCGAGCATGGCTTGATGAAAAGCCTCAATTGCGATTGGAGGTGGTTGAAAGTCAGGTTCGCCTAAACCGAAAGAGATGACATCATCGCCTGCGAGGTCAAACATCTTGCGGACGCCTGTCGGTTGAATACTCAAGACTCGGTCGCTGAATGTTCGCATAGTATCACGTATCGGGGGGGGTCTTTTCAAGTCAAGGGAGAGGAAGGTCACAGTTCGCTACTTCTTTTCAGACTCTTCGGCAACCAAAACGCCGTCGATAGCCTCTGCCATTTCAACATCCGCAGCAATAGCAGCCTCAATGGTTTCGTTCGAGTCGTTTGGGAACGCACTAAGAGGCGTATCGGTTCTTGAGTTCCATAGAAGAAGAACAACGACAATTGACAAGAGAAGGAAGTAGCCGCTCGTGGGAAGGTTTGCAAACAAGCTAGATGATTGGTCAGAGACTCCTTCACCAGTACCCATCGCTGTCACTGAGACGGGTAAGGATTGGACACCCTGTTCGTTGACACCTCGGAATTCGACCGTTTGGTTGCCTTTGGCAAGCGCATCAAGGTCGATGGCCACCGTCCAAGTAAAGCGTTCCAAGGCCGCTAATTGCGTACTTGTTTCATCGAAAGCAGCGCTTTTCCATGCACCGTTTCCGATTCTAAATTCAACTGCAGACAAAGTACTGGCTTGGCTCCAAGCCATCCCTTCGATGACATAGAGGCCGTTTGTTTGGTTGATTGAAGCGTTGGTTATGTGAACTTGTGAAAACACATCAATCGCTCCAGTAAGATTCTGCTCCTTCAGAAGTAGTGCCATCTTTGTGGCCTCGTAGGCATCAGCCATGCCCCAACCAAAATCACGGTTCCAAAACGGATCAACATCCGGTTGCGATGGTTCTCCACGGCGTTCTGCTGTGAGTTTGATGATTTCTTTCTGCTCAGCCGGTGAAAGGTTTGGATTTGCTTCAATCATGAGAGCAAGGATACCTGAAACGGCTGGTGTGGCGTACGAAGTTCCTGAACCTCGTCCGGTGTAGCCGTTATCCGATGCATCCCCTCCGAGGAAGTTATTGCATAGGCCGCTGGTAACACACGCTTCAGCCTGAATGATGTTGGTGCCTGGAGCCGAAATCTCTGGTTTGAGCTCGTTGAGAGGATTCCCGTCACCGTTGTCACGCCTTGGACCTCTCGAAGAGTAATCTGCAATCGTATCGTCTTGTCGATCCACTGTGTTTCGGTCATCGGTTGCCCCAACAGTCAGTGAAAGGTCTGAAGAGCCCATGCCGGACAAACCGTCGTTTGAAGGACCATCGTTTCCTGCTGCCACGCTGACAATGATTCCTGCTTCCATCGCTTCATTGAGAATTTGGCTGTGCATGTCGTTTCCGTCCGAACCACCACCTTCATGGGAGGTGATACCCCACGAGAGCGAGATGATATCGATACCGTAATTTGTCCCATCAGCGTCTTGCCAAGCCGTGTCTTTGTTATCGATAATCCACTGAATGCCATTCATCGCAGACTCGTAAAATTCTTGCTCAAGAACGTAATTCTCAAACGGTCCTGCACCTGCATCGGTTCCGATACGCACATCGATAAGGGCTGCATCGGGTGCTGAACCGTAGAAGTCAGTTTGGGCACCGCTGGCATCAATACCTGTTGCTGCGGCCATACCCATGCACGCTGTACCGTGTTGATTTCCGTCGTCGGGGTCAAAGGTTCCATCCGTCTCACGTAAACCACCACCGGCTGCAATGCATATTGGATCTGAAGGCGTGTAGCAGACTGCGTCGTATCCTGCAACAAATTTGTCGCTTAGACCGGGATGTTCGTTGTCGACGCCGGTGTCAACCATGGCGATGTTCACCCCAGCCCCTGAAACCCCGAGGTCCCAAGCACCCATTGGGTAGAAACTGGAATTGCTTGCCTTGACTGCAGGTGTTTGTACATCGCCGTAAAAGACTACATTCCCGTATTCTTCGACCATCACCACATCTTCGAGCGCAGCAAGTGTGGGTGCAAGGGTCGTGTTGACTTGCCCAAGAAGGACGCCGTTGACGGCCTCAAGCACATCGACAACATTCAAACCCAGATTGTTCAATGCAGCCAGATGAGTCTCCGTAACATCGGTTTGGTACACCAATGCAGTGCCAGTAACGCCAATTCTCGATTCTATAGAGTCGTGGGTTTAATTTCGATCAACGTCCACAGATGTGGGCAACCACCACGGTG